>NZ_JBSFAI010000016.1:0-170382 GCF_056280165.1 Ralstonia sp. 110700041-2 | reverse complement strand
GGCTATCTGTGAATCTCGACTTCTTCATCTGCAGAACTCCCTCTTAACGAGAAAATTCTACTTCTCCCAGCGGTGGATTTCAGGGGGTATTACCAAGCCATTGCGCAGCGGCAACACTCCGGACGCAAGGCGCCTCGCAAGCCGGTATCGGTACACTGCCGTCACGCTTGAGCGCGTCACTTGGGCGCGCTCTCCACAACGACATCAGACGGACCTTGTATGACGCGCTTGGCAACGCTAATCACCACGATTGCGGCAATCGCCGGTATGGCCGGCTGCTCGACGGCCGGATTAGAACAAGCCGGGAAGGCGGGCGAATCCAAGATGATCGAACACACCCCACCCGCCACCACGTGCAAGGCGGCCGCCGCTCCCGACGACGCCCTGATCGGCAAATCCGAACAGGACGCCACAGCCCTGCTCAACGGTTGCCTCTGGCGCGTCAGCGAGCGCGATGGCAAGGCCCTGCCCGGCACCATGGATTACCGCGAAGAACGCCGCAACCTGGGCATCCAGGGCGGCAAGGTCGTCTGGGTGCGGCGCGGTTGAGCGTTGCGAGGCTGAATCGCGGGCGATCGGGACTCGGTAGCACTCGGCAGAATCCACGCCGATCGCGAAACGGTGACCGTGAAGGAACGCATGCGTGCGCGAGCATGGATACCAAGCGCCGCTGGGCGTGCATCTTGGAGAAGAAACGCACGCGTAGCAGCCTGAACGCGCTCGCCAAAAGAAAACGGCCTCCGCGAGGGAGGCCGTTCTCGTGATGCTGGTGCGGCTGCAGGAATGCAACTCATCTTTCATACCCTTGATACACAAGGATTTTCAAGATTCCCAAGCTCTTCCATGCCCCCAAATATGCCCCCAATTTTCGGGAACACTTTGGTTCGATTGCCCCGACTTACCATCCCGCTTCAGCTTGACACCATCAAGGCAGTGCCAGCGGGGCGCAGAGAACTGTGCTCGCAGTTCGGCAACCCATCTGCTTTCCCGTCGATTTGTCGCATCAAACCAGTCCTTCTCATACCGCCTGCGCAGCTCAGCAAGCCAGTTGGGCGGTCTTGCCGCAGCTCATCGCCACTTCGATGAGGCGCAGCTTGGCGATGATTTGTTCGGGGGTAGCCTACGATGCATCGTGGTCGATTTGGCCACACACTGCGATAGTCGCTTAGAGCCCGCAGGCTGCCACTATGGCGCGCTTTATGGTCGTCCTTCCGGCTCCACTCGCATTCTTGAATGCGTCGGCAGCGAAGTCTATGTCTGCCGCTGGCTTGAGAATCCCCTCGAAACGAGATACCGATATGTCGCGATCTTCATTCGCCTTCTTGGCCACGATCTTCAGAACGTCTAACAGCGCCTGTACCCCGACGGTCTTCGTAATGTAAGAGTCTTTGGGAGCATCTCGCCAGAAAATGTTCTCGCACGCCTCCAGATAGTTGCGAGTAAGGATGTAGAGCACTTCATCTTGTCCAGCAAGATATAGATCTCGTAGTACCGAGCGATCAACTCGCCCTTGGCTGAGAACTGCGCGAGGTTTACGACTGCCTTCCAACATAGCCGCAGTGTCGCGCTTCGGGTTACTGCTTATCAGACGGAGAACCCCGTCAACAATTACAGCAGTGGATACTCGCCAGTCCGCCTCTGCCCCCAAAGCCTTGAGCTCTTCGTCCGTCTCCGCAGCTATTACAACACGCCCCTTAAGAGGCGATTCTGAGTCCGTGCCAAGCCTGCGAGTAATGAAAACAGCAAGCTTATCCGGGCTCCACTCCTCCGGATCTTCGTCCTCAAGGTTATAGCCAAACAATTCATATGTCTGACTTTTGTCAACCGCCTTCTGCGTCGAGTTAATTGTGGCAAATAGCTGGGCCTGGAATGGCTTTGGCAAACCAAGGAACACTGAGCAAATCAACTGCATCTTCAGAAGCTCCGGCTTCTTGACCTGCGTGAAACCAAGCAATCGGTGCTGCCCGTCGATGATTGCGGCCAGCTTTTCCTTTGTCGGAATAGTGAGCATCGCGATTCCGTCGACACCGTCAGCAATGCTCCAACGTGGATCAGGCGTCCCCGACGGTGATGTTTCGTCAGGACCAGTCTCAAGCAGACCGTCCTCCTGTCGAAAGTTCGCCGCCAGGATGATTGTGTTCGGAAATGCAGAGTCCGCGCGAGTTATGTATTCTGCTATTTGCTGAAAGCGTTTCTCCTGGAGTGGACGTTGCGTACCTTCAAGAACATAAATGCTACGTTCTGCATCCCACTTGGCGGTTAGCTTGTCGCTGTACGAGACTTGAAGCAAAACTTCGGCGGGAATAACCGCAACGTAATACACCCCAATGGGCTGGACAACTCGAAGAGCCGGCACACTCAACGGAAACGTGACCATGTCGTCCTCCTAGCGTCACTTTGTCTTGTAATCGGAAAGATCGCCTGGCAGCTTCTTTGTCACTGCTCCCCCGGTCGGGGCGTCAGGATCCCTCAGTCCTGGAGACTTAGCGTTGGCTACCCACCAAACCACCAAGGCAGCAATGGACGCGAGTGTCCAGGACCAGACGCCCGCCTGTCCAGAGCCCACGCCAGCGATCGCAAGGGCAGCGCCGACAAAGGCTAGAAACAGAACGAACTGAGCCAATGCGCGTAAGGCTTTGCTTTCCGATTCCTCGATAATTAGCTGCGTGCATGACGTGCCCACGACTGCGAAGAAAAAGGCGATAAGGGATGTGATAAACCCGCCAAGTGGATCGGGCGTTCCTTGTGGTCGAATAAGTTTGAAAAGCTCGACCCATATTCCAATGCCACCAACCCCGACAACGATTGCCAAAAAAAACAAAACAAAAGTTGGAGACTCGAAGGGCTCGACTGCGCGCAGAATCAACTCACGCTTTAAGGCCGTCCAATGCCGAGTCCAATCTCTCGATTCTGTTGTCATGCCCCCCCCGTTATTTTTAGATCTTCTTCCCAATGGCGGCCACCACCTGATCTGGCTTTAGGAGTACCCCATGAGCGCGGCGCAGCGGTTCACCTGGCATCTTCAAAAGCATATCGCCCTGCCCTAGTAGGTTCTCCGCACCGGTCTCGTCCAAAATGATAGTAGACTCCGTGCCCTTCTGAACCGTCAGGGCAATCCGCCCAGGGATGTTGCTTCGAATGAGGCCCGTGAAGGTTTTCGCGTCCGGTCGTTGCGTGGCCAGTATCAGGTGGATGCCAGCGGCTCGGGCCTTCTGCGCCAAGCGAGCAATCAATGGCTCAATGTTCTGATCTTGCATGAGGAGATCAGCCATCTCTTCAATACACACGACGATGTAGGGCAACGCCTGACCCTTGCGACGCGCTTCACCGATGTTGTTGACACCGAGGCGGTTAAACACGCCATAACGCGTGTCCATCTCAACGACCAACTCCTCAAGCATTTCCCGTGCAGCGGTCACCTCTGTCGCGATTTCATTGTGATAGAGGTTCGGCAGCTTGGCGTACGGCCGGAACTCCACTTGCTTCGGGTCGATGAGCGCAAGTTGCAGGGTGTCCAACGTGTGGCGCAGCAGAAGAGACAGAAGCAGCGAGTGCAAGCAAACGCTCTTGCCTGAACCAGTCGTGCCGCCGACCAATAGATGTGTCGCGGCAGTCAGGTCGAAGCTAAGGTCTTCGCCGGTGACAGAAACGCCCGCATAAACCATCAGCTGATTTTGGTCACGCGAGCCGGATTGCGCCCATTCGCGCAGCCGTTCGATGCCGACGGTCTTCCACGTGGCCTTCGAGCGAGGTAGGTCAATGAAGACGGTTTTTGCTTCGTCGCCATTGGCGACGGTCGGCAACGCCTCACCCAGGTTCATGGCTAGGCCCAGCTGCGACATGCTGCGCTTGAGCTTGGCGGAGTCGGCCAAGTTCATCAGAAGCACGCGATAGCGCGTGATGCGGGGGCCATGGATGGCCTCCTTGACTTGAACCTTGATGCCAAGTTCGTCGAGCGCCTTTGCCAGTGTTACCGACGCGTCTTCCGGCGCCTTTTCTCCACCGAGGTTGGCATCGTCGCGCACCTTGGTGGACTTGCAGCTCGAGAACTCGGGCATGTCTGAACGGCGTTCAACCAGAGTCTCAATGAATTTGTCGTAGTTCTCGTCACTCGCCTTCCAGTCTGCCCAAAGTGACAGCGCGCCCCGATGCCAGTGGGCCCGGATTGCTAGACGCAAGCTGTCCATGGAATCGACGACCGGGCCGCCGTGCGCGAGCGACTGTGTCACGATCAACCCGACCCAGGCACCAATGTTCTCGGCAGTGAAAAGAGAGGACGCAGGAATATCTCGCCCCTGCCCATCAATGACCATATCCAACAACCCGCCCATAGCCAGAGAACGACCAATTGCGAGTCGAGCAACCTGCGCCTTGGTCTCGAGTGCCAAGTGCTGCCGGAGCTGGTCGGTGTAGCCGTCGGCCTCTAGGCTTGTTTTGTAGCGGGAGCTCAGTGCCTGTTGGAGGTCTAGGTCGCTCATGCGGCACCCCCAAAATACTTGTTTGGAATTACGGTTGTTCTTCCCATACCGTCACCCACGTCTTCATGCGTAAGAAGGAAAGTGGCGCTGACATGCTTCTTGATGCGCTTGTAGAGATCGACATCGATTTCTTCGTCTTGCGACAGCAAGATGACTTGGCGGGACGTATTACCAATCCAAAAATCGAGGATGTTTTGGCGGTGCTTGCTGTCCAGACGACCCAGCGGCGTGTCGACCACCAAGGGGGCCTTTACCTTCGACACCTCCGCCAGACCAGCGATCAAGGCCGTGGCAAAGATTTGGTTCTCGCCTGCGGATCGGTCGAACGAAATCTCCTTGTTAGTCTTGCTGAGGACGTGTGTCGTGCCATCGCCATCAATGACGATGCGAGAGACTTGCGTCTTGTGAGCCAGTTGCTTATAGACTCGAGTCATCGCGTCGGAAAGGGCTTTGATTTTGAGCGGGAATAGCGCTGGAATGACCTCGTCGACAACCGCGCGCACGCGCTCGGACTTGCTCAGAAGCTGACGAACCGGACTGGTCTCATCGCGGCGCTTCGCTTCCTGCTGGTACCGAGAGCGCGTGTTGTTGACCGTGACTTCCAGACCAATGACCTCGCGGTCGTCATCGCGGATGTGCGCCTCCATGTCGTCGATTTCCTTCGAGACACGGTTCAGGTTTTTCTTCAGATCGGCCAACGTACCGTCGCGGTCGATGCCTTCAACTCGTGAAATCTTGCGATTGAGCTCCTCAATGCGCGCGCTCAGGTCGCGTTGCCGGCCCAAAAGCTCCAGCACCTCTTGCTGACCCACGTCAATAGAGTCGAGGAACGACAGCGCACGCTCACGCAGGCTCTCGTGCAGATAGCCGTGAGTGATTTCGTCGGCACAGTTCGATGGCGGTGGATGGAACAGTGAGGCCCAAGCGGTCTCGATACGGCCCTTGATTGCAGCGACCTGAGCATCAGTCAGGTTCGGCGAGATTTCGGGCGTGCTGGCGCCTAAGAACGCATTCTCAAACTTGGCCCGCTTGGGCTGCAATGCCCGGCACTCGGCGTGCCACTCGGTGAGAGCCACCTCACGCTGCAGCTGAGTCCGGAAATCCTGCAAGAGGCTCTTGGGCATCAGGTGGAAGGGCAGCTTATCGGCCAGGATTCGCTCCAAGGCTTTCTGCACTTCACGCTGCCCGCCACGCAGCTGCTCACGCTCTTCGACCAAGTCCTTGACCGTCGCGATGTCGCCACCACCACCGCCAGCAGCGGTGATACGCTCAAAAAATGAGCTCCGTTCGGCTTTCAGTTCCTCAAGACGCTGCCGGCTCTTCTCCGCATCGGCCTTCAGGGTTTCAAGCTTCACCTCGTCGGCGGTCAGTGCCTCCAGCATGCGGTCGATGTTCTGGTCGTCGACATTGGCAATGCCGGAGCGCTTGGTGGCTTCGAAGCCCTTAAGTCGCTCGGCCAAGTTCCGCAGCAGCATCACGCCCAGCAAACCTTCCAAGCCTTGCTTGACCTGCTCGACGCGATTTTGGTCAGCCAGTTTCTTTACTTCTTCGCCATCGAAAAAGAAAAACGGTGCCACGTGGGCAGGCACGAAACGGTCGTCCAACATGTCGGACAACAGGAAACCAGCTTTACCGTCGGTTTTTGGCAGGCCGGGCACGCCGCGCGTCACTTCGCGGACGACGGTTTCATCTTCGAGCCACGCCCCCGTCGAGGTGCGGAAATACCAGCGGCGCAAAATGTCGATGCCCTTGGTTTTCGTCTTTTGGATGACCACACGCACCGACATGACGTCTTCGCTGGCGCGACGGGCCTCACCATTGAAGGCGCCCTCCAAAAAGGAGGGATAGCCCTTGAATCCATCCGTCTTCAGACCAGCGCGCGCCAAGTGAACGATGGCGTCCTTACCATACAGGCACAAATACAGCGCCTCCAACACAGAGGTTTTGCCATACCCATTGATACCCCCAATTAGAACGATATTCTGCTCGCCTTCTGGCTCGGGGAAATTGAATTCTGCGTGCCGATAACTCTTGAAGTTTGTCAGCTCAATTTTTGAAATCCACAAAGCACGGCCCCCGTTTTTATTCCATACCGCCAAGAATTTCCTCAAAGCGCGCGTTGATACCAGCCGCTCGCTCTTGGTGCTGCCGCTCCCGCTGCAACGCCACCAAGTCCGTAATGACGTGCACTGGAACCTTGTGCTTTGCGCAAACTGCCCGCAAGACTTCGTTCGCCTCCGGGTCGGCCCATAGGGGCAGGTCAGCAACGCCACTGTCTTCGTAGGTGTCAAGCATTTGCCAGTGTCTCCTCTTGCTGCAGGTCCATCGCCCAATACTTGTGAATCAAGTCAAGCTCGTCGTCGGTAATTAGCTGGGCACCGAACTCGGCCTGAACTGCAAGTAGGCGATTCAGGATTTCTTGCCGAGCCTGGATAGTGAAGGGCCCAGGGATGTGTTTGCCCGATACATCGAAGGTCAAGCGCCCGTTGCGCCGAATAGCGCTGCGCTTGGTCCGATCGTTACGAACGGAGACCAGCCAATCACGGAAGGCGATGAGTGGCTTGTAGGCATGCTGGCCAGAGTCCACAAAACCCTGGAGGCTCTTGTCTTTCTCCACGACCGTGCAGGTCCAACAGCCGAACCGGCTGTTCTTTGTGCCGCAACCCGGTGCCTCGTCCTTGCTCAGCACCACAGGGCACTCGCCGCCCTCGGCATCACGGTAAAGCTGGAACAGCTTGGTGTGTGTGCCCCCCCAGGGAGCAGGGAACGAGCCGAGAATTTCCCAGACATCGTCCGTCGTCAGGTCGACAATGGGGCGGAAGACGTAGGCGCCCGTAATGCTCGAGTGCGGGTTAAGGTTTGAGCCACGGTCGTTTTCGTACTTATCCACCGTACGCATACGGCGGACGCTCTCGGTTCGACGCACCCCGAGGACGACCACTGCTGCGCCGTGCTTCGAAACGTTGTCCTTGATGTAGGTGCTCGTCGGTTGGATTTTCAGGCGGTCGGTGCACCAGCGCATTTGCTGGTTCGGGCTCGGATATCCCTTGCCAATGAGCAGGACCCAAAAGGTCTTATCTGGGTCCGGGCGAGTACGGGCCACGGTGATGGGAAGGCTCAAGCTGTCCACGGCAGCTTGAATCTGGCGAGACACGTCGTCCAGATGTGCCATTACCAAGGGGCTTTCAACCATCGTATCGTTCGAGACGATGTGGACGGGGCGGGTGCGCTGGCTGGGCGGGATGGCCTGGAGGGCCTCGAAGACGGCGTGGGCGACGACCGTTGAGTCCTTGCCTCCCGAAAATCCAACAATCCACGGGTAGGATTGCGCCGTCGAGAGGTACTCATCCTTGACGTGCTGGACGATTTCAGACCACCTCTCCTGGATGGGTCGACTGGCTTCTTCTAAACTCACAAAATGTTCCTAAAATGCGTCCAATTACGGCCTGGACGGCAAATAATGCTCCTGGACGCCGCAAAAGACCGTCGGAGGTTGCGCAAGGTTGAACGCCGTGTCTATCTTTTACTGAATAACCTACATTTTACCGGAGCCGCTCGGGTAGCAGCCGAGGGCAAATGCTTTTTCTGAGTGCATCCTCGGATCCGTCGAGCTTTGGGTGCCCGCAATGCGGGCAGGGTGCGTCTCTGGTAGCCGGCTGGGCGAGCCCTGCGGGGGCCAGAGGCGTAACAGATGTTAACGCGCGAGCAGAATTGACCCACTTGGCGGGGTGATTTGCATCGAAATTTGACCCACGTGATTGAATGTCCTGCTCAATCTTTGAGCAGGGGATACAGGGGTGATCACGGTGGGCATGTTGACCAAGATCAGACGGATGTATTTCCGCGAGAAGTTGCCGTTGCGGGAGATCGCACGGCGAACGGGTTTGTCCCAGAACACGGTGCGGGCGTAGCTGCGGGAGCCGGGAGCGACGGAGCCGAAGTGCCCGAAGCGGGTCAGTCCGAGCGTGGTGGACGAATGGACCGGGCAGCTTGAGGAATAGCTGCGCACCGACACCCGTCAGGGCCGACGCGTTGCCAAGGCAAGCCGAACACAAGGCCTGAAGCTGTTCGGGGCACAACGGCGTTGCAATGGCCGTCATGCTGTCCGACCAGATGAAACGCCCTTTGTTCAGTCGCCGCGCCGCCAGCCAGATCCCGATGCTCTCATAGACCAGCACCTTCATGCGCGTAGCCGGCTTGTTGGCAAACGGGTAGACATGGTGCGGTCTCGCCGCTCCAAACACCCACCACCCGTACCAGCACCGTGTCGGTGCCTGCGCGCATGTCGATTTGCTCCACCGCCAGCAATATTAACTCTGCCAGGATCAACGCAACCACCCCTGCAGCCACGTCGCACAATCCGCTGCGGCGGAGCCAGGCCACCGAATGCTAACCATCGCTGCACCGTCTCAGGATTCCAGATTTCTTGGGTCACATATCACTCCCTTGAAGCGGACACGACGTGTCCGCCCGTGTCTCTTAAACAAGGAGTGTTAATGACCATCCCCTGCCCTCGCTGTCAGTCCTCTCGCACTGACACTCTCAACCACGCAACCAAGGTCGGCGGCACGGTGGGTGCCCTCGCCGGTGCTGTAGGCGGCGTCGCTATGACTGTTTCCGGTGCCGAAGCCGGCGCTACGGTCGGCATGCTGGCCGGCCCAGTTGGAGTTGCACTCGGTGGCATTGCTGGCGCCATCCTCGGTGGCCTCATCGGTGGCACGACTGGCTGCGCAGCCGGCGCTGCCCTCGGTGACGCCGTCGATACCCACGTACTCGACAACTTTGTCTGTCTCGACTGCGGTCACACCTTCAGCAACCGCTGACCCGGTCGACGGCACGTTTTCTCTCTCCCCTTCCATCCATCACAGAGCCCGGCTTCCGCCGGGCTTTATGCGTTTGTCTTTCCAAGGAGCATCCATGCATCTCGTCCAAACCATGGCCTATGTTGGTCAAACCCCGTGGCACGGCCTCGGCAATCAGTTGTCACCCCGCCAGCCCGTTGAGGTCTGGGCCAAGCAGGCCGGCATGAACTGGCAGATCGAAGAAACCGAAGTGCGCTTCGTCTCAGGCAGCGCTGGTTCCAGCCTCGGCTCCATTCACGCCTTCCCGGAACAGAAAGTGCTCTATCGCTCGGATACGAAGGCCCCTCTGTCCGTCGTCAGTGCCCGATACAACGTAGTGCAGCCTGCCGAGATCCTGGAGTTCTACCGAGACTTGACGGAAGTCGGTGGCTTCGAGCTGGAAACCGCCGGCGTCCTCAAAGAAGGCCGCAAGTTCTGGGCACTTGCCAAAACCGGCCAGACTGGCCTGCTCAAGGGCAAGGACAAGGTGGATGGCTATCTGCTTCTGGCGACTGCCTGTGACGGGACACTCGCCACCACCGCGCAGTTCACGTCGGTGCGTGTTGTGTGCAACAACACGCTACAAATCGCGCTGGGCGACGGTACCGGCGTGGTCAAGGTTCCGCACCGTTCGCAGTTCGATGCCGCTGCCGTCAAGCGCCAACTGGGTATTGCGGTCTCATCCTGGGACAGCTTCATGGCCCGCACCAAGGCACTCGCCGAGCGCAAGGTCACCGACTCGGCCGCAGAAACCTTCTTCCGGCGAGTACTGACCTATTCGACGACGAATCTGGCTGATCGTGTAGTCGTCAACGAGCGGGCCATCAAGGCGGTGGGAGAACTCTATACCGGCAGCGGTAAAGGGGCGGATCTGCCATCTGCGGCCGGTACGGCGTGGGGCCTGGTCAACAGCATCACGGAGTTTGTCGACCACCATCGCCGCGCACGCAGTGACGATCATCGCCTGGATGCAGCCTGGTTCGGTCAGGGAGCCGCCCTCAAGCAGAAAGCCTGGGATGAGGCGCTCAAGCTGGTCGTCTGATCCTCACTTCTCTTCTCACACAAAGCCCGGTCGAACTTTGGTTCACCGGGCTTTTGTGCTTCTAAGGAGGTACCGCTATGTCCGACGCCTTTCAGACCGTACGCGGTAAGGAACGGGGCCGGCCCGCTCTTCGCCTGGTAGAGACCAAGCAGCTAAGTCGCTCCGATTGGCTATCCGTCCGCAAGACGGGGATCGGTGGGTCGGATGCCGCTGCTGCGGTTGGCTTGAATCCGTACAAGAGTCAACTGGAGTTGTGGCTGGAGAAGACCGGGCGTGATGCCGACCTGCCCAAGCCCGACCCCGGCGACACCAGGGAACCTGTCTACTGGGGGACGCTGCTGGAACCGATCGTGGCCGCTGCCTACACCCAGCAGACGGGCAACCGGGTCCGCAAAGTCAACGCCGTCCTACAGCACCCCACCATCCCGTTCATGCTCGCCAATCTGGACCGGGAGGTCATCGGCGCATCCGACGTGCAGATCCTGGAGTGTAAGACGGCGGGCGAATTCGGAGCCCGCCACTGGCAGGACGGCGTGCCCGAATACGTGCAGCTGCAAGTGCAGCATCAGTTGGCGGTCACCGGCAAGCGTGCTGCAGATGTCGCAGTGCTGCTATGCGGCCAGCAATTGGCCGTACACCGCATCGAGCGGGACGACGATCTGATTGCTCGATTGATCCCGCTTGAGGCGCAGTTCTGGCATTACGTCGAGACTGATAAGCCACCACCGGGAGACGGCTCCGAATCCGCCGACCGGGCGCTGCGCTGCCTCTATCCCAAGGACGGCGGCGGCACGGTGGATTTCTCCGACAACCGTCAATTGTCCGCCGCCTTTGCTGATCTGGTGGCCGTCCGGGCCGAGATCGAAGCCCACCAGCAAGTCGAAGCCAAGCTCAAGCAGACCCTCCAGCAGGCCATGGGCGATGCCTCGCGGGCGCTCTTCGAAACCGGCGAAGTCACCTTCAAGCGCAGCAAAGACGGCTCGACAACTGATCTGGAGCGGCTACGTGCCGACCACCCGGATCTCGTGCAGCAGTACGCCATTCCCAAAACCGGCTCGCGCCGCTTCCTCATTTACCCCTGACTTCAGGAGCCCATTCTCATGCTCAAAGGTCTCGCCATTACCCCGCCCGTCATCGGGCGCATCTCAATTGGCCGCGTAGTCGAGAAGAACGGCAAGCGCCTGCCGGAGAAAGATGATCAATTCACGCTGACCACCCAGGTGCAGAACCGGGATGGGTGGATGCTCCATCCGCTCAACGAGTCGCTACGTAAGGCGACACCGGGCAAGTTGCGCTCGATTCCCGTGCGACTCTTGTTCAACGATCCGGACCTCAACCTCCGTGCTGAGTACTGCCTCTTCGACCGCGAGACCGGACGCCCTGTCTGCGTCGGCAACGGCGAGCGATGCAAGCGGGTCGAGCAGGACGGCATTGCGATCTTGCCCTGCCCTTCACCTGACGGCTGCCAGTTCGGCGGAGCTGGCGGCTGCAAGCCGTATGGCCGGCTGAACGTGATCGTGGGCGACGAGGATGAAATGGGCTCGTTCATCTTCCGCACCACCTCATTCAATTCGATCCGCACGCTGGCCGCGCGACTGCAGTACTTCAGCGCGGTGTCCGGCAACCTGCTGGCCTGCCTGGCACTCGAACTGAAGCTGCGAGGTAAATCCACCACCCAGAGCTATCGGGCCGCGATCTACTACGTGGATTTGGGCGTTCGGGCGGGGGCGACGATGGAAGCCACGATCGCCGAGGCCCGCGAGCTGGACGCACGCCGTAAGGCCAGCGGATTCGATCAGACCGCCCTGGATATCGCCGCCAAGATCGGCTTTGCCAATGGAGCCTTCGAGGACAGCCCTGAGGAGGTGACGGCGGTCGCGGAGGAGTTCTATCCGGAGACCGGTGGCGACAGCCAGGCGTCCGGCGACGCTGGAGCGACTGGCGAGCCCGGACCATCCAGCCTGTGCGACAAGCTGGACCGCAAGGCGGCCTTGCTAGGCGGGACGGCTGCATGATCCGCTTATCCTGCTGGGCACTGTCGATCGGGGCAACCGGCACCGCAATCTGCCTGTCGGTGCTGGCCGGTTGGCAGCGTGGCGGATCGTTGGCCGAGCGGCTGGTGTGGGTGGCGATCAGTGTTGTCTTGGTCGTCAGTGCACACCTGTTGCCTACCCTGGTCCGAGAGTCGCCGTGCCGGGTGCGTACTGTAGCCGGCGTGTTGTGGCTGGCCTGTATGGCAACCGCCTGTTTCGGCCACCTGACGTTCTTCCTGCTGGCCCAGCAGCATGCCGGGGATCTGCGGGCAGCGGCAGTTCCGGTGACCGAGCCTGTGGCCGGACGCAGCCTCACGGTAGTCATGGCTGAGCGGGCCACCGTGACCGCGCAGCTAGCGATAGCGAATGCACGTCGCTGCCCGCATGACTGTTCGGTACTGGAAGCTCGTCGCGTCACCCTGACTGGCAAGCTCGATGCGCTGGAGGCAGAAGCCGGCGAGATTCGGCGTCGGCAAACGGCGGATGACCTGACGGAGGCACGGCGCGACGCTCTGGCAACCGATTCCGTCACGGTACGACTGGCTGCGTTACTGGGCACCACCGTGACTCGCATCGACCTGCTGACAGGCCTTGTCTTCGCTGCGGTACTGGAGAGCGTCGCCTGCCTGCTGTGGGCCGTCACGCTGCGGCCAAGACTTGCGGCACCAACAACCACAGCAGTCCCGGAACCGGTCACGGTCAGTCATCCACCAGTCATGGCGAGTCACGAACCGGGCGGCAACCCGGTCGCGCCACCCAATCCTGACCTGGTTCGGCTCGTACAAGACGTGGGTGCAGGCCGCGTGCGGGTTACCGTCGCCGACATCCGCCGTCACCTTGGCTGCTCGCAGGCCCGAGCCATTGCCCTGCGTCGTCAGCTCGCCGAATTCAACCTGACGGCATAAGCCGGGCTACCGCCCGGCTGCTTTTCTCTCTCTTTCCTACCCGACGTGTCCCATCCGGTTTCTTCGGAGGCCGATGCACGTCCCCATTTCAGGAAACCCACCATGCAACAACCCAATATCGATTACACCAAGCCGCGTTTCGAACTCGGCGTCACCCTGGTTACCCCAGCCGCTCTCGCGGCGCTCGAAGCCGCCAAGCTACCGGAGGTACTGTTATTGGCCCGACACGTCCACGGTGATTGGGGTGAGTTGTCTGAAGACGACCGCCTGCAGAATGAACTGGCGGTGCTATTGGGATTGCGCATCCTGTCGAGCTATCCAATTCCGACAGGCGGCAAAGTCTGGATCATTACCGAGGCGGACCGGTCAGCCACCACGATCCTGCTACCCGACGATTACTGAGGTGCCTGCGGATAGTCAGCGACGACCCAAGCGCCCTGTCAGGCGCTCGACGATCTCGACCACCATGGTCCGGTCGTTATTGCTTAGCTTGGAGAGCAAGCGGGTCATGTAGCTGGCCTGATCGCTGGAGCGATTGCTCACTTCGGTGAGTAAATCTGGCAAATCGCACTGGAAAATGTCAGCCAGTTCCGCCAAGCGGGCCACGGTCGGCATGACCACGCCTCGCTCCATCCGCGATACCGCTTCGTTACCGATACCCAATCGTTCTGCGACCTGCTCCTGGGTGAGGTTGCTTGCAACGCGGTTTCTCGCGATCGCCCGCCCCACCATCTCCGCAAGTCGGTCCATGTCGGTACCCGCCATGCGCCCTCCTTTTCCACCCGAATGGTTGGATACCGTCCGATTGGAATGAAGGGTTTTTAGGGTTGCTATTCAACTTAATTAGTTGAATGACGATATAGTCGGAGGGATGGCGACCTCGAGAGATCTCCAGCGCCACAGGGGACCGAGTCTCGAAGGGGTGGTTATCAACCAATACCTCGCAAATCCGCAAGACGGTCGACGCCGCATCGGAAACACGTTTCCAACAACACCAACAAAGGAAGCTGAAAATTGAAGAAGATCTACGTAAGGGGTGGCAAATTCGTCCTGAGCGCCATGATGGCTGCCGTTCTGGCAGCCTGTGGCGGCGGGGATGGCGGCAGTGCTGCTGGGAGCGGCACTTCGACGGCTCCTGCAGCCAGCCCGCAGAGTCTGACGGGCACCGTCGCAGTCGGCTCGGCACTGTCGAGCGCCAAGGTCGTCGTTGTTGATGCCAAGGGCAAGACGACATCGACCACCAGTGACGCCAATGGCAGCTATACGGTGCAGCTGGCTGGCCTCACCGCACCGCTGCTCATCACCGCCAGCGACCCGAGCGGTATCTCGCTGCCGCTGTATTCGATCGTCGCGAGCACAGCAACCGGCAGCGCCGCACCGGTGGTTGCCAACGTGACGCCGCTGACCACGGCCGTCACCGCGCAACTGACGTCTGATGGCAATCCGGGCGGTCTGGCCTCGTCTGCAGCGCTAGCGGTCGTCACCTCCTCTGCCGTCTCCGCTTCGGTGACGAAGCTCAATGCCGTTTTGTCAGCCATCCTGGCGGCAAAGGGATTGGATGCTGGGTCGTTTGATCCGATCGGTGGTGCTTTCACGCCGAACCAGACGGGTGCGGATGCGGTGATCGATGCCATCACTATCACGCAATCGACCAAGGACAGCGGCCTGCAGCTCTCCAGCGTGGCGGACCCGAACACGGCGATCCAGTTGAACCAAGGCGCGTCGTCCACGGCGACCTTGGCGGTGCCGCCGCAGCCGGCGAACTATCTGGCGACGCTGGTTTCGCAGTTGGGCCAGTGTTTGGCGGGCACGGCCTCAGCTTGTTCGACGGCCATTGATGCTGGCTATCTGAACCAGGGCTTCTCCACCCTCCAGGCGCGTCATCCTGGCCTGACGGCCGCGGGCTCGAAGTTGACGGGTGTGAAGACGGTAACGTTCCTCAAGCCCAATACGCTGCCGAACATCACCGGGAACGCTGCGCTGGTGTATTTCCTCTTCACGGACGCGACGGGGATGGCGAACTTCGCCAGCGACATCGTGCAGCAGCGGTCCGATGGCTCCTGGGACATCATCGGCAATCAGGAGCAGTTCAACCTGTACATCGCTTCGTTCCTGGGCCGCAAGCAGTTCCTCAACGCAGCCGACGCGGGCAACGGGCGTTTCGAGTCGGGGCTGGATATCCGGATTCCGGCCAGCTTCACGGTCGGCACCACGACCACGCTCGTCACGTCCGCCTCGGTGCAAGGTCCCGGTCTTCCGGCCGGCGGCGTCTACATGACGAACATCGATCCGCGGATCAGTCCGCGCCTGACGTTCCCGGCGCCGGCATTGACTGCGCCGTTTGTGACGAATGGCCCCGTCCCCAGACCCGACATCGGCATGTCGACGCAGTACAAGTGGTCGTGGGCGTCGCTGTCGGGAGGCAGCAGTTCCTACACTCCTAGCGGGCTGGCCGAGTACGCCTCGCAGCCGGTGGATGTCTCCGGCGTTGCGCAGTACGGTGTCTACACCGTCACGATGTACGACGCGACCGGAACCGCGATCGGCACGCCGCAGAAGGTGCTCAATGTCGGTCCCAACGTGGCCGCGGCAGCGGGCATTCACGCACCGTGGCAAACGCTGAGCAACGCAACGGTGGCCAGCTATCTGACGGCCGGCACCACGGGACCGGGATGCAATCCCCCCAGCAATTCCGCCACGGTGACGTGGACCAA
Source organism: Ralstonia sp. 110700041-2 (assembly GCF_056280165.1). Lineage (NCBI taxonomy): Bacteria > Pseudomonadati > Pseudomonadota > Betaproteobacteria > Burkholderiales > Burkholderiaceae > Ralstonia > Ralstonia sp. 110700041-2. Next base: position 154,369 of record NZ_JBSFAI010000016.1, on the reverse strand, counting down.
CCCGGTCAACGCACCGGCGTATCCGAACCTATGGGCAGCGTTCGCCTCGTCGTTCCCCAGGTCCGTGGTCAACGGCGTGCCCTCCGCGCTGACATCGGCCCTGGCGATCAACTCGTCCATTCCGACTGCCAACAGCGACGGATCGCTCTCATCGACCATCGCCAATGCACTTGGCGGGCTGACGGCGACCGCCAGTTGCGGTGCGGTCAAGGCTCAGCAGGTGCAACTGGGCTGGCAAGCCGGCGGCCTCTACTACAGCAATGCCTGGCAGTACAACAACTAGCCCATGACACAGAACGGCAACCTGCCCCAAAAGGCAGGCGACCGTGACGGGGACCGACTGAGCCGTGCCTGTTCTGCAGGCACGGCTTTCTTTTGAACATCACCTTACAGAGCAAACACATGAAACCGCGTACTGCAACCCTGCTGGCTTCTGCACTGGCCGCGCTGGCGCTCACCGCCTGCTCGGGCCGTGTGCTGGATTACCGGAACATGACCGTCTCGGGCGGAAAGATCTATGCCCGGAACAGCGATACGCCGTTCTCGGGGAAGGTCACCAATGTTCCGTTTGAGACAGCCATTGGCAATACAGGGCCGCTTGCTTTCATTTACCGAATTGCCGATACCACCGGCATTGCTTACAACCCGCTGTGTGACATCTCCGTGAGTGACGGTCGTCTCGACGGCGACGTTGTTTGCCGTGATACGCGAAGCGCTGATAAAACTTACGAACTCTCTTTCAAGAAAGGGCGTTTTTACGGTGACGTAAAGATCTATACCTCTTTGAGCAATGGCAAGCCAGTTGTGACAGCCACTATTGGCGAGAAAGGTATCGATGGTACGGTGAAAACCTACCGCCCGAAGGATCATGCCTTGACCTACAAAGGAGGGTTTTCGGATGGTGTGAATACCGCTGGCGAGAAATACTATCCGGATAGCGGTAAAGTCCAGCAAACCTTCTTGCTCGATGGCAATGCTCAGCCTAAAGGAACGGTAGTGACTTATGCTGAAGATGGCAAGAAGATCAAGTACAGCCTCTTTGGTTATGAAGGCTCCCATGGCGACTTGCCTCTTAACTATAACCTCTACCCGGAGACCGGGAAAATCCAGTCATGCTATCTCGGCATTGATTCACCAACCAATGATTGGAGATTTTCGTGGGATGAAAACGGCGTGATCACGCAAACACCTGATCGACTGGATACTTCCACCTATGGAATCTTCAATACGACCTTCCAACCCTGCAAGGCACATATTCCGACAGGGACACCGAATGCTGATAAGGTGCTGGCTTCGCTGGACGGTCTTCTGACTAAATCCGCCAGTACTACGGTAACGCCGACCCCGGTAAGCGCTGCCGAAGTAGTCGTGGGAGCCATCAAAGGAGAAGATCGTACTGACTGGCCAACGGAGAGCAATCCCTGCACTCATTCTTGGGAAGACGCTTTTCGCAAGGAGAACGGTAACACCGCAATGATCAATTTCGAGATGGAATGGGAGTGGGTGGACAACTGCCGCGCGGGTAAGCTGCCTCATTGAGACTCGTCCGTACCGGATAACAAGCGCCGACTCGATTGCAAGCCTCTTCTGAGGCTTGCCCTTCTTGCCGCGCGCTCCTTTTTTTCGCGGTCACAACTTGATGAGAGCGCTAAAGCGCCGACTTCCGAAACCGGATCACCGCCGCCTAAGAGCCGCTAACCAAACCCAGCGAAGCGGTCCTGGCTATGCCAAGCACCATGACTAGACCGATGATCACTGAAAACAGAACCGCCACATGCAGCAGGCCGGCCATATAGTCGCGGTTTCGCAGCAAGGCCGCAGGAAGCAGTTGCGATTGACCGGCGCGATCCTTCGTCGCCCGCAAGGCCATAAAAAAGCCAAGACCCAGGGCGACACCGGCGGCAATGGCGGTAAAGGCCCACCGCAGCCAGCCGAAGACCTGCCCCTCGATCAGCGGTAGCACGACGAGGATGATTGCCGTGCCAAAGACCAAGGTGCCGAGCTTGTCGACTTTCTCGCCGGGGTTCGCTTCAATCTCGGGGATCAGCGACAGGCTTGCAATCACAGCTGCCCCGATGGGCAGGTTGATCAGGAATATGCTCCGCCAGCCGTAGCCACGGCGCTGAACTTCAGCCATGTCGCACCCGCGTGTCGCGCGCATGGCGGTCGCTGCGGAGGCTCATGTTCTGGACGACGTGGCCTCCCTGAATCCGATGATGCGCGACCGCATGCGGTTCTTCCGAGGGCGACCTTCGGTATGGGACCTGTCGGCCGAGGTGATCGTGGCATATCCGTGGCCGACGGGCCTGCTGGAGGACACGGGTATCCGATAAGCCGACGCCCCCCCATCCATCCGTCGCCTGGAGGAAAGGGTTGACAACCGATGGCTCCAGAGCAGCCGGTCCGAGCGAGAGCTGGGTCGGCCGGACTTCACGACTTCATCGCAGTCTCGAAAGCCGCGCGGCAGTGACGGCGCTGAAATGTCGTGGGATTCCGCATCCATGCCAGCGCCGCGCACCAGGCCTGCATTAACGCATCGCGCGAACGGTCCCAGCTTGCTGGCGAATGACTGACGGCCAGGTGCCGATACTTCTCGCCCTTGAGCGTGTACGCGTATTGACGGGGCAGATCGTCTGTCTCCCACCGGTCCACATCCGCATGGGGCATTTCGTTGAGCGCCGACAGGGGGAGCTGCGGTGCCGGCCCCTTGTCGAGAGGGCTGGCAGCCAGCTCCACAGCATTGTCGGCATGCCGCCATTGCCTTGCGTACCTTGCAGATCCAGCCACGCCTGCAGGCGGAAGCGTTCGGCGCCTTCGGTCTGGATATGCAGGATCCCACCATCCAGCAGCACCTGCTTGTCCACGGCCAACCCTCTGTTCTCGTCAGCGATTTCAGCAGCCTCATACAGGTTATCGAGCACGGCTGAGAAAGCCTCTGCAAACCAGACGGGCACGTCGGCGAGAAACTGACCACATGCCTGGAGATCTTCGTTCTTCATGGAAAAGCCGGTTACGTTCTTGCCAAACATCGCAGTCATCCCGGTGGACTGCGCGCCATACTGCTTGCGGATCGATTGCAGCGACGGGAATCCGGTCGGGGAGCGGTAGCGCGCCGGTTCCGCATTCGCTCCGCTGGATCCATAGTGCAGCGCCGCACGCCGCAACGCGCGCCCAACATTGCCCAACAGCGGCAATTCCGCGTCGCCCGACTTCCTGACAAACGCCACGACCCAGACCTGGCCGGCATCTGCAGCCAGATAGCCCCAACGGCGGCCGCGATTGAGGGAGGCTATCCAGGACCGAATGTCACCGACGGACGCCGACAAGCTGCTTTCGCTGGCCACCTGCGCGCGCACCAGCCAGAAGGTATCGTCTCCAACCGATTCGAGCAGCACCTTGGTACCGTCAACGTGCCGGGGTGCCAGAGCGGCTGTGGCAGAAACGCCCCCAGACAACGCCAGCGTATTGGCGTCATCGTCCCACACGAAGCCCTGGGCCGTCAGCGCAGGATTACCCCGGACTGCGCACGGCACCGACACTGCCAGCACATCGGCCAGATCAGCCCCGCCTGGCAGCGCATGCCATGCGTCCGGCTGGCGAGGTGCGAGCCATTCCAGACGGTGTGCCACCTCGAAGGTCCTTTTCCTCCGCTTGCCTGTCGAAGTGGCAGTCTCCGCCGGAATACAACATGCCAACCGTGTCGATGCAGGCAGATCCACACTCACGGCGACGGCATGCCATGCGGCCAGATACCTGCGGCGTTCAAGATGGATCGTCAAGGGATCCTGCCCAACACGCCTTACCGACGCAGGCAGGCGCAGCGGCGTCGGCTCAGTACCGTCGGCTGCCTGCCGTGCCAGATCGGGAAAGAACACGGCATCGGGACTCTCGCCAGGTGCAGGCAGCGCGGGCGCAGGGTCCTCGCCGCCGCCGCCCGGCATGGATGCGTCCATTTCATCCGACTCGTCACTGCGTTTGGCCAGATCCAGCCGCCTTTCGCTCTCCTTCTTGCGTCGCATGACGCGCTCCGCCTGGTAGCGATCAAGCGTCCCATCCAGGAAGGGAAAAATCACTTCAAGGCGAGGCAAGCCCTGATTGGCCCCGGCGTTGTATCTGCTGATCCGCTGGCTAATCAGGCTCCCGAACCTGTCCACCCGACCGATATGCTGCACCGTACATCGCAAGGGTCGCGCCGAGTGGCGCGGCCCGCTTCTTTCACTAGATTCTTTTCTTGTTCCTTATGTCGATCGGTATTCAGAAGTTCACTGCCGACGAACTTGACTCCGAGAAGCTGGACTGGCTGATCTTGGGGAACCACTCGTTCCAGGTCGTCGCCGTTGGTGATATCAGCGCTTGGATACGTGTGGCGGCGGACTGCAAATCGAAACCATTGAGCCGAACGAACCGTCTACGCTTGTAGGAGGGCAAATTCCGCTTGGGTACCGACTCACCCCCCGGTGGCCGCTTCGACCGGTTTGCTGCGGTGCAGGGCATGCCAACCCGCCTGGTCGTCAAGAAAGGCTGCAGCGGCCTCTAGAGTCGGCTCAGGGCCAGGGTTCTGTTCAGCCTGTTCCAGCGCGACCACCACCCGTTGGCCACGCTGGAATTCCTGCTCCAAGCCTAGAGTGTCCAGCACCTTGCGGCAGGCACCCCAGGCGGCCAAGCCCAGCACCAAGAAAATCACCGCGAAATGATGCGCCATGGGGCTGAGGGGGTGCTCCCAGAACGCCCGCAGCGTGACATCGACCACCAGCATCACCACCATCCCGGCGAACAAGCGCAGACCCCAGCGCGACGACCGAGCCAATAGCTGGATGGCGCGCTCGCGCCGTGCCAGCAAATTCTTGCGGTGGTAGACCAATTGATGGTTCACAAAACAGCGGCGAGCTGCCGCACACGATGCGGCCGGCGTTGCACCTGGCGGCGGTGCGCCCACCGGCTGGGCCTGGGCCAGCGCCCGCAGGGCCAGACGAACCCAGGCCGACTCGGTGGATTCGGTGAACGGCAGGTCGTCGGCCACCTCGTCATGCTTGCCCAGCAGGGCCCGCACATAGGCCACCCGCAAACACTCGGCCAACAGGCGCAAGTCCTGGTGTCGAGACTCCCATTTCTCTGCCTTGGCCTGGGCATATCGGCACCAAGCCCAAGCCAGTGCGACCAGGTAAAGCGAGAGCGAGACGATGCCAAACCAGTGCTCCCAGACCGGGTTGGCGCAACCCATAAAGGCAAACGCGTCGTCGGCCTGGCAGCCATCGGCCAACTCTGTAAACGCCGCTAGGCTCAGTGCCGCCAGCAAACCCAGCACGATCAATGTTGGCCGGACCACAAAAGCCAGCAAGCGCAGCGGATTCGGCGCCGGTGGCTTGCTGTCGGGGCCGGCCAGCTCATTCGTAGTCGCCAGCACCAGCTTCTGCCAGCGGGTTTGGTAAAAACCAGCCAGCCCATCCGCCACTGTGCCAATCGCGTGAATCCGGTCCAACCCCGCCGGTTCGGGTAGCTCGGTGCGTTCCGGTATCAGGGGCCAGCCCTGCTCTGTCGAGGTCTCGGCCAAGTGGGCATTGAAATGCTCCAAGGCCGCCAGTTGCCGAGCCAGCACCTGTACGGCATCGGGCTCTTCCGCCTCGCCCGCAGCCCCAGGCAGCAGGTTCCACAGCACGCGCCGGGTGTAAGCCCCCGCGCTTTCCGACACCGATGAGGCCAGCGCCGCCAACAAGCCTTCAGGCGCCAGCAGTTCCTGCGGCGTCAGCACCAGGGTCGGGGCATTGGGCTCGATGGCTGCTGCCGCCGCCGCGCCCGGCGTCGCCACGCGCCACCAGCAGGATTGCCCCTCAAAAGCGGGCTCATCTTCCCGCACCACGACAATGGGCGTGTGTGGCAGATGCTGGCGCAAGGCCTGCAGCGCAGCCTCAAGGTCTGGCAACGGAATGACATCGGCCTGCAGGCCCACCCAAACCGGGATGAACAACAGCTCGTAGGTTTCCGCAAAAATCGACCGGCCCACGATGCTCAGGTCATCAGGGCCATGCCAAACGCACCAGTCCCCCACTTGGCCTTGCAACACGCCCCGGCCCTGCGACAAGGTCAGCGCCAACGGGGCCCGCAGCTGAACGGCCTCGACTGTCTTGACCCGCTTCTGGTAGCGGCCTGGCGTGTCCTGAGTGGCGGGGCTCAGGCAGACGTAGCGCTGGTCGAGCTCGGCGGCCGGCACCGGCCAACGTTCGCCCGCGGTGCCGGTCAGGATGGCATCGCCGGCCTGGCAGGCCACCGGCCCTTCGAGGGTGTCCACGGTCTGGTCGCGGCGGGCGATTTCGACCTGCACCTCCACCGGCTTGGACCGATAAGGCAGCTTGAGGGCCTCGATGGCCGCCAGATCTGGATTCAGGGCCGAGCCCTGTGCGCGCATCTGCGAGGCGCTCATGCCACGCTCCGGGCAGGCTGGTTCTGGTTGACCCAGAAGGCCAGATTGGTCAACAAGGTCACACTGAGCAAGGCGCGTCCCTCGTTTTCCAACTGCGTCACCAGCTTCTCAAAGCGCTCGCGGTAGTAAAGCGACTCTTCGAGGCTCAGGCGTGCCCGCGCATAACGCAGTGGCACTTCGATGATGTCGCCCTCGCGGTCCATGGGGTAGCAAGCCAAGATTTCACTGGCTGACATCTGAACATCCACCGCGTAAAAGAGCTCGGGCTTACCACCGCGCAGCAACTCGCGGCTCAGGCCCATGAAGCAGCGGTTGGTGATCTGCCGGCCATTGACGCCCAGCTCTTCGTGCAATTCACGCAGGACATTCACCTCGTTAAGGGTGGCCTGTTCGTGCCGCCCCAAGCTCTGCCGAAGATCATTGGCGTTCAACACCCCTGAATACCCGGGACACAGCTGATTCGGATTGGTGAACACTTGCGGCCCACGCTTTTGGATGATCATCTTGCCGTCGTTGGAAAACACCAGGCCGCTGATGCCAGTGTGGTTGGCTAGGTCGCTTTGGGCCAGTGGCTCCAGCCGGCCATGGGGGTGCACCTCGTCACGCAAACGGCCATCCATAGGGTCGGGGAAATCCATTGCCATATTGGTTTTGACGTAGTCAAAATACTCGGCCTGCTGAAACTGCAGCAGCACTCGCCCACCCGCTTCGATGCTCACGCTCCGCAGCCGTGCGGTCTCGGTGCTGTAGAACTTCTTGCCGCGGCTCTTGGCATCCTTGGCGTACAAATCGAAAGCAGCGCTCGAACCCAGTTGGAGGGCAAATGGCTTGTCGTCCAGACTCACCTCGATCCGCTGTTCATCCACGCCGTTTGCGGCATTGAGTACCTCGACTGCGGGCACCCGCCACGGCGGGCCATTCGAGTGCTCTACCGTCAGAATGTCAGGTTGCTGCCCATAACGCGCCAACATGTCGCCCTGGGTGTCGAGCAGTTGGCTCAAGCCTGCCGGCACACGGCCCGCCAGACCAATGCGGCATTTTTCAGCAGCCAGAATCACCTCGCCCAACACCTTGTCGAAGTCTTCGCGGCGGGTGCTGTGCAGGGTCAATGCATTGAACACCGGCAAGGCCCGGATCGACTCCGGCAAATCCTGCGCTGCCGGCAAATCAGCGCGACTAATCAGCAGCGGCAACACGGTGAGCTTGAGTTCCAATGCGGTTTGGATCTCCCACAACACCTGGTCTTCAGCCGGTACCCGTTTGGCAAACGCGTCCAGCCATTGGGGGCCCACCACCACCACCAGCAAGGCTGCGGCCTCCAGCTCGGCACGCAAACGGCCCTTCCAGTCGGCCGCGGCGGCAATGTCTTCAACATCCAGAAACACCTCGGCCGGCCCCAGCCGAGAGGCCAAACCATCGCGCAAATGCGCTGCAAAATGCTCGCTGTCTTCGCGGCGGTAGGAAATAAAAACAGAACTCATTCGACGACTTCCCCCCGTGTCTCGATGCGCTTCCCCAACACGCCAGATCAAGCCAAGCCCTGATTGGCAAGGACGATTCCGGCGTTGCACTTGTTATTTGAGTCTGCCGCGTTTCAGCGTGATCACGGACGCTTTGGGCATACGCAAGTGAAGGCGGTCATGGTATCTCAGGCGGCCGCGATGACGTTGAAGGCAGTCATCCGTGACGTTTCCCTCCCCCATGCCGCCGGGCTTGATTCTGGTCGCCCGAAAAAACTCTTCCGGTTTTGACTCGCCCCAACGAATAAGAGATTACGGCCCTGTAATGGCGTGATGATGCGTCACCCGACGATCCGGCAGGAAGCCGCTCAACCTGGAGAAACCGATGAGCCGTTACGCCCAATTGCACCGCGAAATCAGTACCAACCGAACTGATTAAATCGCCTTTTCGATATCTGCGCCACACCCCCTCTATTGCGTGGAATACCCCTCCAAAGACGGGTGCTCGCAATCGTTTAATTGCCGTATCAATCACAAGCCTCCATGCGCAACACGGGGCCGATCTACGATGAAAAAGAAGACGAACAACATGCGTTTCACATGCTTGGCATTCTGTGCCACCCTTGCCGCTTGCGGTGGAGGCAATGACAATTCCGGCAACGCCACCGCCCCCAACAACCCAAGCACGCCGCAAGCCGCGCAGGGCGTGTTTGTGGATGCGCCCGTTGGCGGGCTGCATTATGTTTCGGGCAGTCTGAGCGGCACGACGGATGCCGCCGGCCACTTCAACTACGTGCCCGGCCTGGCCGTCACCTTCTTGGTGGGCGGCGTCACCATTGGCTCGGCCACCGGGCAAGCCGTGGTGACACCGCTGGCACTTGTACCCAACGCCGCCGATGTGACCAATGACACCGTGACCAACATCGGCGCGTTCCTGCAATCGCTCGACTCGGGCGGCAACCCGGCCAGCAGCATCCAGATCTCGGCGGCGTCCGTTGCCGCGCTGGCCAATACGCAGTTGAACTTCGCGCAGACGCCCGCCGCATTTTCTGCGGACCCGGCCGTCACCGCCGCCATTCAGGCCGCCTCGCCGCAGAAGACGCTGGTGTCGCCCGCAGTGGCGCAAACGCATATGCAAAACCAAAACATGTGCCTGTTTGCCGGCCAGTGGCAGTTCAACCATGCCGACCGCTCGGACGACACCTTCGTGGCGACCATCAGCGAGGTAAACAGCAACTTTGGCTCCACCATCACGCACAGCGATGGCACCCGGGCGTATCTGAGTGGTTCGGTACTCTATGTTCCGGCAGTGCAGAAATGGGTGTTCACGGCGTCGGTGTCGCAGCAAGTCTTGAATTCGACGATCGGGACAATCGACTTCCTTTCCGGTTCATTCAACAGCCCGGATTGGGGTAGCGCAGTCGGGACGTACTCCAAAAACGATCCCACATCGACATTGGGGACCGGCGCCTGGACGGCCACGCGTCTGAGCCCCGCTCCAGCCTGCGCTGCCGGGGCCACCATGCCGGCCGTCCCGCAAGGCGCGGTGGGCTACTCGGACTATCACTACAACGCACCGGGCATGACGCCGAGTATCGCCTCGATCGTCGACAAGGGCGTGGGCGCTGCCGGAACACTGAACCTTGGCTCGCAGGCCATCACGGTGACGCCGCAGCCGGATGGCGGCTTCCTGTGGGGCAGCCCGGTCCAGTACGGCATGAACTACGCAAGCCTGGCGAGCGACCCGAACCTGCCGGCCGGTTCGATGGTTTGCATGGCCGCCAACCCGGGCGACGGCATCGACGGGCTCAAGTCGACCGACGTGGTGATCGCGCAGACCGCAACCAAGGTGACCTCGGCCACCGATCTGGCGGGCGTCACCTTCTCGCAATACTGGGAAGACTGCCGCCGTGATGGCGTATCGGCCACAACGCCCCTGACGGTGCATTCAAGCATTGCGGTGGATGCCTCCGGCAACGCCACCATCAGCGTTGCCGGCCAAGCGCCCATCACGCTGACGGCGGATAAGGTCTCGGCGCTGCTCTCGGGAGCGCCCGCCTCTGCAGTTGGCTTGCCGGGCAACCCGTGGTTCCAGGCCTATCGCTTCGTCACGGCAGGCGGTCTGACGAAATTCGTCGTCGTCGAGCATGCCATCAACCCCAGCGATAGCAGCCGGGGCTACGTCGGAGCTTGGGTGCAATAAGTCAATACCCGCCAAGGCGGCACCGCGCCGCCTTGGCGCTGCATCCGCGATACACGACATCCCTTTTTCTCACTCCCCAAAACAATAGAGGCAATGACATGCGTGCTCTGATGAAGTTGATGTGGATTCTGTCCGGACTTTGGGCATTTTTTGTCGGCATTGTCGGCGTGTTGGCGCTGATCACGGGCAAATACACCATGGTCGGATTGATTGTCTTGCTCGTTGCAGCCGCGCCGATCATTGTGATGTTTCGCTGGAGCAAGAGCCAAAAATCGTCGGCAGAGAAACGACTGCGCGAAATGATCGGGCTGGCCGATGGTGCGGGTTATCTGTTCGCCTCGGGTGTGGAATCGGCGTCGGGTATCGCGCTCAACCCGGCGACGCGCCAGATTGCACTGATCGAAGGGCCGCGGCGCAAGGCGTATAGCTTCGATGACATCCGCGAGTGGGAGACGACTCACGAGACGGCCGGGGCCGTCGTCGGGGGCGGATTCCAAGGTGCCGTTGCCAACATCAGCGCAGGTGCAGCGGCAGCTCAGCGCAGCGGCATGTTCATCGTTGTGCGCGACATCGATTATCCGAAGTGGCGCATCGTCATGCCGCCGAAGGAACACGCCCGCTGGATGGAAATCATGCGCCAGGTCGTGAACCGCCAATAAAGGATGACGCCCGCCACGGCGTCGTTGCCTGAGATGTTCCGGAAGCCCTGATCAATGCGGGGTTTCGCCAGATTTGGATAGCGCGAAACACCGTGCTATCCACCTTAATGGATGCCAAGACACCCATGAAAACAGAGGCGTATGTAGAAAGAGGGAAGTGGGTCACAGATCATATTGGCCCGATCAACGCGGTGATGACGATTTTCACCGCCGTCCTCATCCCTGCCCTGGATTTCCTGCGCCCCTACTTTCCCTATATCGGCTATGTGGCCGTGCTGGCAGTGCTTGTGTTTTTCGCGCTGCTGATCATGAAGCTGGTGGGCGTTCCGAGGGGCGCGCAATTGCATTCCAGCATGGTGCTTTGCTCAGGGGTGTGCGCGGCAGCGTTCAGTGTAGGAGCCATTGCCAGTGCCCGCCACGCCGAGCAGGGAGGCCTGGTTGCAGCCAATTTCCCGTGGGCGGCCGAGATCCAGAAGTCATTGGTGGCAATGAATACCACCCTGACCGACATCAAGAACGGAAAGAGTGAGGACCCTCGCGTGGAGCTTAAGAATATCGGTGTGGAGTGGAACTTCTCCAAATTTTGGGAAGCCTCCAAGACTGGAGACTTGCGCGTGGTGGAGCTATTCCTCCAGGGAGAGATGCCTGTCACCCGGAAAAATTCCACCGATATAGCCAGCTTGCCTTTCGCCGTAGTGCGGGAAAATTTCCCCAAAGCAAAAGAGCAACTGAAACTGTTCCAGAAACACGGCGTCGATTTGAACGACCCGGTTCTGTCCTCCATCATCTACCGCCCAGCCCTCACCAGCCCGCCCCCTAACCTCTATGCGTTAGCCAAGGATACCGGCAACGAGGCGCTGGCCGCCTACCTTGTTGAGCTTGGCGTAAAGACTGACAGCTACCCGACCTGGAAGAAAGCGCAAGACGATAAGCAAAGGCAGATAGACCGGTATGCGGAAAAGAACACTGAATGCTTTCGCAAGAAGCAGAAAGACAATCTGATTCTCTCCCTAAAAGGCCCAGAGCCGTTTGTGGACTATTGCAGTGATTGATGACAACGCATACCCCCAGCAACATCAGCGCAAGCCAGCTTCCCTGTGATGTCCGTCGCATGATTAAGGCAACCGCCCCACGTGGCGCTACGATGAGTGCCCTGTTTCCCGCCAGCGCTCGCCTCTCGGTGCGCCATCTGTGCATGACGCTTGGTGCGACGGCGCTACTGACCGGTTGCGCCGTCAACCCCAACGGACATGGCGGCATGCAGTTCGGGGTGGATACCACCGAGCTGTTCGGCACGGTGGTGGACACATTCCACCTGCAGGACGGCTCGGACGGCACGCTGCGCAAGGACAGCGGCCGTTATTCACTCAAGCTGGCGCGCTACATGCGCGTGATCCCGCTGCAGAACGCCGTCACCGCCAAGGTGGCGCGCGTGGACAACATCGGCGACCGCACCGTGGTGACCATCGAGACGCAGGAGCGCAACTGCCCCTACAAGTACGTGCTGCTGGCCGTGCAGGGCAGCGACGTGCTGCACTGGGAATTCGGCAATTGCAAAGACCGCCCGCGCGCCAACCTCGACACCAAGAACAACGCGCTGACCTTTGACATGCCTGGCTATGGCCGCCTTGTGCGCTACACCTATGCCGACAGCCGCATGCTGCAATCTGCGGTGCCGGTACCGCCAGGAACCGACCTGAACGCCAAGCCGTTTGCCGATGCTTCATTGCGCGCACCTGAAGGCAGCACCGGCAACGCCCCCACCGGCGACGGCAACCGCTATGTTCCCGGGCTCCCGCAAACCACCGCAGGCGCCAGCGCCCCGACCACAAGCGCGCCGTCCAGCCCGCCAACCACCACGACCAGCACTGTCAGCACCAGCCATCGCAAGCGCGGCAGCACCAATGCCAGCACAACTGGTGGCACGCCTCCCATCGCACGCGGCCCGGCGTCCATGTCCTTCCCCGCCGAGGAAATCAAACCGGTGCGTGTCGACCTGCTCAAATGAATACCCTTTCCGCTTCTCAGCAGGTGACCGGCACCGCCGCCGGCAGCCCCTCCACGCGATCCGTCCTGCTCAGGCAGGGCCTTGTCCTGATCTGCCTGACGCTGCTCTACCTGACCTTCGAGCTGGGGTTCAATGCGCGCCTGCTCGATGTGGTCGGCGGCGATACCAGCATCGACGATGTGCACCGCATCGAGTTCTACGGCCGCACGCTGTCGGGCATTGCAGCAGCGCTGGTGGTGCTTCAACTAATGCTGACGCACCGCGCCAAGAAGGGTGCCGGCAAGCCAAGCTACAAGGTCATCGCGGTGTGCTTTGGAGTGACCGTGCTGGTGGTCTACTTCGCCATCAAGACGCTGGTTGACGGCATCGTCTTCACGCGCGATGCGGAGTTCCGGCGCATTGCCGTCAACTCCGTACTGCTGCAGCGCTCTTTGGTGCAGGGCCGGCTGAAGCTCGATGGGCTGGTGGAAGACGATGCGCTGTTCGCGCGCCCCGAAGGCAAGGCATTCCTCGCGCTGTTCCCCTTTCTGGCGGTATCGGTCGACCGGCTCGACGAGAAGACCCGCACGGTGAAGGAAGCGCTCATCCGCACGGCCGTGCGCCGGTCCGAACCGCCGCAGGCCTACTACAAGGATTACCAGGATGCGATGACGGCGCTGGGCGACAAATGGCGCCAGTACGCCCGCATCCCGACCGCCTCGGACGAAGGATTGCGCAACCAGCAGGATCGCGCCTGGAACGATTACCGCAACCAGCTTGCGCGGCGCGGGTGGCAGCCCTCCACCGTACCGACCCGGGCGCGCGGCGCTGTCGTCAAGCACGTGCGGCGCAGCGTGCCGGTGCCTGCGGACTGGAATCCGGCAGACGAAGCGACGTTCCGCGCGGCGGTTGAACAGCGCTACCGCCAGCAGATGTCGGCCAGCGCGCGCAGCGTCAAGGTGGGCAATGACCATATCCCGCCCGGCCTGTCGTACGAAGCCTTTGTTGCCCGCCCCGGCGTGCAGCAGGAACTGCGCCAGACGCTCAAGCTGCCGCCGCAGATCCGCATCGCGACTTCCTACGGTTCGCCCGCCGAATTCACGCCGGTGTACGACGCCTTCGTCGATGGCAAGGTGCGTCAGGAGCTGTTCAAGTACGAGGCCTCGGCAAGCGACTTCGCGAATGGCGGCAAGTATGCGCAAGCCGGGATCGACGCCACGCGCGCCGCCGTCGTTCCGGCCATCGCGCTCTTCTTCTCGCTGCTGGGTGCCATCGGGCACTTCTCCAAGCTGCTCTACCTGCTGGCCAAGACGCTGTTGCTGCTGCGGGCACCAGCCGACGGCAAGCTCACGCGCGGCGCCGCACTGATCGCCACCGGTGTGCTGCTGGCCACGCTGTGCGGCGTGTGGGTGTCGCTGTCCTATACCGACAACGCCGTCACGCGCAGCCCCCTGTTCACGCAGATGCTGCAATGGGCGCGCGGCATGAACAACGCGAGCGGCGCAGACGGCGCATCCGCAAGCACCAGCCGCAGCGTGCTCACCAACATTGCGCACGTGGTGGCAGTGGGGCAAGGCTACGGCTACCCGATCAACGAATCCATTCGCACCCGCGTCTTGCAAGGGCTTTCCTATGGCTATCACCCTGCGGGCTCCTGATCTCGCGCGCGCATGCGTGGCACTGGGCGCTGCGCTGGCGTGCGCCCTGCCCGCTGCACCGGCGCTGGCCGAGTGCCTGGGGATGAAGATCCACGCCCACCGGGGTTCGGCCGATGCGCCCGAGAACTCCGCCAGCGCGCTGCGCAGCGCCTACGCCGGCGACTGGGATGGCGTGGAGATCGACATGCAGCAACTGGCCGACGGTACGTGGGTGCTGCACCACGACCTGACCACGGGCCGCGCCGTGCTGACCGGCGGCTCGCTGCCGGTGGCCAAGCTGACCACTGCCGATTGGCAGCGCGCCCGCATGACGCTACGCGGCCGCGCCACCAATGAGGCCCCGCCTTTGCTATCCGATGCCGCCGCGATTGCCGCCGCCTATCCGGACAAGACCTTCAATGCCGAGATCAAGGAGGTGGTCGGCAACTGCCAGCCGATACAGGCCCTGGTCGCGCAATTGCACCAGGCCATCCCGCACGGCAACTGGTTCCTGACCTCCGGCCTGCGCACGCCGCTGCGTTGCGCGCGCGGCGCGGACCGCCAGGGCTATCTTGGCTTGATCGTCTTCGACGGGCGCAACGCCGAGGCTGCCGCCTCCAACCGCTGGACACGCCTGGTCGCGCAACACGCAAGCTCGCCGCGCCTGACGCGCGCCTGGATGCTGGACGTGGTGGCCGAACTGGGCAAGCCCGTGGGCGTGCATGTGGATGCCAAGACCATGGATGCCAACCCCATGTTGCTGGAAGACGCCGCCGCCACCGGACTGGCAGTGTTTGCCTACGCCGTGGATGGCGATACCGCACTGGCAGACGCGATCGGCCGTGCACATGCCCGGACGAACCGGCTGCCGAGCGGCGCCATCATCGACGGGCGTGCCGACAGCTTCTGCGCGCTAGTCAGGCAGACAACGCACCTGCGCTAGTGCCGCGCAGGCGCTGCAGAGCGCAATTGTTCCACCGCGCAACCCCACGGAGCCCCCAAAATTTTCTTCCGGTTTCCTCCCCTCGCAACGAATGAAGGGTATCTGCCAACCCCGTGGCGCATCGACCGCGCCACGGTAGCCGGCAAGCATTCGTTCACCCAGGAGAAAATTATGCAAGACCACGTCAGTCACCTGCTCGACTACCTGCGCGCCGAGGGTTATCCGGCCGAACGCGATGAAGACGGCGACATCCGCTTCAAGCGTGAAGGCATGACCTACGCACTGTGCTTTGACGACCACGACCCGGACTTCGCCAAGCTGCTCCTGCCCAGCGTCTGGGACATCGACTCCGAACGCGAGCGGCAACAGGTACTGGCGGCACTCGACGAGGTCAACCGCCGCATGAAGCTGGTCAAGGCGCATACGCTGGGTGGCTCGGTGTGGTTCTCCGTCGAGTTGCTGTTCGATGACCAGGCCGCGTGGGAGCGCCACTTGTCGCGCGCCGTGCGGGCGATCATGCGCGCAGTCATGATGTTTGCGGACGCCATGCAGGGCGTGCGGGCTGCTGGCGAGGCAAGCCCCACCTTGAACTGAGCAAACGCGCCATGCACCTCCGCCAGCAGCCCTGGCCTGACCGGACACCACGCTGAGAACCTCGGGAATGATTCGCGACGACCTCGAAAACCAAGAGCTGACGCACCTGCTGCGCAAGTTCGGCGAACTCGGCGCAAATAGCCGCGCCGCTGAACGAGCGCAACGGGAGTTCTATCACCGGATCCACAAGACCATCGACCTGTGCGCCCTGCAGGCAGCGAAGTTCAACCAGGAAATCGCCATCGCGGCAGTGCAGGAAACCTGGCTGCAAATCCTGAATGCCGCGCACAAGTACGACCCGGATCGCAGCTCGGTCAAGACCTGGGTGCAGCACATCACGCGGCACTGCACGCTCACTGAACTGCGCAAGCACTACAAGGAAGTGCGTGTTCGCGATGCCCTACGAAACGGCGGCCTCGGTGGCAGCCACACCACTGAGGCCGACGACACCCCGGCCGATGAAGAGCGCCCTAGCAACGTGCTCAACGGCCTGATGTGTCCGGTGCTGCCGCGCGACGACGTCAGCGATGCGGTGTACCAGCAGCAGGTCGTTGCAGCGGCGCAGGCGTGCCTGGAAACGCTGCCGTCCGGCCGCAGCCCGAACTACCGGTTGGCGATGGAGCTTGCGCTCGATGAAGACCTGACCTACGAAGGCATGAAGACAGTGCTGCAGGCCCACATGCCCGAGGGCAAGCTGCTCAACGGCGAGCAGGTGCGGGGCTGGGTGCGCGAGGCGGCCGACCGCATGCGCGCGTGCCTGGGCCGCAAACTGGGTATGCGCAAGGAGAAAACCAAATGAACAGCGAAGACCTGGCGCGCTTTGAAGCGCAATCGTTCCTGTTCGCCTGCGGCAAGCTCGACGCCGCAGAGCAAGCCTGGATGGCCAACATGATTGCCGCGCATCCCGAACTGGCCGAGGCCGCCCATGCGGATCGCGTGCTCGTCGAGCACAGCCGTGCGGCCGTGCATGCCCGCGCCGCGGCACACACCGAACCGCTGGTGCCGTTTGATGCGCTGCCCAGGCTGCAGACTGCCAAGAACCGGCAGCGCACTCCCGCACAGCCCTGGTGGCAGCGCATGATGGATTGGTGGCAACGGCCGGCAGCCGGTGCCTGGGCGTTTGCGTCGATTGTGGCGCTGGCATTGCTGGCCGGCGTGCAGACCCTGCGCCTGGAGCAGTTGAACACCGATGCCAATGCGCCGGTCTTCCGAGGCTCGGACGGCAACTCCGCCACCACCGGCCCACTCATCCAGGCCGTGTTTGCCGATGGCGTGACACTGGGCGAGCTGCGCAAGACGCTGGCAACACTCAAGCTCGAGATCGTTCGCGGCCCCGATGAGCAAGGCATGATCTGGATCGTCATGCGTGAAGGTGATGCGCAGCAGGCGCTCGACAGGCTCAAGGCAACGGGCGTCGTGGTCGACGCGCGCATCACCAGACCCCGGCCATGAGCAGACCGTACACACGCTCGGGCAACGGCATGCGGCTTGCCGCCACGGCCATCGCAACCTGGCTTCTGTGTTCCGGAGCCGCACCCGCGGCTTCCGGCACACCCGCGCCGGTCACCTCCGCATCCACGCGGGCCGAATCGATCGACTACCGCAGCGCGCCCAAGTTTGCGGTGGTGATCGGCAACACGCGCTATCCCGGCCAGTACGCGCTGCGCAACGCCGAGACCGATGCCCGCCTGATTGCCGCACGCCTGAAGCAGGCCGGCTACGCCACCGAACTGCTCGTCAATGCCGATCGCGACACGCTGTACCAGGCGCTCGGCCGCCTGGCAGAGCACATGAAGGCCGGCGGTGCCGCCGCGTTCTACTACGCCGGCCATGGCATGCAGATCCGGGGGCGCAACTATTTGATTCCGGTCGGCGCGCCACTGGATCGCCCCGATGCGCTGTCACAAACGGCCATGCCGGTCGATTACCTGATCGCACGCCTGAAGGACAGCGGTGCGTATCTGTCGCTGGTCATGCTCGACGCCTGCCGCAACGACCCCGATGAGGGCGGCTTCAGCGGTGCCTATCGCGGTGCCGGCGCGCCAGCCGGTTTTGTCGCGCAGAAGCCCGCCAACGGCATGCTGGTGGCTTACGCCACGCAACCCGGCGAGCGCGCACTGGACGGACGCGGTGCCAACGGTCCATTCGCGCAGGCGCTGTCGAACTGGCTCACGCGCCCCGGCATGTCCATCGAAGACGTCATGAAGCGCGTCATGACCGAAGTACGCGCCAGCACGCACGACGAGCAACGGCCGTGGATCGCCACCTCGCTGGTCGGTGACTTCGCACTCGTACCGGCCCCCAACACCCAGGCCAGCCTGATGCTCGCGCGCCCAGGACGCAATGTGGACGGCACACCCGCTCGCGGCGCCGCGCCTGCATCCAGCGACGCAACGCCCCTCAGCACCGCCGATGGCAAGCCCCTGCTGCAATGGTTCCAGACCGCAGGCCAGGACGAGCAGATGATGCTGGCCCAGCAGATCGAGCGTGAAGCCAAGGGCGTCAACCGCGACGACCTGCCCCGCCTGGAACGCCAAGCGCGCGGAGGCAATGTAGTGGCAGCCTCGGTGCTGGGCGTGGCCTACCGCGAGGGCTTTGGCGCGGGGACGCGGGTCACGCGCAGCAGCACCATCGCGCTGCGCTGGTTCCGCCTGGCAGCCGCGCAGGACATGCCCTACGCGCTCAACGCATTGGGCGAAATGTTCTACCTCGGGCATGGCACCACGCGTGACGTGGCGCGTGCGCGCCGCTATTACGAGGCCGCCGCCGCGCAGGGCTACATGCCCGCGCGGCTCAATCTCTTCCAGGTGCAGGCGGAAACCGGGCAAGTCACGCCCGAATCGCTGATGAACATGTTCAGCGCTGCCACCCGCAAGAGCCCGTAACCGCCCAGCCAGCCGTTTCCTCGGTTTCACACCTCGGCCCGGCACACGCCGGTGCAGAGCATATTCCCGTGCGCCCCCGCGCGGCGGCCTGCCTCAAAAAATTGTCTTCCGGTTTCGCATCGTCGCTGCGAATAGAGAGTATCCACAGCACGACCGCGCGATGCGCAACGCCTGTGGAAACACCACTTCACGGCAACATCCAACAGGAAGAACACACCATGCAGCAACGCGGAAAGATCCTGCGCGATACGCGCACCGGCCCTGGCCTGGTCATCGTCAACGGCCGTCAGTATCCGTTCACGCTTGAAGGCATCTGGCGCTCGAATGAAGCGCCTGCCGTGAACATGACGGTCGATGCGCAGTTTGACGAAGGCGGCGCGCTCACCACGCTGCTTGCGGTACCAGACGCCCAGCTCGCACGGGAGAAAGCCGACGAAGCCGTGGCGGCGGTCAAGGCCCGTGGCGGCCAACTGGCGGCGCGGGTGGGCACGGGCACGCTGGTGGGGACCGGCCTGCTGGCGGTGGCCTGGTTTGCGCTGAACACGGTATCGGTGCAACTGACGCCGGGCATGAAGATGGGCATGAGCCTGTGGAAACTGCTGGGCGTGCTCAATGCTTCTGGCGATGCCATGGCGGCGCTCAGCGGCAACGGCGGCAGCGCCGGCATGTACGGCGTGCTGGGCATCGTGGCGCTGGCGGGCCCCGCTGCCTCGTACTTCGTGCGCGACGCGCGCGCGCAGCTGGCCAACTGCCTGCCGCTGCTGTTCCTGCTCGGGATTGGCGTTGCCTTCTACTCGGGCATCAGCAGCAGCCTGTCGCAGGCGCAGGGCGCGGCCATGGCTTTTGGCGGCAGCGGCGCGGCCAACGTCGTCGGTGCCATGACGCGCGAGGTCATGCGTGCGATCTCGATTGGTGCAGGCGGCTATCTCGGCTGCGCGGTGAGCCTGTATTTCGCGGCCACCGGTGTGCTGAAGTTCTTCGCCAAGCGCGGCTGATCCCCCCTTCCCCCGACGTTTTACGCATCCCTGCCAACCGACTCCCGGAATTCACCATGCTGACGATCCGCTCCACCCGCCACATTGCCCGCGCCTGCGCGCTGTTGTTTACACTCTCCGGCGGCCTGACCGTGGCCGCCTGTGGCGGCAAGGCAACCGATGCCACCAAGGCCCAGACCGCCGCCCCGACCACGCCCAATCTGGCCCAGGCCACCTCGCCGCAGGCCGTGCGTGACGCGCAAACAGCCGCTGCGCGCGAAGCGTTGCCGAAGGCTGACAAGGCCACGCCCGACGGCAGCTACATCACGCTCGATAGCGGCAACCAGCTCATGTACGCGTACCTAGCGCTCACTGGCATGCCGCCCGACTATGCGCAAGTCGCCAACAGCGTCTCCAAGGACTACGCCCGCGCGACCGACGAGTTCCGCAAGCACGACCTGCTCGCCGCACTCACACCCAAGATCGATGCCGACATCGCCGCTGCCAAGTCACGCCGCTATTTCAAGATGACGATCCCCAATCCCATCGGGAAATACAGCTTTGCGCAGAAGGGCTTCCCGCTGGACAACTCGCTATGGGAGACCGGCGCCTACCGCTACTTCTTCGACAACGGTGAGTACAAACTCGGCTTCAGCAACGGCGACGCCTTCCGCTACCTGGGCGTCGACAGTGAAGCCACCGCGCGCTCTATCGAGGCTCAGCGTGCCCGTTACGATGCGGTCAAGCTCACGGTGTACGGCTACTACCAGAACGCCGACACCGCGCAAAAGATCGTCACCGCGCAGATCGTCAAGGTCGCCTTGGTCGACAAGCAGGGCAACGTGCTGGCGGCACAGTAACGCTGTGCCTGGGAGAACCGGACCATCCGCCGCGATCTGCAGCCGATGGTGCGGTTCCCCCTCCCCCGCTGAGCAAACACAGTGCCGCTTCTCATGACCACAGCTGGTTCGCCGCTATCGTGAACGCCCTCCGGAAAACACCGCTGCGGTTCTTTCAGGACGCCATCCCCGAGCCCTTCAAGGGCGACAGCAATGCCGACATCGGCGAGGTCTTCATCGCGCTGGTGTATCCGCAGATCCTGATCTGGGATGGCCCCAGCCAATGCGTCGTCGACTGCCGGCAGGACGGTTTTCTTGCAGAGCCCGATTGCCATTCGCTGCTCGCGTTGCTCGAGCAATTCCCCAGCCTCTGCGAGGCCATCCTTACTGTCAGCCCAGGCGTCCGCGCAGCCTACGCTCGTTATCTGCGAAATTGATGTTGGTCGCCGTGCACGGCGCGCCCAATGAAAAAAAACGCTCATGGCACCCGCGGCACCATGAGCGTTTCGGTTACCGCCGAGTGAGGCGGCTCAGGCGATCAGCCCTTCAGGTGACAGACCGCCACCGATTGCGCCGCATCACGCTCGACCACGAGCAGGCTGGACGATAGCGGCAGAACGATCACCCCCGCGCTGGCGGCTTGACCATTCACCACCGACGTTGCAGCCCCGTTGACAGCCACCAGCCCGGTATTCGTGCTGATCTTGTTGTAGTACAGCGTTTCCGCCGTCGGCTGCCCAGTGGTGTCCGCAGTCTGCACGGTCGTACCGTTGAACGTGGCAGTGCCGATCAGCGTGCCGCGATCCATGCATTCCCACGTGCCGTTGGCCTCCGCCCCGGCGAGCACCTGCTGCTTGGCCGCAAACACCGCACCGGTGCGCAGCACGGGTGGCGTGGCCTGGTTGTAGCCGAAGCGGTCGATCTGCAGAACCGGGCCGCGATCGCCAGCCTGGAAGCTCAGCAGGCCGAAATCCGAACCCGCCAGTTGGACATGCGTCAGGCCGTCCGTGGTGTTCTTCACCAGTTTGAGAGCGAACTGACCGGGTGAGTTGCTGCCTGCCACCGCGTCGCACGAGCCCGATGCGTTGATCAGGCCGCTGTCGCACAACGTCATGTCGGTACCGTTGGCTGCGATGCGAAACGTGCCGCCCACAAACGACGGCGAGCCACCATTGCTCGCGTTGCGGGTAGCGCCAATGTAGAAGTAGTCGCCCGCGAGCTTGGTGGTATCGGCCGGCACGGTGTAGCCCGAGCCCGCCACGCCCGACGTATGCGAACCCAGCGTGACGGTGCCGGAAATGGTCTGGGTGCGTGTGTCGAGCTTGAGCGTGAAGCTGCTATTCGCCCCGGTGTACGTGACGATATTGCCGCTGGTCGATTGCGTGAACGTGCCCGAGGTGTCCGTCAGGTTGTACTGGGTGGACAGCACCTTGATCGTGAATGTGCCGTTCTGGTTCAGCAGCAGGCGCCACGTGTCACCGATATCGGCGGTGAGATCGAACGCCTGTGCGGTTGCAGTCGTGCCTGGCACGGCGGTAGCGCCCATCTGCGCGACAAGCGCGGCGGAAGACTGGCTGACCGTGTCCTGCGGCGCCGGCCCGGAAGATGTGCCACTGCCCGCCGTAGATGTGCTGCTGCCATCTCCGCCGCCGCATGCCGCCAGGGCAAGCGCGGCCGACATGGCCAGTGCGCTGGGAAGGGTCAGGAAACGGATCTTCTTATGTGCCAGGGCTGTTTTCATGTGGGTCGGCGACAGATTTAGAGAGTGTGTGGTGGTTGGAAACGACGCCAAAGGAGGGCACTTCCCAAGGAAAAATGGGTCGTAAATACCGTGGCTGTAAAGCAATCATAACGTGACGATTGCGGCATGCCAAGGGTGTCATTCAAAACAGACAAGGACGGTCAGCTCGCGCTGCTCGGTGCAGCCGTACGTGCGCGGCGCAAGGCAGCCCTGCTCTCGCAGGAGGCCCTTGCCGACCGCGCCGAAATCGATCGCTCCCATATGGGCAAGATCGAACGCGGCGAGCGCAATGTGACGCTGCTCAACGTGCTGCGAATTGCACAGGCACTCGACTGCAAACCGTCGGAGTTGCTGGCAGAGGCGGGGTTGTAGCGCGTTATCGAAGTGAAGCCGAACGGCTTCGACAGCATGGAGACCGTCTAGGCGTAAGCGCTCGGTGAACCCGTCTTGCAGGGAGCCTGGAAAGTTGGGAGCATCGTTTCCATCCGAGTGAACTGCTCCCGCATCGCTGAACTCCCGGCGCCACTTAACTGGCAACAACTACGGCGCTCACACAGGGCGATCTGCTTGGGTAGCGCTATGTCCCAGTGCAGTAGAAATATTCCGAACGCATTATGCGGGACTGGGGCACCGTCGATATTGAGGGAGAACTACTCCCTCCAGCGACCATCCACATCGCGCAACAGGTGGCCTGCAAGGATGTAGTCCCCTAGGACGGCAGCCTTGGCTTCTAGTTTCACCAGCTCGCCTGCCGGCAAGGCGTCTAGATCAAACAGACAATACAGATTGCGCTGACGAAACGTTAGCTTGAGGCGTGATAGCCCGACCACCAGCGCAATCAGCGAGTGCACGGCGATGTTTTCCTGGCCGCGAAACTCCACGCGAACCCCGACCTTCTGCCCCATGCGGCCCAGCTCGATGGCGTCTTGCCAGCCAGCTTCGTAGTCCAGTTCGACGACCTCGATTCCACCCGTCGTCAGCAGCAACAGCGCCTCTTCTCTCGTACCAGCACGTGCCGTTGCCATTCCTTCCCCTGCTCAATTCGTGAGCGCCTACGTGTGGCCAGCGGCAGCATCCGTCAGACGATAATTGTCAGTGTGCATGGAAACTAGCGAAGTCGTCATGCGATTGTCGGTCCATCAATCGGGTGATGACGTCTAGCGATAAGCCGGCGCCTTGGTGCCAACATAGCGTTTGTAGGCTGCGATCCAGTTGTGCGCCATCTCCCACTGGGCCTGCGCCAAGGAAATCTTGCGGTGACACACCAACGTGTGCAAACGGTTCTCCAGCTTGTCCTTAGCCTGGCTGCCCCAGTTGCCGATCACGTGCCGAGGCTGCGGCCAGAGATTCTTTGAGCTATCCGGCGAGCCACCAATCTCCAGCGCAACGAGATGGTCCTCTTCATAGTCACGCAGTCGCTTGTCGGCATAGCCGTACTGCCGGATCTGTCGCGCCTTGAGGTCACGCGTGAATCGCTGTGGCGGGCGCACTGTCTTGGTGTAGCCGCGCACGCAGATCGTCTCCCGGATGTTGGCCTGCGTCACGCGCGGATCAACGGCACCAGGAGTCAGTCCGGGACTGGGCCGTGCCCGTTCAATCGGGGCGACGGCGACATAGGCGCCTGCGGCATCCTCTATGCCCCCTTTGTTCCTGCGCGCATGCGCCGGAAGTGAAGCCAAGACCGTCACACACAGCGTGACGAACAACCAGTGATCCCCTTTTTGCACATCTATCCCATTGAACGGCAGTCAATGGACATTGTACTTTCCGGGCTCATGGCTCTCCACAGCAAGAAGAAATGCAGGAGGAATGACCTGGACACCGATGACAACGGAAATGGCCGTCCGTCAGTGGACGAGCGTCATGATCAACTGACGGACGAAGTTGAGCGGAACTACAGGCACTCAGCATGCCGCAGAGGGAAGTGCCGGCCAAATCTGGACGAGTTGATCGTAGAGGTGGGCCGTTCGCTTCTCGATTGCATCTTCACCCCAGTTCCCCGCATGGTCGCCATGGAAATACTGGGTCAGATTGAGTTTGCTGAATTTCAGTAGTTCGGGGCGCTTCGTTGTCCAAGGTGAGTTCGACAACGATGGATTCAAGCTGCCGGTGATAAGGGTTAGATTGCCCAAGGTATTGATCAACCGTTCCCTTCGGTGGATGGCCTTTTGCTCCGAGAGGGGATCAAGTTTCCCCGTCTCAGGATCGATCTTGTCTTGATCAAGAAGCGGCCAATGTGTCTTCCATGTCTGGGGCATCACGTGCTCAATGGTCAAGCCGGAAGGCAGTGGCTGCACTTCACTCTTGGACGTGTGCGCAAACGCGTCGAGCGCCTCCAGAATGGCCCGCACCTTGTACTGCGCCAACCGACCGTACAGTGGTAAGCCTGCGATTGCTGCATGAAAGGATTTGTCATCTGGGTACCGGGTGCTGTCCGCCGCGCTTTTCCCCATGTGCTCAGCAAGCGCATCAGCGGTGAGCGTTCCTTTCTTGTCCAGCACCCGAATCAGATCCACGAAGTAGCGATTGTAGTTCTTACCGGTCAGATTGCAGACCATGCGCCGTATGAGATACGACTCTACGAGCACCAAGATCTTGTCGAATTCACCTGTATTTTCCGGCACCAGCTCACCATGTGCGTACAGCAAAAACGGGAACACCGTGGTTGTATCGACAGCTTCCAACCGTATCAAGAACGTCGCTAGCCGCCTGTGCTTCTCTGGTTCGAAAAAGGTCTTGAAGACCTCCGCATAACGGGAAAGCTGTGCAATGTGCTCCGCCGCAGTTTTCGGTACGACGAGCAGAGAGCCGTCAATTGATTCGGATTGGTCCGCAAAGGCTTTGAAGGCGTTGAACAGATGTGACGACCTGACTTCGTCACGGGTCATCATCGCAAGGTAGTGGTTGATGAAGACATCAACACGGGGACGGGTAATCCGACCCTGCTTCACTTCACTGCGCCACCAAGTGGTCTCGAACTGTTGCCAATAGTCAACGTAGAGTTTTTCGACGTTCTCCCCATCAGACGCCGCACGCCGGAAGAGGAAATTCTTGATGAGATCGGCGGGCAGCAGGTCCTCACCTCTCGCGTTAAGCGTCTCGAAGATGACTTGTGTCTCATCGTTCTTATCCAGATCGATCACGACAACCTGAAGGTAATCCTTGACAACGTGCCAAAGAGAGTCAAATCGGTCATCAATCTTTTTTTCCAACAGCACGTCTGTATTTTCGTCATCATCCAGCCTCCCACTCAGCCAACTTGATAGCTGCGAATGAAAGAACTTGTAACCACCAATGATGTTGTTCGACCCATCATTCAGTTCAGCGCGCAACTTCACAGCTTTATCGATATTGGCGGGTGAGCCAGCCTCATGAACCACGCGGAATGCGACTCGGTTGCTGTTTGTCGGCCAGACCTTGAAGACTTCATCATCATGGTCGATTTTGCTGCGACGGTTCGCGACTAGGTCCGTGAAGCGCTCGATATATTTAGTGCTGCCGTGGCTGGTAGCCAGATCGCGCGCGGCGATCAAAAACAACTGTAGCGTTGTGAATCGTTGCTGACCGTCGATTACCTGGCGGCTTTCGATGGAACCCGTCTGGTTCGCCAGTTGCTCCAGCACGACAGCACCGAGAAAATGAGGATGCACCTTCGCGCCGAGTAGATGCTTGTCGAGGAGGACTTGGATATCTTCCCAAAGCGGATCCCAGTTGGCTTCTTGAGTCCAGACGTAAGGACGCTGGAACAGTGGCACCTGATAAGTTATTGTCTGGTCGAAAATCCGTTCCAGCTTTCGAGTATTGGCTTCCATGATCTGTACGTGACAGCGTTGATTTGCACTGAATCCTAACCCAGGATTGCATCGAAAACTGCCCCACCCCAGAAGCTGTCACTTGGTGCCCATCGGGAACATCCGGGCGGCCGAAGCTATGACAAACTACTGGCGGCAGCTTGCCAGCGAGACCATTGCAGCGGTATCACTTAAAACCCGCCTCCTCGAAAGCCGGGGCGATTCAACGAGGACCCGCATCAAGAGAACGTGATCTGCTCGCCCAGATCGCCGTGTTCCGGTAGTCGGTCTCTTCGGTCTGTTTACTGTACCAAGTATTTTTTTACTTCTCCTTGCATGGTATGTGGGGAGAGTTGATCTGCTGCTTGCTTGATGAGTACCTCGAATGGAAGAGGTAGGGATAGGTATTAAGGATGCGCACTTACCGTTTCTATTCACAAGCACAAGAAGCTCAATGATTACTCACCCCTCTCGCCGTCAGCGAAGACAGCTTCGCTGGCGTTTTTATTTACGCTAGAGAAAGGGTAGTAACACCATGGCAAGCTTTCACCACCGGATCAAGAGCGGCAAGAAGGGAACCGCAGCAGGTCACGCAGACTACATCACTCGGAAAGGGAAACATAGCCGTCGAGAAGACCTAATCGACGAGGGGCATGGCAACATGCCGGAGTGGGTCGGAGATACACCATCTCTGTACTGGAAGACAGGTGACAAACACGAGCGGGAAAATGGCGCTGTCTATCGCGAGCACGTAATAGCACTGCCGAATGAGTTGACCAACGAGCAGCAAAAAGCGCTGGTCGATGACTTGATCAAAGGATTAGTTGGCACTCGCCCCTACGAGTACGCAGTTCACGCACCGGACGCGTCCCTCGAAGACGCCACCAATACCCACGTCCATGTCATGTTCTCGGACAGAATGCCAGACGGCATCAATCGCTCTCCTGAGCAGACATTCAGCCGCTACAACGCAGAGCATCCTGAACGCGGTGGGCGCAGGAAGGGCAGCGGCGGAAAGAATCGGCTTGCGTTGCGGGACGAGGTCATTGCCATGCGCAAAACGTGCGCCGATTTGCAGAACGCAGCGTTGGAGAAAGCGGGACACTCCGCACGTGTCGATCACCGAAGCCTGAAGGCCCAAGGCATCGATCGCAAACCGGAACGGCACCTTGGGCCAGCTCGCATCCGGAACATGTCGACTGAAGACAAGGAACGATACGTCACCAATCGACACGCTCCGGCGTAGGCTAGACAGCATTCAGAGGGGGATGCAGACGCCGTTTCACGTGGTCATGAACGGCGTCTCACGCCGATCGTAGACGGTCTCGGATTGTTTTTGGCAGTGACGAACAATCCGATCAACGGCGTCATCGTCACGCGAGCAAGGCCTCGATTATTTTTTTGCAAATTTCTTGCGATTTTTCTGCGAATTTTTCTCCCAAAATTTTCAGGAACCGAGGGCGTAACTGCTCGTCGACAGCCGACACCACCGAGGGCGGCACACCCACCCCACCCGGAAGCCGGCAAAATCAGCGACCTTGCCCCGACAAGGGGTTAGGGGTTTCGGACACTGATTTCCAGCACATTCGTCCATGCACCTTCACCGTTCGGTACCGCATTTTTGCCGCCCTCGACGGACGAGTGCGAAACCCGCGATTTGCGCTCGCGCATGCCGAAATATTCGCCATCAGGCTCGCTGGTCAAGCGTACCAGAGCACGGCGCACAGCCAAGAAGCCGAGCACGTCCTTGAGCTTTTCGCGTAGCACAGCGTCATCGGTGCGGACTTCCCCATGCACCCAATCCTGGCCATACAACAGTCTCTCCCGGTCGCTGCGGAAATAGCGTCCCTGTCCTCCGGTCACCTCCACCCAGTACGCACCGACCATGTCTGCATAGTCCTTCAGAACCGCACCGGCCAGCTCCGCCTCCACCCGTTTGTCATCAAGCAGCTTGCGCAGGGCGTCCGTGTCGATCAGCAGCGTCAAATGGAGGTCGTACCGGCCGTCCAGTGACGGCAGAATGGCCCAGACGTACCCGGGCTTGGCCGCGAATAGCGCCGGGTTCCTTCGCATGCGGTCGAAGAGCTTTGTACGGCAATCACGAAGTGCCTGAAGGTCATAGCGCGGGTCCCCCACAGGCGCCGAAGCATGCAGCAGCCGAAGATGCAGAACGGTCAGGCTGGGATGCCGGGTGAACAGATCATCCAGGTACGCGTGCAGGTTCATCAGGTTCTCACGGCTGCCAAAATACCAGTTGTGCAACTCCCGCCGCAAAAACTTCTTGGTCAGCATGGCCTGACGGAATTGGTCCACGAAATCGTTGCAGACCTCCGCCACACTGCGACCGGTATCTTCTGCAAGCGCATTGGGATCACGCTCTGTGCTAGGGCTGATCGGGTGATCAAAGAACACGTCCAGCAGCAGCCGTAGGTGCGGCGGAAGGAGCAAGTCTTTTGCCGCAGGGTGCGACATTAGCCAGTCCTTGATGGATGCCAGAAGCGTCACCAGACGATCCGAGCCCGGAAACGACGGATTCGGGAAGGCGGTCGGCGCGTACGCGGGCACCTGGACAATACGCAGTTCGCCATCCGTATCCCGTTCACGCATCCGTTTCCAGTACATCTCCCCCCGGAGGCGGAATGGTGCAAGCTCGGTTTGCAATGCCGCCCATACGAAACGATCGAGCGAAGCCAGAAGGGCGATGTTCGGGCCGTCCTGGCGGAATGCGACGCCGTCGCGTTCGACGACGAAATTCAGGTAGCGGTTAGCAAATGCGGCGCACCCGTAAAGGGTACGCTGATCGATGGTGCTGGGTAGGTTCAGTTGGTTCATGATGGAGTTGCGGCATCGAGTGTGCCGGCACAAAGCTGCGCAGTCGCGCTGCGCAGCGTGCAGGAGGGAATGCCCGCCACCGGACGGTGGACGGGCGTGCGGAGGGGATCAGATCCCCGACGGCAGATACGAGGGGGAGGTGGGCAACTCCACCACGTCGACGCTATGACCGTTGATCGTGCGTGGCACCAGCAAGAGTTGACCTGACGCGTAAATCGCCATCAGCGCCTTCTTCGTACGCTGCGGCATCCACTTCATGTTCTTCGCCAACGACACGATTTGCGACTCACGCATGCACGTTGTGCCCGCTGCACGGAACAGTTGGAGAATCGGCGGCAAAAGGACATGTGCGTCCAGTTCGTCCTGCGGCACAGGCGTAGGCGTGGGCGGGAAAACGACGCCCAACCACTGACCAACCAGATAGTCCGCCACGACTATGGCGCTGCGCATCATGTCTAGCGTGACGACGCGGCCGGAACCCTCGTAGAGCTGAAAAAGCGTGGCCAATACGCTGACGATCTCGTGGTAGCGAGCGGCCACGGCCGGCGCTTGTGCAAGCGGACCCTGCTCGGCCATGAAGTCATATCGGGACTGCGCCTGGTTCTGCGCATGGCTTGCCTCCATCGCCACATCCATCGCGAACAGATTGGCGAGACCGAGGTTGCCGTTGGCCTTGCTCTGTTCGAGCAGCTCGGACACGCGAATGTCCCAGTCCTCCAGACCACCCTCTGCTTGCGGGTATCGACCGATCGCGCTCTTATCAACCTTCGCGTACGATCGAACCATCCAAACGCGCTGAAGAAAGCCTGATCCCAGCGCCTTCTTGCGACGCATCTCCAACCAGTCCTCATACCGATCCGGCTGGATGAGCACAACCGTGGTGAAGCGCGTCACGCCCTTGGTCTTGCGTTCACCAATATGGCCTTTCGATCGCGTGATCACCGGAACAAATCCATCACCCAAGTCAATCTGCAGGGCGAAGTCACGCCCGAATGCAGTATCAAAGAAAGCGTCACCCTCATGATGCCCACAGAAGCCAAGCACCGGTGACACGCGCTTGATGCCCTGCGGCGTCGAATCATCGAATTCCCACTGATGCGGCCAGTCCTGCATGGCCTCCATGACGGGCTGCAGGAGGCGGCGAAGCATCACTGATTTGCCGCTTGCTGGGACACCAATGACGTGGATGATCACGCCCAAAGGCACAGGGTCCCCCTTGCTATCGCACCCATTTCCAGCGCCTTGGCAAGCGAAGCTGAGCGTCCCCAGCATGTCGCCCAAGGCGATGTCGAACGACCCTCCGTAACGGTTGTGAAGGTTCCAAACAACCTTGTTCAAACGCGGCGGCAAAGCTGCCACCGCTTCAAGCGCACCGGGAAATTGCCAGGGTACGGCCGGGGCGTAGTAGCCGTAGCCGACCGGTTGTTGAGGGGAGACAGATGGCAGGGGCATAAATGCCCCGCCACCGTGGTAGGCGGGAGCGTTCATCATTTGCCTTCCTTCTCGTTCTCACCCGGCGCTTGCGCGGACTCACCAGCCGACGCAACCTGGGTGGACATATCGGCGCCCTTGCCTGGCACCGGCTCGCCGCGGCGTTTGGCCTCGGCGGCGAGCAGCTCATCGAACTTCAAGTTGGTAATCGACACGTCGTGCTCGGCCAACGTCTTGACCATCGCGCTCTTCGAAACGCCCGCGTTCAACTGGTCACGGATGGCCGGATACACCTCGGTGAACAACGCTACGCGCTCACGGTCACGCTTGGCCTTTGGCGACTCAAGGCCGCGGATTGCCTTCTTGAGCGTTTCGACGTCGCTCTTCGAGCCGTCGGGGGAATTCAGTTTTGCCATGTCCGCCCCCTTACGATGCCGCGCCGGAACGGCGCTTCTTTTTGGTCGCCACTAGGCCATCGCCACTGGGATTGCGCACATGGTCCAAGATGGCCTGAAGGAGCGCCACGCACGCACGTATCTGAGGCTCGATGAACGTATAGCGCAGTGCCTCCTCAGCCTTATGCTCATCGAGCCAGTGTTGGAAGCGATAGCGCTGGTCATCAATGACCTCTTCGAGACACGACCCGATGGCTTCGAGCAATTCCTGCTGGCCTGCGCCACCTCCTTCACGGCGCTGATCGTCAGCGGTGGCTTCGGCATTTGCCTGCTTAGGCGCGACAGGCAGTTTGCCGAAGATGTCGGCGAACGCATCGGTTGAGGCGTTGGAAATGCGCTTGTTTGCTTTGCTCATGGCGGGCCTCCTTACACCGATGCGCACAGTTGTGCGCGAGAGGCGATCCATGCGTCCACGTCGAATTCGAGGAATCCGACCGACCGCGCCGTGAGGTGAATCTTGCGGGGGAAGGTCGGGTCGGTCGCCATCAGCACGTACACGGTCGCACGCGACAGGCCCGTACGCTCCACAACCTGTTTCATGCGCAAGATGCGCAGTGCCTTGTCGAGCTGGCGAGACATGGAGTTGGCATCGTTGCCACCTCCACGATAGAAGGAACTGGATTGCCCCGAAACGGCAGAGGCTTGTTGGTTTGACATGGGAACTTCTCCATCACTGTGATGGTGAACGAAGTGTTTGTACTCGTTCACCGAGGTCCGGCGTGTGCCGTGAGTGATGAAGAATTCGGCCGGAACCGTAGTTCCGGGCAAGCCCTGTATGGAGAGGCATGTCCGCCCTTGTCCAGCAAGGCTCGAAGGCGCCCAGGCCGGAACGGGGCGGAACTCGCCCCGGAACTACTTCCGCTTGGTGACGGGGAAAATACTGGTCGTGGACTGCGCCTTGTCCTCTCGGAGCAGGCGACGAACGTAGCTCTCGGAAACGTTGAATTCTTCCGCCGTTTGCTTGGTCGGCGCCTTCACTTTCGGGACAGCAATTTCCAGAGCTTTCCGGTAGGCAACAAGTTCCTTCCTCTGCTTATCGGTGAGCTCGCACTTGTCGGTACCCTGTGGTTCCGAGGAGTCTTTAGGCAGCACGACGCCAGGCTCATCCTCTGCCGTCATGTCGGAGTGCAGCAAGCCGTGTCGATCAAGGTAATCGATGGCTGACTGGCGCGGAATGTAACAGCGAAGGGTCATCGCTTTCACCGGAAGACCCGATTGCGTACACGCTACCAATCTGCCTGCGGCAAACTCCTCACGCAGAGCTTGCAAGACTTTATCGAAATGCCGCTCGCGCAACCCACGCTGCTGTTCGACATACGCTGCGGTCATCAAAACCGGCTCCCATGCTGGATGGTTGGGCAATCGGAAGTAGGCATCCATGAATGCAATCGCATCGTCCTCTGTCATCGGGTAACGCAGCAGGGGCAATTGGGGCAATACAACTTCCAGTGCACGCCGGTCGCGGTCATCCAATTGATAGGGCAGCGAAAACTCGACGACTGCTGGATGCGTAGCATCCGCAAACGGCAATTCCAGCGCGACGTGCTCGCGTGTGCCGTGTTGCTCTGAGACCAACAATTGGTCCAGCGTCAGGCCATCTTGGGAGAGAAGCGCGGGCTCAAACCCAGCCTGAGACGGCCAGCTTTGATTGATCGCCGGCTGCGCCATGGGAATCTGGTGTTTGACCACCTTGCCGACGATGCACTCGATGCCTTCAGGCTCTTGATCTCTCACAGGGTAGGCCGCTTGAGCGATAGCCTTGCAGAAACTGTGATACTCAATGAGGGTGCCGGGCGGGAGCTGAATGCGAGCTTGCACTTGTACGCCTTATGTCAGTGTCGTAAGTTTCACCGAGTATAAGGACAGAAATACACGTCGTCATATGGTGCGAGTGCCCCAAGGCGAGTCGATATGGGGCGCACCGGGTAGCTTTGCTACCGTAGCCACAAGTGACGAACAGCGGCGGGTTTTTTGTTCCAGATCAGCACGCCATCGCTGACGGCAATCAGCCCATGGCGCTTATGGGAATAAGCTCCGCACCAGCCTTTAGCTTGTCCAGATAATCCGCCCACTTTTGCATCATCGTCCGCCGCTCCTTGATGAATTTCGTGCGGTTGTATGCCTTGCCGAGCGTGTCGGGCACGGCATGAGCAAGCTGATGCTCGATCACTTCGGGCTTTTGCTCCAATTCCTCGTGAAGAATCGTACGTGCCATCGCCCGAAATCCGTGGCCGGTGATTTCTGTCCGCGTGTCATAGCCCAAGCGACGCAGGGCTGCATTGACTGCGGCATCGCTCATAGGGCGTTGAGCCGAGCGCGCTCCCGGAAAGACGTAACGACCGTTGCCAGTCAGTGCGTGAAGCTCACGCAGAATCTGAACGGCCTGCGATGCGAGCGGAACCAAATGCTCGGTCTTGGTTTTCGTGACAAGGTATCGCCACTCACCCTTGTCGAGATCGAACTGAGCCCATTCGGCCTTGCGCAACTCGCCAGGCCGGGTGAACAACATGGGCGCAAGCTTCAGCGCACACAGAACAGGGAAAGTGCCGGAAAAGCCATCAAATGCCCGAAGCATGGCGCCGACCTTCGCGGGCTCGGTAATCGAAGCGAAGTGCGTCGTCTGCGCCGGTGGGATGGCATTGACCAAATCACGAGCCGGGTCAAACTTGCAATAGCCTTCCTTGATTCCATAGCGGAATGCGCGGCTGATCTCACCTCGGACCTTGTGAGCCGTGAACCGGGCACCACGGCTGTCGATCCGTTTAAGGACCGTCAGAACCTCAGGAGCATCGATTTCCGCTACCGGTCGCTTGCCAATCCAAGGGAAAACGTCCTTTTCGAAGCGAGCCTTGGTCTTCGCCATCGACCCAGCCGTAACGTACGGCTTGAGTTCATCCATCCAGCCAAGTGCAACTGCCTCGAAGGAATTGGTCGCCGCCAGACGTACCGCCCGCTTTTCGGCTTTCTTCGCTTCTCCTGGATCAATGTCGGCCGCGAGCTTCTTCCGCGCGTCGTCGCGCTTCTCGCGTGCAACCGCCAACGAAACGTCCGGATAGACGCCCAGTGCGAGCCGCTTTTCCTTGCCAGCGAAGCGATACTTGAGCCGCCAGTATTTCCCGCCCGAGGGCGCGACCTCCAAGTACATGCCACCCCCATCAGCAAGGCGGTACGGCTTTTCGCGGGGCGTCGCTTTGCGAACGGCGATGTCGGTCAATGGCATGGGGCACCTTACAACCCGAGGGGGCATTTTTCTCGGGGGCACTTACCAAATGACCAGATTCCCCCAGAGGTGCCCCCACATGCCCCCGGATTCAGACGGGCAGCGCTGGACAACGCTGGAATAAAAAACCCGTGAAGCCTTATGCTATCACGGGTTTCAAGACTTCCAAGGATGCCCTTGGATAGGTGTTTGGTGCCGGCTGCAGGACTCGAACCCGCCACCTGATGATTACAAATCAACTGCTCTACCAGATGAGCTAAGCCGGCAAAGAAACGCGATTCTAACCTAACACGCGTTACTTGACGACCTTTAGCGCAGGCTTGCCACCGATGCGCGGCACATTCGGCGGTGTCGGGTCGTCTTCCGGGCCAGTTTCGGCTTCGGCAGGGACCGGCGCAGGCATGGATTCGGAGTCCACTGCGGCCAGCTTGGGCGGCGGATTGTTCTCGCGTTCGGTCGCGGCCTGCACCGTCGGCGTGCTGCGTTCCACCGGGAATGCCATACCCTGCCCGTTCTCGCGCGCATACACAGCAAGCACGTTTTCGATCGGCACCTCGATCTTGCGAGACACGCCCGAGAAGCGTGCGTGGAACGTGATCCACTCGTTGCCCATGTCGAGCTGGCTGGTCGCGTCAAAGCTCACGTTCAGCACGATCTCGTCGTTCTTGACGAACTCGCGCGGCACGTTGGTACTGTTGTCGACGAAGACAGCGATGTACGGCGTGAAGCCGTTGTCCGTGCACCATTCGTAGATTGCACGGATCAGATAGGGCTTGGTGGAAG
This sequence comes from Ralstonia sp. 110700041-2, assembly GCF_056280165.1. Lineage (NCBI taxonomy): Bacteria > Pseudomonadati > Pseudomonadota > Betaproteobacteria > Burkholderiales > Burkholderiaceae > Ralstonia > Ralstonia sp. 110700041-2. Next base: position 119,517 of record NZ_JBSFAI010000016.1, on the reverse strand, counting down.
TTTCCGACATGATGAAATCAGTGACCGTTGGGCGCGGCCGCGCGCAGGCTCGACCCGAGCGCGGCGCGACCCGGCGGCAATCAGCGGCGCATGACCTTTTCCGACGGCGTCAGCGCTTCAATATACGCCGGACGGCTAAAGATACGCTCAGCGTATTTCATCAGCGGGGCGGCGTTCTTCGAGACTTCAATGCCGTAGTGGTCCAGGCGCCACAGCAGCGGCGCAATCGCCACGTCGAGCATCGAGAACTCTTCGCCCAGCATGTACTTGTTCTTCAGGAAGATCGGAGCCAGCTGCGTAAGGCGATCGCGGATGGCCGCACGTGCCTTCTCGTGATTCTTCTCGGCGGCCTTGCCCTTTTCGTTCTCGAGCACGGAGACGTGCGTGAACAGTTCCTTCTCGAAGTTGAACAGGAACAGGCGGGCGCGGGCGCGCTGCACCGGATCGGCCGGCATCAGCTGCGGGTGCGGGAAGCGCTCGTCGATGTACTCATTGATGATGTTCGACTCGTACAGAATCAGGTCGCGTTCAACCAGGATGGGCACCTGGCCGTACGGGTTCATCACCGCGATATCTTCCGGCTTGTTGAAGAGATCGACGTCGCGAATCTCGAAATCCATGCCCTTTTCGAACAGGACGAGGCGGCAACGCTGCGAGAACGGGCAAGTGGTGCCCGAGTACAAGACCATCATGGTTGTAGTTCCTTGGCGCATGGGCCGGGGGCGGCCCGATGACGGTACAACCGTGACGACAAATGACATCGCCACGGCACAAAAAGCGAAAAGGCAAAGGGCTAGAGCCAGTTCTCCACCGGCCTAGCCCTTGCCCGGAAAACACGGATTTTACTTGATGTCCTTCCAATAGGCCGCATTCAGGCGCCAGGCCAGCACGAAGAACACGCCAATGAACAACAGTACCCAGACGCCGAGACGTTTGCGCAAGTTGCCGGCGGGCTCAGCCATCCAGTCCAAATAGCTGACCAGGTCGGCCACCGCCTGGTCATATTCGACCTTGTTCATCTTGCCGGGGACCGACACCTCAAGGCCGACGAGCTTCTTCTCGGCCTCGCCGTGCTCGGACTTCACTTCGGCGTACTTCGCCACTTGCTGGCCTTGCAGCTCCCACAGCACATGCGGCATGCCGACCTTGTCGAAGACCAGGTTGTTCCAGCCGGTCGGACGCGTGTCGTCACGGTAGAACGTGCGCAGGTAGGTGTAGAGCCAGTCGCTGCCGCGCGCGCGGGCGATCACCGAAAGGTCCGGCGGTACGGCGCCAAACCACTTCTTTGCGTCCTCGCGGTCCATGGCGATGTGCATCGTGTCGCCGACTTTGTCCGACGAGAACAGCAGGTTCTGCTTGATCTGCTCCTCGCTCAAACCGATGTCGCGCAGGCGGTTGTAGCGCATGGCGCTCGCGCCGTGGCAGTTCAGGCAGTAGTTGACGAACAGCTTGGCGCCGCGCTGCAGCGCAGACGTGTCGCTGGACTGGTTGGGCGCCGGATCGAGCGGCACGCCGCCCTCATTGGCCATCACGGGCGCGGCAAACACGAGACCGGCCAAGGCGAAAATCGCAAGCAGCTTTTTCATTCTTGTGTCCTTCATGGGTCCTTGTGCGCGGGCTCTATCAGTGCGGCGTGAACGTGACGCGCTCGGGCACTGGCTTGAACGTCCCGATCTGGCTCCAGATCGGCATCGCGAGGAAGAACGCGAAGTACAGAATGGTGCCGATCTGCGAGATGATCGAACCGACCGGGCTCGGCGGCTGAATGCCCAGGTAACCCAGGACCGCAAAGGCGATCACGAAGAGGATCAGTAGCGTCTTGTGGAAGCCAGGGCGATAGCGAATCGACTTGACCGGCGAGTGGTCCAGCCACGGCAGGAAGAAGAAGATCACCACCGAACCGCCCATCACAACCACGCCCCAGAACTTCGCGTCGATGAACTTGAAGCCCAGTGCCAGGATCACGGCCACAGCCACGGCCACCACTTTGACATTCATACTCTTCGTGCGAGCGAACAGCAGACCCAGCATGATCGCGATGAAGCCCCACAACCACGGCAGGAAGTCCGACGTGGTCGCGCGCAGCATCGAGTAGAACGGCGTGAAGTACCAGACCGGCGCAATGTGTGGCGGCGTCTTCAGCGAGTCTGCCGGGATGAAGTTGTTGGCTTCCAGGAAGTAGCCGCCCATTTCCGGCGCGAAGAACACGATCGCGCTGAAGATGAACAGGAACACCGCCACGCCGACGATGTCGTGCACCGAGTAATACGGGTGGAACGGAATGCCGTCGAGCGGAATGCCGCGCTCGTCCTTCTTGGCCTTGATCTCGACGCCGTCCGGATTGTTCGAACCCACTTCGTGCAGCGCGATGATGTGCGCCACCACCAGGCCCAGCAGCACCAGCGGCACGGCGATGACGTGGAACGAGAAGAAGCGGTTCAGCGTCGCGTCCGACACCACGTAGTCACCGCGGATCCACAGCGACAAGTCCGGACCGATCAGCGGGATGGCGGAGAACAGGTTCACGATGACCTGCGCGCCCCAGTACGACATCTGACCCCACGGCAGCAGATAGCCCATGAAGGCTTCTGCCATCAGGCACAGGAAGATCAGGCAGCCGAAGATCCAGACCAGCTCGCGCGGCTTACGGTACGAGCCGTACAGCATGCCGCGGAACATGTGCAGATACACGACGATAAAGAACGCCGAAGCGCCGGTTGAGTGCATATAGCGCACCAACCAGCCCCACGGCACCTCGCGCATGATGAACTCCACGCTCGCATAGGCGACGGGAATGCCGGCGGCGTTGAGCGTGCCGTCCGGCTTGTAGTTCATCACCAGGAAGATGCCCGTGACGATCTGGATCACCAGCACCAGCAGCGCCAGCGATCCGAAGAAATACCAGAAGTTGAAATTCTTCGGCGCGTAGTACTCCGACAGATGCGCCTTCCACAGCTCCGATGCCGGGAAGCGCGCATCGATCCAGCCCAGCAGCCCGGTTGTCTCCACCTTCTTCTCGGCCATGATCAAGCCTCTCCTTTCTCGTCTTTACCGATCACCAGCTTCGTGTCGGACAGGAACATGTACGGCGGAACGTCGAGGTTCTGCGGCGCGGGCTTGTTCTTGAACACGCGGCCAGCCAGGTCGAACGTGGAGCCGTGGCACGGGCAGACGAAGCCGGGGTCTGCGGCGAGTTGCACGTTGGCGCCCGCGGGAAACGGACCAGACGGGGAGCAACCAAGATGGGAACAGATGCCGACCACGACCAGCAGGTCTTTATGCTCGGCACGGGAGCGGGTTTCGTTCTTGCAGTAGTCCGGCGTCTTCATGGTGAAGGGCACGTCGGACTTGGGGTCTGCGACTTCGTTATCGGTCTTCTTGAGCGATTCCAGCATGTCCGGCGTGCGTTTGAGCAGCCAGACCGGCTTGCCGCGCCATTCCACCACCTTCATCTGGCCCGGGGCCAGGTCGCTCACGTCCGCCTCTACGGGCGCGCCCGCTGCGCGGGCTTTTTCAGATGGTGCGAATGTGCAAACGAAAGGGGCCGCAACTGCAACCCCTCCCACACCACCAGCCACGGACGTCGCAATCAATAGATTGCGGCGACCCTTGTCCACGTTTTGCTGGTCACTCATGCAAGACCCCAGGGTGAGAAATCAAGATAGATTCGCGTCAACCAAAAATTATACCCGAGCGTACCTAGCCAACGGTAGCGGTCGCGGGGGGCGTCCGTTGCGGATATAGTGGTCGCACCGATTGCCCTCCAGCCCAGTCCAGGCAAGGCTTCGGCATGTCTCTTGCAACCTCGCTTTCAACAATTCAGGTCAACCGTTCGCTAGCTTGACCGTTTGTCTCGAATCAAACAATCCGGAGAAAACCGATGGCACTGATGCAAGACTTCAAAAAATTCGCGATGCGCGGCAACGTGATCGACCTCGCAGTAGGCGTGATCATCGGTGCGGCGTTCGGCAAAATCGTCGATTCGCTCGTCAATGATCTGATCATGCCGCTGATTAGCCGCATCGTTGGCAAGCTGGATTTCTCGAACCTGTTCATCCAGCTGGCAGAGGCGCCCGCCGGTGTGCCGCATACCCTGGCTGATTTGAAGAAGGCAGGCGTGCCGGTCTTCGCCTATGGCAACTTCATCACCGTGGCGGTCAATTTTCTGATTCTGGCGTTTATCGTATTTCTGATGGTGCGCGCCATCACGCGCATGATCGACGCCAACCCGCCGGCTGCCCCCGCCGAAACACCAGAAGACATCCAACTGCTGCGCGAGATTCGCGACAGCCTGAAGAACAAGCCGTAATCGGACGTCGACTCACACCGGATTCGGGATATCGATGAAGGTGTGACGCACACCGAAGCGCTCGGCCAGATGAGTGCCGAGCGCCCGAACGCCACCGCGCTCGGTGGCGTGGTGACCCGCACCGATATAGGCAACACCCGATTCACGCGCAAGATGCGTGGTCTGCTCCGACGCTTCACCGCTCAGATACACGTCTACACCGGCGGCCACGGCGGCATCAAACCAGCCTTGGGCACCGCCTGTGCACCAGCCGATTGTGCGCACCGGGCGATCCCCCTCGCCGATCACAAGCGGCTCCCGGTTCAGCTTTGCCGACACCGTCTGCGCGAAATCGCCCAGCGTGGTTGCTTCGGCAAGCGTACCAATCCAGCCAAGTTCGTCGTCGCCGAACCTGCCCTGAGGCGAGATGCCCAGCAACGCACCCAGCTGCGCGTTGTTGCCGAGCCCAGGATGCGCATCGAGCGGCAAGTGATACGCGAACATGTTGAGATCGTGCGCCAGAAGTTGCTTCAAGCGCGCATGCTTCTGGCCTACGACACGGCCATCCTCTCCCTTCCAGAAGTAACCGTGATGCACGAGGATGGCGTCGGCACGCGCTTCGATGGCGGCTTCGATCAGCGCCAGGCTAGCGGTCACCCCCGTCACGATATGCGCAATGGTGTCGCGCCCCTGTACCTGGAGACCATTGGGGCAATAGTCCCGAAAACGGGCCGCCTGCAACAGGTCGTTCAAGTACAATTCAAGTTCTTTTCGATCCATTTGGACTCAACTTCGCTCTATGTTGCGCCGCTTTTGGCTGTTTTTTGCGCAAGCCGTCACGGTCGTCCTGGCCGTCTGGTTTGTGATCGCCACGCTCAAGCCTGATTGGCTGCAGCGCGGCAAGGTCGCAGTGCAATCCGGCTCGCCCATCGTCGCGCTGAAGGAAGTCGCGCCGATCGGCCACGGCGGCACCTCCAGCAACTCCTACGCGGAAGCGGCCAAGGTGGCGATGCCGGCGGTGGTCAACATCTTCAGCAGCAAGAACGCGCCGAAGCGTGGCAGCAGCCCACAAGCCAGCGCAGATCCGTGGTTTCGCTTCTTCTTCGGAGACCGCGCTCCTGAGCAACGCCAAGAACCCACGGCCAGTCTCGGCTCGGGCGTGATCGTCAGCTCGGAAGGCTACATTCTAACGAACCACCACGTAGTAGACGGGGCCGACGAGATCGAAGTCGCCCTGACCGACGGCCGCAAGGCCAACGCGAAGGTGGTCGGCTCGGATCCCGAAACCGACTTGGCCGTCCTCAAGATCAACCTACCGAATTTGCCCGCCATTACGCTGGGCCGGCTGGAGAATGTGCGCGTCGGCGACGTGGTGCTCGCCATCGGCAACCCGTTCGGCGTGGGCCAGACGGTGACGATGGGCATTGTCTCCGCACTGGGACGCAGCCACTTGGGCATCAACACCTTCGAGAATTTCATCCAGACCGACGCCGCGATCAACCCAGGCAACTCGGGCGGCGCCCTGGTTGATGCCGACGGCAACCTCCTCGGGATCAACACCGCGATCTACTCGCGCTCGGGCGGCTCGCTGGGCATCGGCTTCGCGATTCCGGTATCGCTGGCCAAGCAGGTGATGGAGTCGATTATCTCGACCGGTAGCGTGGTCCGCGGCTGGATCGGTGTTGAACCGCAGGATGTGACGCCGGAAATTGCCGAGTCGTTTGGCCTGTCGCGCAAGGATGGCGCGCTGATTGCCGCCGTGGTCCAAGGTGGCCCGGCGGACAGGGCGGGCCTGCACCCGGGGGACATTCTCACCAGCGTGAATGGTCAACCGATCCTGGATACGACGGCGCTGCTGAACAGCATCGCGCAGCTGAAACCCGGTGCGGAAGCCAAGGTGACGGTGTCGCGCAAGGGCAAGGCGGTAGAGCTGACCATCGTTGTCGGCAAACGTCCGCCGCCAACGCGCCGCAACGTACCGATGCCCTCGCAGGACGACGAAGAACAGCAGTAAGCAGCAGGCTTCGGAATATACAAACGGCGGCCAGATGTGCCGCCGTTTTTTATGCGCGCACGCTTGAGAATCAAGCCGGCATGTTGATGAGGTGAGAGGCTGCCTTGATGCCACCCTCCGTCCGACCGGCGATCAGGCGTACCAACAGCTGCGCTGTGTGGATGGGAGCGCCCTGTCCTGCGAGGCCAGACAGGCGGCGCGTCTGGGCGTGTGCCGAAGCACTGCAGTCAGCGTGACGCCCCGCCCCCGCTTCGCCCGCGTCAGCACCATCAGCGGAGACATCTTGCACATAGGCGATAGGCGCGCCGGCGTCAGCCAAGCCAGCCCTGGACCCCGCCTCAGTCATGGAGAAGCACGCGAATCGTTCGCACAAAGAAAAACGCCGACCCCTTTCGGGATCGGCGTTTAACCGTTTAATTCGATGCACCCTTACGAGCGCGTCAAATTAGAACTTGTGACGCAGGCCAACCGTAGCACCGAACTGGTTGTTGTTGTTGTTCGGACCCGAGAACACTTGGCTGCCGCTCGTCAGCGTCGTGCCAGCGTAGCTAGCATTGTTCAGGCCCAGCACGCCCAGACCCGAGCCGCCGCTGTTCTTAGCATAGGCCAGGTTGAAGTACGCGTCGGTGCGCTTCGACAGAGCGTAGTCGGTGCCGACCACGAACAGCCACGGGTTGCCCGTACCGCTGTTCTTGAACTGTTGGTAGTAGGCCGTGCCCGTCAGCGACAGAGCCGGAGTAGCTTGGTAACCCAGGCCAGCCCAGTACAGGTTCGAACGCAGGTTGCCGTTGCCAGCAACAGTTGCGTAGTTAGCCTTGTACCAACGGTAGCCAGCGTACAGCTTGGCCGGGCCGAAAGCGTACGTGCCAGCGATCGTGGCGCGTTGTTCGCGGTTGTCGCTACCAACGGTCGTCGAGTTGGTCTGGTCATACACTGCGCCGATACCCAGCGGGCCGCCAGCGTAGTTAGCACCCAGGCTCCACTCGCGGCCGGTCTTGCTGCTGCCAGCCACTTCGTTGCCGTTGTAGTTGAACGAGTACAGACCGGAGACGCTCAGGCCACCGAACGTGCCGACGTACTTGACGGCGTTGTCAGCACGACCAGAGAAGAAGGCGTCTTGCGCAGCCAGCGAGTAACGCGTGGCGATTGCCATCGGGTCATAGACCAGCGAGAAGTCATACAGCAGGTTTTGCTGACGACCCAGGGTCAGTTGACCCCACTGGCCTTGCAGACCAACGTAGGCGTTACGACCGAACAGACGGCCACCTTGAGCCGACGTGCCGGTGTCCAGGTTAAAGCCGCTTTCCAGGTTGAAGATACCCTTCAGGCCACCGCCCAGGTCTTCAACGCCACGCAGGCCCCAACGCGAGCCCGACAGGCCGCCCGAATCCAGGCCAAAACGCGAGCCGCTCGAACCAGCGGTTGCGCCCGGCACCTTGTTTGCGTAGGTCAGACCAGCGTCGACCACGCCGTACAGGGTCACGGAGGATTGTGCATAGGCGCCACCGGCGGCCAAAGCTGCAACAGCAGCTGCAAACAGTTTCATCTTCATATCGACACTTTCCTTGTCAACTGATTGGGAAATCTTGACTGTCCTTATGGACGACGCAGATACCTCACGTCTGACCGCATTATGTGCCAGCGCTGACTGATTCCGGAAACCCTTTCTGGCTCTGGGCCGCGATTTGCGGCCAAGTTGTTGCTCATGGGCAACACGCGCCCAGCCCCATTGAGAGGGGGGCGCGACCCGCTTGTTGCGCGGTGGCACAGGGGTTGGCGGGCGATTGTCACCCTCTTACTGCGCAACAAATTTGGCAGTCGGTGACAGTTCTGAATTGTCGCCTTCGCACCACGTTACGGCAATAAGTGCTTCCTTGTCCTCTTTTTTATCGGCCGAGTGCGGCGTGCCATCGCTTTAGGAAATCGGCACGGCGGAGCTGATCTTGATGGGCGAGTAAACCCGGGCCAACGGGAATGGGCCGATGCGTGTTTCCCAGTTCGGCGAGCAGGCGCTTGGCGGTGAGCCCAGTCTCAACGTCCTGGCGCAGCGAAAACAGGAACGCACGGTCCGCCATCACGCTCTGGCCGTCGCGCGAGAGCATGAAGTCGAGCCAGAGGCGCGCGGCGTTCGGGCGGGCAGCGCGCCGCGCAATGAAGGCGACGCGCGTAGCGACCAGCGTGTAGTCGGTCGGCATCTTGATGGCGAGCGCCGGGTTGCGATCGGCGTAGCGTGCGGCGTACGAGCCGATCACGTTGTAGGCGAGCAGGCTTTCGCCGGAAGCGACGCGCTCCAGCATCGCGGCCGTGGTGATGTACAGGTTGACGTTGACGCCGCCCAATGCCTTGGCAACATCCCAGAACACCGGCGTTGTGCGGGCGTCTTCGGCGGCGAAGAGGAACGCGGAGCCGGAGTGTTCGATGTCGTAGGAGGCGACGCGACCGCGCAGCAAGTCACGATGGCTATTCAGAATGCGGGCGAAGTCGGCATGGGTGGAAGGAATCAACTCCGCCGGTAACTGGCGCGTGTTGTAGACGAAGACGACCGGCTCGTAGCTCGTGCCGTACGCCTCGTTCTTCCAGATCGCCCACGATGGCAGGTAAGGCCGCTCGGGCGATGCGTAAGGAAGTGCGTGGCCGTCGTTCACGAGCTTGAACTGCTCGGGCATGGCCGAACTCCAGACCACGTCGGCGCCCGGCGACTTGGCGGCGAATTCTGCGAGGAAGCGGCGGTAGATATCGTCACTGTTCTGCTCGCGGTAGTCGACGGTGATGCCGGGGTAGCGCGTTTCGAAGGCGCGGATCAGCGGGTAGGCGGCAGAGAAATCCGTCGTGGAATACACAGTGACGCGGCCTTCGCGACGCGCGGCGTCGATCATCGCACCGTAGTCGCGCGGGTAGTACGACGGCAACTCCGGGGCCTGGCGGGCCAGCCATTGCCCGTGCGCCCCACGCGCGACGGCGCCGCTTGCAGCCAGCAATGCGGCGGTCTGACAAAGCCAGCGGCGACGGGAATTGGGGATGGACGACATGCCGGTTGGAGCGCATCTGTGCGACGCGTCAGGTGGACGGAGTGATCGGCATGTGGCCGAGATCAAGGCGCCACGCATTATCATGAAAAAGTGGCCAGAACGATATTGAGAGACACCCGATGCGGATCTTGCTGGTGGAGGATGAGGAAGAATTGGCCGCATGGCTGGCGCGCGCGCTGGCGCAAAGCGGCTTCGTGATCGAGCGCGCCGCTGACGGCGTCATCGCGGAAGCCTTCCTGGGCTCCGGAGAATTTGACGCAGTGGTGCTGGACCTGCGCTTGCCGCGCAAGGATGGCTTTGCCGTGCTGGCCGACATGCGCGCGCGCGACGACCGCACGCCGGTGTTGATCCTCACGGCGCAGGGCGCACTGGATGAGCGCGTGCGCGGGCTCAATGCCGGCGCGGACGATTTCCTCACCAAGCCGTTCGCGCTGTCCGAGCTGGAAGCGCGGTTGATGGCGCTTATCCGCCGCAGCCGCGGCCGGGCGTTCCCGCGCCTGCGTTGCGGGCCGCTGGAATTCGATACCGGACGCAAGGCATTCCTGCTGTCGGGCGAGCCGCTATCGCTCACGCCGCGCGAGCACGCCGCACTGTCGGCACTGCTGCACAAGACCGGCCAGCCGATCAGCAAGGTGCATCTGTTCGACAAGGTCTTCAACCTGGACAGCGATTCCAGCCCCGACGCAGTCGAGGTGGTCGTGCACCGCCTGCGCAAGAAGCTGGCGGGCACGGGCGTGCAGATCGTCACCGTACGGGGGCTGGGTTACCTGCTCGAGGCCGGCGATGGTGAAGGGCCCGCCGCCGGCGACAGCAGCGCATGATGCAGCGGCCCGCCTGGCTTCGGCTGCCGCGCAGCCTGAAACTCACGCTGCTCTGGTTGCTGCTGCCGGGGCTGGTAGGTGTGCTGGCGATCGACATCGTCTCGGCGTACCAAGCGCTGCGTGGCGCGACCGACCGCGCGTACGATCGCGCCCTGCTCGGCTCGGTGCGCGCCATCGAAAACGGCGTGACGATCGAGCGCGGCCAGGTGCAGGTCAACGTGCCGTATGTGGCGCTGTCCATGTTCGAATCGACGGCGCAGAGCAACGTCTATTACCGCGTCGCTTTCGAGCCCTTGCCGGGCAAGGCGCCTGAAGCGGCGCTGACCGGCTACGACGATCTGCCGCTGCCCGTCACCCGGCTGGAAAACGACACCCCGCTCTTCTACGACGCGACATACCACGACGAGCCCGTACGCGTGGCCGCCGTGGCCAAGCCGCTCTATCAACCGGGGCTGCCGGCGCGCATCGTCATTCAGGTGGCAGAAACCATCGAGACGCGCCGCGCGCTGCAGCAGGCGGTGTGGCGCGGCACGCTGCTGCGCGATGCAGCGCTGGTGGCGGTCAGCGCCGCGCTGCTGTGGCTCGGCGTAACCGTCGCGCTGCGGCCGCTCAGTCGCCTGGCACGCAGCATCGGCGTGCGCGCGTCGGATGACCTGCGTCCGCTCGACGCCACCGACGTGCCTGCAGAAGTCCGCCCGCTGGTCGACGCGATCAACCACCACATTCATCGCTATGCCGAACTTGCGGAGGCGCAAAGCCAGTTCCTAGCCGATGCGTCGCACCAGTTGCGCACGCCGCTGGCCGTGCTGCTCACGCAAGCGGAATACGCACTGCGCGAAACCGACCCGGTGCGCGTACGCGAAAGCCTGTCCGCCATCATCGCGCGCCTGCAGTCGACGAACCGGCTGACCACACAGCTGCTCGCCCTTGCCCGCGCCCGGCATGCGGGGCAGGATGCGCCGGCCGAAACCTTCGACCTGGGTGTTTTGGCACGCGACGTGGTGGTCGATGCGCTGCCGTTGGCGCGTGAAAAACAGCAGGACCTCGGCTGGGATGACGGCGGCCTCGTCATGGCGCTGCCCGTCATCGGCTATCCGGCCTTCCTGCGCGAGGCGCTCTCCAACCTCGTGCACAACGCCATCCGCTACACGCCGGCCGGCGGACGCATCACCGTACGCGCCACGGCTGACGGCGATGCCGCACTGGTCTGCGTGGACGACACCGGGCCGGGCATGAACGCCGACGAGCGCGCACACGCGTTCCAGCGCTTCCGCCGAGCGCACGAGGGCGGAAGTCGCTCGGGTAAACCCAAGGTCGCGCCCAAAGACGCCCGCTACGCCGCCGAAGGCTCCGGCCTTGGTCTGGCCATCGCGCGAGCCTATGCAGCGCGTAGCGGCGGGCAAATCGAGCTGGCCGACGGGGAGCCGAACGAGTACGGCGGCGTCGGTTTGTCGGCGCGGATCCGCGTGCCGCTGGCGGCTGCGGCAGCCTCGACCGAGCATGCTGCGACGCAGCAGCCGCAATGAAAGCGTGACGAAAGCGCGCGATTTCTATAATCCGCCACACCTGGGGCCATCCGTCCGAGCTACAAGCAACACGCCATAAGTAGCCGGCCCCACACCATCACAAGCAAACAGGAGACAAACCCATGCTTCGTGGACGCTTTACGCCTGCGCACGCCGCTCTCGCCTCAATCGCAGCTGCCGCACTGACCCTCAGCGCCGCCGCCTTCGCGCAAGTTCCGGCCGGCTACCCCGCCAGCTATGCCGACACCATTGCCGCCGCCAAGAAGGAAGGCAAGGTGGTGGTCTATGCGACGACCGACACCAAGGCCGCCGACCCGCTGATCAAGGATTTCGAGTCGCTCTACCCCGGCGTGAAGGTCGAGTACAACGACATGAACAGCAGCGAGTTGTACAACCGCTTCATCAGTGAGCAGGCTGCCGGCGGCGCCTCGGCTGACATGATGTGGAACTCGTCGATGGACTCGCAGCTCAAGCTGGCGCAGACCTACGCGATGAAGTACGACTCGCCGGAAGTGCCGAACGTGCCGAAGTGGGCTGTCTACAAAGGCCTGGCCTACGGCACGACGTACGAGCCCGCCGTGTTCCTGTACAACAAGCGCCTGATCAAGGATTCGGAAGTGCCGCAAACGCACGCCGATTTCGCCAAGTTGGTCGCCAGCCAACCCGAGCGCTTCAAGAACAAGGTCACGACGTACGACATCGAGAAGTCGGCCGTGGGCTTCATGATGGCTGCGCAGGACAATCTGGATTCGCCGCAGTACTTCGACTTCGTCAAGGCAGTGGGCCCGAACCTGGTGCTGCAGTCCTCGACCGGCACGATGATGGAGCGCGTGGCCTCGGGCGAAAACCTGGTGGCGTACAACATCCTCGGTTCTTACGCGATTGCGCGCGCCAAGAAGGATCCGTCGATCGGCATCGTCTATCCGAAGGACTACACGCTGGTGGTGTCGCGCGTGGCGATGATCGCCAAGAAGGCGAAGAACCCGAACGCGGCCAAGCTGTGGCTGGACTACATCCTGTCCAAGCGCGGCCAGGAAATCCTCGCCAACAAGTCGGATCTGCACTCGCTGCGGGACGACGTGACGGGCGAAGCCACCGCCGCCGGCCTGAAGAAGATTCTCGGCAACAGCATCAAGCCGATTCCGGTCGACGAATCGATCCTGGCGTTCCTGGAACCCAAGAAGCGTCTGGACTTCATCAAGCAATGGCGCACCGCCGCCGGCCGTTGATCTGAGATCTGATCCGCTGATCACCGGCACACCTCTCATCTGACCGACCTGCCGGCGCCATCCGTATCTGGCGCCGGTTCCTCCTGGAGGCACCATGCGTTCTCTAGCGCAAGACCGTGCCGCCGCTCGCCAAGCCACCCTCAAGCGCTCGCCCTGGACGCGTGTGGGACAGGCTTTGCCGCGCGGCGTGGTCATTCTGCTTACCGCGCTGGCGATTTTCACGCCGCTGGCGCTGATCTTCTACCAGAGCTTTCTGTCTGCGCCGTTCTTCATGCCCGACGCGCTGGCGGGGCTGGATGCGTATCGCTTCATCTTTACGGATTCGGACTTCTGGCACGCCTTCGAGAAATCCACCGCGCTCGCTTTCGGCCTGGCAGTGATCTCGGTACCGCTGGGCGGCATCCTGGCGTTCCTGATGGTGCGTTCCGACTTGCCCGGCCGCCGCATTCTCGAACCGCTGCTGATGATTCCGGTGTTCGTCTCGCCGATGGTGCTGGCGTTCGGCTACGTGGTGTCCGCCGGCCCGGTGGGCTTCTACACCGTGTGGTTCAAGAGCCTGTTTGGCGGTGCGCCGTGGAACGTGTATTCGTTCATCAGCATCATCATCATTGCGGGCCTGACGCATGTGCCTCACGTGTATCTGTATGTCTCGTCAGCGCTGCGCAGCCTCGGTTCGGATGTGGAAGAAGCCGCGCGTATCGCGGGGGCATCGCCGCTGTCGGTGGCGCTCAACGTGAGCCTGCCGATGGTGCGCCCCGCGCTGCTGTACGCAGCCGTGCTGGTGATCTTCCTGGGCTTCGAGGTCTTCGGCCTGGTGCTCGTGTTGGGCGATCCGGAAGGCCACCTGGTGCTCGCCACGTACCTGTACAAGCTGACCAACAAACTCGGCACGCCGGCCTATCACCTGATGGCAGCCGTGGCGGTCTGCCTGGTGATGGTGACGTTCCCGCTGGTGCTGCTGCAACGCTACATGCTGCGCTCGGCCAACCGCTTCGTCACCGTCAAGGGTAAGGTCACGCGCAGCCGCCCGCTGCCGCTGGGCTCGTGGCGCTGGCCGGCCTGGGCTGTCGTGGTGCTGTGGTTCTTCGTGACGGTGGTGGTGCCGCTGTCGGGCATCGCGCTGCGCGCCTTCGTATCGAACTGGGGTGAAGGGGTGTCGCTGGTGGAAGCGTTCTCGACCACCGCGTTCCAGCAGATCTTCGAGCAGCCGCAATTCCTGCGCGCGATGGTCAACACGGTACTGATTGGCGTGATCGGTGGCGCCATCGCCGTGGCTTGCTACACCTGCATCGGCCTGGCCATGCACCGCAAGCCGGATGGCTGGACGCGTTTCCTCGACTACAGCGTGCTGGTGCCCCGCGCCATTCCGGGTCTCCTGGCTGGCCTGGCGTTCCTGTGGGTGTTCCTGTTCGTGCCGAACTGGATCGAGACCGGCCTGACCGACAGCGGCCTGCCGTTCGCCAACTGGATCATCGAGAACGTCGTGCCGAGCCTGCGCGACCTGCGCAGCACGATCTTCAGCGTGTGGATCGCCTACACGGTCGTGTGGCTGGCTTATGGCCTGCGGCTGATCTCGGCCGCGCTGCTACAAGTCGGTCCGGAACTGGAAGAGGCGGCACGCTCGGTCGGCGCCACCCGCGCCCGCACCACGCGCGACGTGACGGTACCGCTCACGCGCTACGGCCTGCTCGGGGCGTGGCTGCTGATCTTCCTGATTTTCGAGCGCGAGTACTCGACCGGTGTGTATCTGCTGTCGCCGGGCACCGAGACGATCGGCTCGATGCTGGTTTCCCTGTGGGCGGGCGGCGCCATCGATATCGTTGCCGCGCTGTCCTTCGTCAATATCGTGCTGGTGGCCGTCGGCCTCGGCATCGCACTGCGTTTCGGAGTGAAGCTCCATGATTGAACTCACTGTCAACGACCTGCACCTGCAATACGGCAACAACCCGGTTCTCAAGGGTGTCTCGATGCAGCTGCAGAAGGGCGAGGTCGTCTCGCTGCTGGGCCCGTCGGGTTCGGGCAAGACCACGCTGCTGCGTGCTGTCGCCGGCCTCGAGCAAGCGAGCCAGGGCACTGTCCAGATCGGCGATCGCGTCATGTTCGACGGCGCCAAGAAGCTCGACGTGCCGGCCGAAGGGCGCAACCTGGGCCTGGTGTTCCAGTCGTACGCGCTGTGGCCGCACAAGACCGTGGCCGAGAACGTCGCCTACCCGCTCAAGCTGCGCAAGACGCCCTCCGCGCAGATCAAGGAACGCGTGCAGGCCGTGCTGCAGCAACTGGGCCTCGGCCACCTGGGCGAGCGTTTCCCGAGCCAGCTCTCCGGCGGCCAGCAGCAGCGTGTGGCGATCGCCCGCGCGCTGGTCTACAACCCGCCTGTGATACTGCTCGACGAGCCACTCTCGAACCTCGACGCCAAGCTGCGCGAAGAAGCCCGCGCCTTCCTGCGCGAGCTGATTGTGCGCCTGGGCCTCTCTGCACTGATGGTCACGCACGACCAGAGCGAAGCGATGGCCATGTCCGATCGCATCCTGCTGCTGAACAACGGCGTGATCGAACAGCAGGGCACGCCCGAGCAGATGTACGGCGCGCCCGAGACTCTCTTCACCGCCGAATTCATGGGCAGCAACAACCGCATCAATGGCAAGATCGCCGAAGTGCGTGACGGCATGGCGCGCCTGGTAGACGAGACGGGCGGCTGGTCTCTGTGGGGTGTGGCGCGCGGTGATCTGAAGCCGGGTGCATCGGCGCACGGCGTGATCCGCCTGGAACAGGTGCGCGTGGGCGTCGACAACGCCGACAACACCATCCACCTGCCGCTCGCAACGCGCATGTATCTGGGTGACCGCTGGGAATGCCTGTTCCGCGCCACCGACGACAGCGGCGCGACCGGCACAGGCCTGCGCGCCTACTCCGCCAGCGCACCGAGCGACGGCAAGTACGCGCTGACCTTCCCGCGCGAACAGTTTTGGCTGTACGCCGCTTGAAGCAACAAACGCAACAGCGGATTCATCGGCAACAAGAAAGGCAGCCTCGGCTGCCTTTTCTTCTTTGGCTGATACTGGATCGGCCCGTCAGTCTTTCACCACCGGCAGGTGCTCCGGATCGTTCTCCGGTGCCGTGGTGTTACGGATGAAGATTGCCGCCAAGATCAACCCCAGCTCGTACAGCAACCACAGCGGCACCGCCAGCAGCAACTGCGACATCACGTCCGGCGGCGTCACGACCGCGGCAATCACGAAGGCGCCCACCACCACGTATGGCCGCGCCTGTCGGAGCTTCTCCAGGCTCACGATGCCAAAGCGCACCAGCACCATCACCACCACAGGTACCTCGAAGGTGATGCCGAAAGCCAGGAAGGTGGTCATCGCAAAGCTCAGATACTTGTCGATGTCGGTCGACATCTCGGCCCCCAGGGGCGCGTTGTAGTGCGCCATCACCTTGAACACCGTCGGGAAGACCAGGAAATACGCAAATGCCACACCGCACAGGAACAGCACATAGGTGCTCACCACCAGCGGCATGATCATCCGCTTCTCGTGCGTGTACAGCCCCGGCGCTACAAAGCGCCAGATCTGGTACAGCACCCACGGCAGTGCGATCAGAAAGGCGGCCAGCAGCGTCACCTTCATCGGCACGAAGAACGAGCCGGTGACGTCCGTCACGATCATGTGACCGTTCTTGGGCAACGCCTGGATCAGCGGCCGCGAGAACAGGTTGAAAATATCCGGCGCCCAGTAGACCAGGCCCAGAAAGATCAGCAGCACGCCGGCACCCGCCTTGACGATGCGCTCGCGCAGCTCGACCAGGTGCGAAATGAAGGTTTCCTGCGCGCCGTCCTCGGGCGACTCTTGCGGATCGA
This sequence comes from Ralstonia sp. 110700041-2, assembly GCF_056280165.1. Taxonomy (NCBI): domain Bacteria; kingdom Pseudomonadati; phylum Pseudomonadota; class Betaproteobacteria; order Burkholderiales; family Burkholderiaceae; genus Ralstonia; species Ralstonia sp. 110700041-2. Next base: position 102,751 of record NZ_JBSFAI010000016.1, on the reverse strand, counting down.
GTGGAGCGGCACTCATGTCGGGTTGGAAAGGGGGAAGTCAGGACGCGACACCGCAGACACGGCTCGCGCCCGGAAGATCATTCGAAGAAGGAGCGCGCACGCGACTGTGCGGCAACGATGGGCGGACGATGACGCTTGACGCGTGCCGCACCCGATTGCGCCCACATGCGCACGCCCTGCTTCTGGCGGTACCACTTGGGCATCGAGAGCTGCTTGTTGCGCCAGCTGTTGCGACCGTTGCGCGACTTGCCCGGTGCCGGGCGCCAGTCGGGGGCGGAGGTCGCCGTGTGCGCGGGATCACCAAGCGCCTCGTTCAGGCGTTCGTTGATCTCGGTCGTGTGCTTGCTGACCTCCTGGTGGATGGTCTGCTCGACATTGCGCGCGGCCTGCTCGAAGTCGGTGCGCATCTTGCGCAGTTCCTCGAGCTCGATTTCGCGGCTGACCTCGGCCTTCACATCGGCGATGTAGCGCTGTGCGCGGCCAAGCAAGGCGCCAGCGGTACGCGCCACCTTGGGCAGACGCTCGGGCCCGATGACGACGAGCGCCACCATGCCAATCAGCGCCAGCTTGGAAATGCCGAGATCGATCATCGGTCAGCGGGGCGTCTGTGTTCAGCCTTGCTTGGACTTGTCGCGCGCTTCGACGTCGATCGTCGTCGCATCGTGCAACTCGCGCGGCGGCTGACCGGCGGTCTGTTGAGGCTGTTGCGAACCGGCGGGCTTGTCTTCCTGCCCTTCGCGCATGCCGTCCTTGAAGCCCTTCACGGCGCTGCCCAGATCCGAACCGATGTTGCGCAGCTTCTTCGTGCCGAAGACCATCATGATGATGACCAGCACGATCAGCCAGTGCCAAATGCTAAAGGAACCCATGTCCTACTCCCACGTAAATACGGCTGGTGGCGTCGCAACGGTGGCGACGCCATTGGTTGATTTTACGGATTTGCGTACATCGGCTTGCTGTCATTCAGATACAGCCAACCTTTCACAATACGATACAGCATCCAGATGCCCAGAGCCCACAGGACGGCAAAGCCGATGAACGCTACGGGAATGAGCAACACCCCGATCACACCCCACAATACGCACCACCAGAACGAACGGATTTGCCAACGAAAGTGCGACTCATACAGCGTGCCGCGCACATCGTCGCGCTTAACATACCCAACGATGATGGCAATCAATGCAGTGATACCGCCGGTCAGCCAAAAAATGGCGTAGAGCGCATACAAAATATGCGTGAGGCGACGCAGCCCGGCTAGGCGCTCCGCGTCGTCCGTCATCACCACTGCCGCTGCGTATTTGTCCACACTGCCTCCCTGCGACGATCCGTCACCGTAGTCAGTCCCCCGCTGCGTCGCGTGCCTGCAACTTGCGCAGCGCCTTCTCTTCCAGACCGGAAAGCCCCTCGCGGCGCGCCAGTTCGCCCACGACGTCATCCGGCGTGAGGTCGAAGTGCGACAGCAGCACCATGGTGTGGAACCACAGGTCGGCTACTTCGTAGACGACTTTGCTGCGCGCCTCGTCGGTCATGCCCGCGGCCCGAGCATCCTTGGCGGCCATGACGGTCTCGGTGGCCTCTTCGCCGATCTTTTTGAGGATGGCATCGTCGCCCTTGTTGAACAGGCGCGCGATGTAGCTCTTTTCCGGGTCACCGCCGTTGGCGAGCTTGCGGGATTCGAGCACCTCGCCCAGGCGGCGCAGGGTGTCACTCATGATTGTGGCCGGGCTTGCCGGCGTAAATGTCGTCGGGGTTCTTGAGCACCGGCTCGACGGTGTGCCAATCGCCGTCTTCCACATTGCCTTCGAACTTCTGGAAAAAGCACGCGTGGCGGCCAGTATGGCAGGCGATGCCGCCGATTTGTGTGACGCGGAGCAAGATCACGTCTTCATCGCAGTCGAGGCGGATCTCGTGCACCTTCTGGATGTGGCCGGACTCCTCGCCCTTGTGCCACAGGCGCTTGCGCGAGCGCGACCAGAACACGGCCTCGCCGCTTTCAACCGTCTTCTGCAGCGCCTCGCGGTTCATGAACGCGAACATCAGGACGTCATTGCTGCCCTGCTCCTGCACGATCACCGGCACCAGGCCGTTGTCGTCCCAGTGGACCTTGTTCAGCCACTTCTTGCTCATGATCCGATCCGTACTGGAATGCCTTGCTCTGCCATGAATTGCTTGGCCTGGCCAACGGTGTATTCGCCGTAGTGGAAGATGCTGGCGGCCAGCACCGCATCGGCGTGACCTCGCTGAATGCCGTCAGCCAGATGCTGCAGGTTGCCCACGCCGCCCGAGGCGATGACCGGCACCGGCACTGCGTCCGACACGGCGCGCGTGAGTTCCAGGTCGAAGCCGGCTTTCGTGCCGTCGCGGTCCATGCTGGTGAGCAGGATTTCGCCGGCGCCGCGCTGCGCCATTTCGCGCGCCCATGCCACGGCGTCCAGGCCCGTGCCTTTTCGGCCGCCGTGCGTGAAGACTTCCCAGCGCGGCGCTTCGCCTTCGGCCGACACCTTCTTGGCGTCGATAGCCACGACGATGCACTGCGCGCCATGGCGGGCACTGGCGTCCGACACGAGCTGCGGATTCGCCACCGCCGAGGAGTTCATGCTGATCTTGTCCGCACCGGCATTGAGCAGCCGTCGCACATCTTCCAGCGCACGCACACCGCCGCCCACCGTCAGCGGAATGAACACCTGCGACGCCACCGCTTCAATGATGCCCAGCATCAGGTCGCGGCCGTCCGACGTGGCGGTGATGTCGAGGAAGGTGATTTCGTCGGCGCCCTGCTCGTCGTAGCGGCGTGCGATTTCGACGGGGTCGCCGGCGTCGCGCAATTCGACGAAGTTGACGCCCTTGACCACCCGGCCGTTGGTCACGTCCAGGCAGGGGATGATTCGTTTGGCTAGCATGATGAGTCGGGCGCCGGAGCGCCCGTTGTGCACGGCTGGATCAACGATCAGGCCGCGCCGAGTTTGTCCGCGAGGGCTTGTGCTTCCTTGAAGTTCAGGTCGCCCGAATAGATGGCGCGACCGCAGATCACGCCTTCCACGCCATGCTCTTCGACCGCGCACAGGTGGTCGATGTCCTTGAGGTTCGACAAGCCGCCGCTGGCAATGACCGGAATTTTCACCGACTGTGCCAACTTGACGGTGGCATCGATGTTGATGCCCTGCAGCATGCCGTCGCGGCCGATGTCGGTGTAGATGATGCCTTCGACGCCGTAGTCTTCGTACTTCTTGGCGAGGTCCACGACTTCGTGGCCGGAGAGCTTGCTCCAGCCGTCGGTCGCGACCTTGCCGTCCTTGGCATCGAGCCCGACGATGATATGGCCGCCGAATGCCGTGCATGCGTCCCGCAGAAAGCCCGGGTCCTTGACCGCCGCCGTGCCGATGATCACGTACGACAAGCCGTCGTCGAGCCAGCGCTCGATGGTGCCCAGATCGCGGATGCCGCCGCCGAGTTGCACGGGGATCTCGTCGCCCACCTCGGCGAGGATGGCCTTGACGGCCGCCTCGTTACGCGGCTTGCCCGCGAAAGCGCCATTCAGATCGACAAGATGCAAGCGGCGCGCACCCTGCTCGACCCAATGCCGCGCCATGGCCGCGGGGTCTTCCGAGAATACGGTGGCTTGATCCATATCGCCTTGTTTGAGGCGCACACACTGACCGTCCTTCAGGTCGATGGCCGGGATGAGCAGCATAGTCGTAACGACAAAGTTGAGGGGGTGAGGTTAAACGGGCAAAAGGGATTCGGTCGCGACTGTGAGCCCGATTTCACGGGTTCCAGTGCACGAAGTTCCGGTAGATCTGCAGCCCGGCTTGCGCACTTTTTTCCGGGTGAAACTGTGTTGCAAAAATATTATCCCGGGCGATGGCGGAGGTAAACCGCACGCCGTATTCGGTCTCTCCGACCGATTCGTCGGCATTGGCGGGCCGCGCGTAGTAACTGTGCACGAAATAGAAGTAGCTCTGGTCCGGCACACCTTCCCAAAGGGCGTGGGCACGACTCTGGTGCACGCGGTTCCAGCCCATCTGAGGCACTTTGTACCGTGAACCGTCCGGCTGCAACTGGCCGTCCAGCTCAAAGCGGACCACATCGCCCTTGATGAGGCCCAACCCTTCCGTGTACGGCTGCCCGGGGCGCGCCTCGGTGCTGCGCTCGAGCAGCATCTGCTCGCCCACACATACGCCCAGCATCGGCTTGCTGCGCGATGCCTCCAGCACAGCATCGCGCAGGCCGGACTGGTCGAACGCGGCCATGCAGTCGGGCATGGCGCCCTGCCCTGGCAGCACCACACGGTCGGCCGAACGAATTTCATCCGCTTGCGCACTGATGCGCACATCGGCCTCCGGAGCAACGGCCATCAGGGCTTGCGCCACCGAGCGCAGATTGCCCATGCCGTAATCGACGATTGCGATCTTAGTCATGACTTCACTTAGGCCCTAAGTACGGGCAACAGGGTTTTCAGCCCGTCAACGATGAATTCCACGGCAAGCGCCGCCAGGATCAAGCCCATCAACCGCGTACCGACGTTGATGCCGGTGCGGCCGATCACACGGGCGATGGGCTCCGCCGCGCGCAACACAATCCAGACCACGCCCGCGATTGCCACGCCCACGCCGGCCAGAAGCAACAGCTCCCACCAGTGCTTGGTCTTTCCCGCATAGACGATCACGGTGCTGATCGAGCCGGGGCCCGTGAGCAGCGGAATCGCCAGCGGCACGACGGCAATGCTGGCCTTGGCGCCGGCCTCGTCCTCTTCCTCGGGCGTGGCCTTGGTGCGGCTGGTCTGCGCATTGAGCATGTTCAGCGCGATCATGATCATGATGATCCCGCCGCCGACCTGCAACGAGCCAACTGAGAACCCGAAAAAGCTGATGATCTGCTCGCCCAGCAACGCCGACAGGCCAATCACAATTGCCACCGAAATCGACGCAACCTTGATGGTGCGGCGCTTCTCCTCATCCGTCTGGCTCTCGGTCAGGCTGATGAAGAACGGGATCGCCCCGATCGGGTTGATCAGCGCGAGCAGCGAGAAGAAGCTTTTTGTCAGATCCATCGGATCGGCGGCCGGTTTCTGAGTCGGTAGGCGCGGCCAGGCCGACGCAGTGATTTACAGGGCGCCCTTGGTCGACGGAATCGTGCCGGCAGCGCGCGGATCGATCTCTACCGCCATGCGCAGCGCGCGGCCAAAGGCCTTGAACACGGTTTCGATCTGGTGGTGCGCGTTGACGCCGCGCAGGTTGTCGATATGCAGCGTCACGCCGGCATGGTTGACGAACCCGCGGAAGAATTCGATGGACAGGTCAACGTCAAAGTTGCCCACGCGTGCGCGCGTGAACGGCACGTGGAACTCCAGGCCCGGACGGCCCGAGAAGTCGATGACCACGCGCGACAGGGCCTCGTCCAGCGGTACGTAGCTGTGGCCGTAGCGCACGATGCCCTTCTTGTCGCCGATGGCCTTGGCGACGGCCTGGCCCAGCGTGATGCCGACGTCTTCCACGGTGTGGTGATCGTCGATATGGGTGTCGCCAGTGGCCGAGACGTCCAGGTCGACCATGCCATGTCGGGCGATCTGGTCGAGCATGTGGTCCAGGAAGGGGACGCCGGTGTTCAGCGTCTGCTTGCCCGTGCCGTCCAAATCAAGGGCGACGCGGATCTGCGTTTCAGAGGTGTTACGAGTGACCTCGGCACGGCGGCTCATGGGGCTTCCTGCATCGATGCGACAAAGGCATCGATAAATTGCGCGTTTTCTTCGGGATTGCTGACCGTCACGCGCAGACAGTTGGCCAGCAACGGGTGCATTTTACTGACGTTTTTAATCAGAATCCGCCGATTGAGCAGGCGCTCGAACAAGGTGGCGGCATTCGGCACGCGCAGCAGGATGAAATTCGCCGCGCTTGGGAACACCGTCACGCCCGGCTGAGCCGACAGCACATCGATCAGCTTGGTGCGCTCGGCACGCAGGGTCGCTGCCTGGGCATCCAGCACGTCCACGTGTTCGAGCATGAACTGGGCGGTCGCCTCGGTCAGCACATTCACGTTATACGGCGGGCGCACCTTGTCCAGCTCGGCGATCCACTTCGGGTGGCCGGCCACGTAGCCGAGGCGGATGCCGGCCAGGCCCAGCTTGGAGACGGTGCGCATCACCAGAAGATGATCGAAATCGCGCAGGCGCGGCATCCAGCTATGTTGCGCGAATGGCTGGTAGGCCTCGTCGACTACCACCAGGCTTTGGCACACCGGGCCACGTGCGGCACGGATGATCGCGTCCATGTCCGCCGCGTCGAACAGATTGCCCGTCGGGTTGTTCGGATACGCCAGGTAGATGACGGCGGGCTGGTGTTCGGCCATGGCCGCCAGCATCGCTTCACGGTCAAGCGTCAGGTCCGCCTTGAGCGGTACGCCGACAAAGTTCAAGCCCAGCAGCTGCGCCGACATCGCGTACATCACGAAACCCGGCACCGGCGCCAGCACGGTCGCGCCCGGCTTGGCCGCCGCAATGGCGATCAGGCTGATGATCTCGTCCGAACCATTGCCCAGCAGCACCTCGGCACCGGCCGGCACATGCATCACCTGCTTGAGCTGCGCCTTTAACGCGTCGGCCGTCGGCACCGGGTAGCGGTTGAGCGCGACTTCGGCCAGGCGCTTGCCCAGCGCGTCGCGCAGCATCGCCGGCAGCAGATATGGGTTTTCCATCGCGTCCAGCTTGACCATGCCGGTCGCGTCGGGCACGTGGTATGCGCCCATGGCGCGAACGTCGTCGCGCACGATGCGGGCGAGCAGGTCATCGAGAGAGGCTTGGGCCGGAGCTGTGGCGTTCATCGTCGTGCTGCAGGCGTTATTCGGAGGTTGGGCGTTGCAGGCGATATTCGGCGCTGCGGGCATGCGCCTGCAAGCCTTCGCCGTAGGCCAGTTCGGCAGCAATCTCGCCCAGCATCTGCGCGCCGGCTTCGCTCACCTCAATCAGGCTCGAGCGCTTGATGAAGTCGTACACGCCCAGCGGCGACGAGAAACGCGCCGTGCGCGAGGTGGGCAGCACATGGTTCGGGCCCGCGCAGTAATCGCCCAGCGACTCGCTGGTGTACTTGCCGAGGAAGATCGCACCGGCGTGGCGGATGCGCTCGGCCCACTGGCGCGGGTTCTCCGCCGAAATCTCCAGATGCTCCGGCGCGATGTCGTTGGCGATGTCGCACGCCTCTTCCATGTCGCGCACCTTGATGAGGGCACCCCGGCCCGACAGAGACTCGGCAATCACGCTTCGGCGGGGCATGTCTTCAAGCTGACGGTTGATGCTGGCTTCCACCTGCGCGATGAACTCGGCGTTCGGGCACAGCAGAATCGACTGAGCCAGCTCGTCGTGTTCGGCCTGCGAGAACAGGTCCATCGCCACCCAGTCCGGATCGGTCGTGCCATCGCAGATGACGAGGATTTCCGACGGGCCGGCAATCATGTCGATGCCCACCGTACCGAACACGCGGCGCTTGGCCGCCGCCACATAGGCATTGCCGGGGCCGACGATCTTGTCGACGGCGGGGACGGTCTCCGTGCCATAAGCCAGCGCACCCACGGCCTGTGCGCCGCCGATGGTGAACACGCGGTCCACCCCGGCGATGCAGGCCGCAGCCAGCACCAGCTCGTTGCGCACGCCACCGGGCGTGGGCACGACCATGATGATTTCCTTGACGCCGGCCACACGTGCCGGGATGGCGTTCATCAGCACCGACGACGGGTACGCAGCCTTGCCGCCCGGCACGTAGATGCCCACGCGATCGAGCGGCGTGACTTTCTGGCCGAGCACCGTGCCGTCGGCTTCGGCGTATTCCCAGCTGTGCGTGCCGCACTCGATCTTCTGCTTCTCGTGATACGCACGCACGCGGGCGGCAGCGGCTTCCAGCGCCGCGCGGCGCTTGGGCTCCAGGCCATCCAGCGCAGCTTGCAGCGTGGCCGGCGACAGTTCCAGCGCGGCCACGCTATCGGCTTCAATGCGGTCAAAGCGCTGCGTGGCTTCCAGCACAGCGGCGTCGCCGCGCGCCTTCACGTCGGCCAGGATCTGCGCGGCCGCCCGGTCAATGGCTTCGTCTTCGCTCGCCTCGAAAGCGAGCACCTGGCGCAGTTGCGCCGCGAATCCGGCTTCGGCCGAATCCAGCTTACGGATGGTCAGGCTCATGCGGGTTCCCCAGCACGCTCGTCCTGGGCGGAGGCGCGCTCGAAAGCGTCGAGGATGGGCGCCAGCCTGTCACGCTTGAGTTTCAGCGCAGCCTGGTTGACGACGAGTCGGGACGAGATCTGCACGATCTCTTCCACCTCGACAAGGTTGTTCGCACGCAGCGTGCCGCCTGTGCTGACCAGGTCAACGATGGCGTCAGCCAGGCCCACCAGCGGACCCAGCTCCATCGAGCCATACAGCTTGATCAGGTCGACGTGCACGCCCTTCTTGGCGAAGTGTTCGCGCGCGGTATTCAGATACTTCGTCGCCACCGACAGGCGCGCACCCTGGCGCACCGCGTTGGCGTAATCGAAGCCCTTGGGCACCGCCACCGACATGCGGCAGCGGGCGATGTTCAGATCGATGGGCGCATACAGGCCCGCCATGCCGTGCTCCATCAGCACATCTCGGCCGGCCACGCCGAAGTCCGCCGCCCCGTATTGCACGTAGGTCGGCACGTCGGAGGCGCGCACGATGATCACGCGCAGCGCCGGGTCCGACGTCGGCAGGATCAGCTTGCGCGAGGTTTCCGGATCTTCGGTCACCTCGATGCCGGCGGCCTTCAGCAACGGCAGCGTCTCTTCAAAGATGCGCCCTTTGGACAGCGCCAGCGTGAGCTGGTTGGAGGCGGACTGGAATGCGTTCATGGCCAGCGGGTTCCTTACCTTACGCTTGAATGCGGCGGATCTTGGCGCCGACAGCGGACAGCTTGTCCTCGATGCGGTCGTAGCCGCGGTCGAGGTGATAAATGCGGTCGACCAGCGTCTCGCCCTGCGCGATCAGCCCGGCGATGACAAGGCTGGCCGAGGCACGCAGGTCGGTCGCCATGACGGTCGCGCCCGACAACTGCTCGACGCCCGTCACCACGGCGGTCTTGCCATCGATCACGATATTGGCGCCCAGGCGGTTCAGTTCCTGCACGTGCATGAAGCGGTTTTCGAAGATGGTCTCCGTCACTGTGGCAGAGCCCTCGGCGATGGCGTTGAGCATCATGAACTGCGCCTGCATGTCGGTCGGGAACGCCGGGTATTCCGACGTGCGGAAGCTCACGGCCTTGGGGCGGCCCGTCATCTGCACGCGGATCCAGTCATCGCCCGTGGTGAGCGTCACGCCGGCTTCGCGCAGCTTGTCGAGCACGGCATCGAGAATGCCGGGCGGCACGGCGCGCAGCGTCACGTCGCCACCGGCCGCCGCCACAGCGCACAGGAACGTACCGGCTTCGATCCGATCGGCAATCACCGTGTGCGCAGCGCCGTGCAGCGCTTGAACGCCCTGGATGACGAGGCGGTCGGTGCCGATGCCCTCGATGCGCGCACCCATCTTCACGAGCAGATTGGCGAGGTCGGTCACCTCGGGCTCGCGCGCGGCGTTTTCCAGCACGGTTTCGCCGTCGGCAAGCGCGGCTGCCATCAGCAGGTTTTCCGTACCCGTGACCGTCACCATGTCGGTGACGATGCGCGCGCCGCGCAGACGCTTTGCGCCATCGGCAAGCTTGGCTTCAATGTAGCCGTGCTCGATGACGATCTCGGCGCCCATCAATTGCAGCCCCTTGATGTGCTGATCCACCGGACGCGCGCCGATGCCGCAACCGCCCGGCAGCGACACACGCGCATGGCCGAAGCGCGCCAGCAGCGGGCCAAGCACCAGGATCGACGCACGCATGGTCTTCACCAGGTCGTACGAAGCTTCGGGCGTGTGGATCGCCGCAGCGTCGAGCGTGAGGTTGTGACCGTCGAGCACGCCTTCCACGCCCATCTGGCGCAGCAGCTTGAGCATCGTGCGCACGTCCTGCAGGTTCGGCACGTTGCTCAGCGCCAGCGGCTCGGCCGTCAGCAGCGCGGCACACATGATGGGCAGCGCGGCGTTCTTGGCGCCAGACACGCGGATTTGGCCCGAGAGCGGGCCATTGCCTTCGATCAGCAGTTTGTCCATGAGCGAGACGTCTCGTCGATCACTTTGGGAGGGGCGCTCGGCGAGCGCAAGGTCGGAATCGGTTGAAACGGTAACCGGTGTGGGATCAAGCTCGGCCATCAGGACTGCCACTCCGCCGGGGTGAGCGTCTTCATGGACAGCGCGTGAATTTCGGCGCGCATCCGCTCACCCAGCGCGGCATAGACGAGCTGGTGACGCTGGATCAACCGCTTGCCTTCAAACTGCGCGCTGACGATGGTGGCAAAAAAGTGCTGGCCGTCGCCCTCGACTTCGAGGTGCTCGCACGGCAGGCCGGTTTCGATGTACTGCTTGACTTGTTCGGGTGTGGGCAACATAGCCATCCCTTCTCCTGCAAAACGTTAGGGTGAGCGTCGTTCGTTTTGTTATCGACGCATCAATGGCGCAGCTTGTAGCCCGTGCGCAGCATCTGCAGGGCCACTCCCCCCACTACGACCAGCGCGATCAGCATCACGCCGAGGCTCGTCGCCACCGGCACATCGGACACGCCGAAGAAGCCGTAGCGGAAGCCGTCGATCATGTAGAAGAACGGGTTGGCGTGGGACACCGCCTGCCAGAACGGCGGCAGTGAATGAATCGAATAGAACACGCCCGCCAGGAAGGTGGCCGGCACGATCAGAAAGTTCTGGAACGCCGCAAGCTGGTCGAATTTTTCAGCCCATATGCCAGCAATCAACCCCAGCGTGCCGAGCACGCTCGCGCCCAGCACGGCAAACACGATGATCCAGAGCGGCTGCGCGAAGTGCAGGTGCGCAAACAAGGTCGTCACGACAAGCACGCCCGTACCCACAGCGAGACCGCGAATGACGGACGCACACACGTAGGCACCGAACATCTCCCAATGCGACAGCGGCGGCAGCATGATGAACACCAGGTTGCCGGTGATCTTCGACTGGATGAGCGACGACGAGCTGTTTGCGAAGGCGTTCTGCAGCACGCTCATCATTACCAGACCAGGCACCAGAAAGGCGGTGTAGCTCAACTGGTCGAACACCTTGACGCGGTCCTCCAGCACGTGGCCGAAAATCAGCAGATAAAGCAGCGCGGTCAGCACCGGCGCGGCCACGGTCTGGAAGCTCACCTTCCAGAAGCGCAGCACTTCCTTGTACAGCAGCGTACGGAAACCGACCCAACGGCCCGGCATGCTCTCGGGAATGGCGTTCATGCGGCGGGCTCCAGCGCAGAATCAGGAATGGCAGGCGCCTGAGGCCCGAGGGGCAATCCGCCTTCGCGGCGCATGATCTGCACGAACACGTCTTCCAGATCGGCCTTGGCGACTTCCATATCGTCGATCTCGCATCCGGCAAGGCGGCACATGGAGAGAATCTGTTCGACCTCACCGTAGCCCGACAGGCGCAGACGGACGCCGCGCTCGCCGTGGTTGCCCGGCAGGCGCAGGCTTTCCAGCGATGCCGGCAGCGCGCCCTTCGCAAAGCTCAGCACCAATTGCAGCCCCGCAAATTGCGACAGCAGATTCGCCGTGCGATCGAGCGCCACCACCTCGCCAAACTTCAGCATGGCAATGCGGTCGCACAGGGATTCCGCCTCTTCCAGATAGTGCGTGGTCAGCACGACGGTGTGGCCCTCGCGATTCAGGCGCGAGATGAATTTCCACAGCGTCTGGCGCAACTCGACGTCCACACCGGCAGTCGGCTCGTCCAGCACGATCACGGGCGGGCGATGCACCAGCGCCTGCGCCACCAGCACGCGGCGCTTCATGCCGCCCGACAGCGCGCGCATGTTGGCGTCGGCCTTGTTGGTCAAGTCCAGATTGGCCATGACCTCGTCGATCCAGTCATCGTTTTTCGTCAGGCCGAAGTAGCCCGACTGCAGACGCAGCGTTTCGCGCACCGTGAAGAACGGATCGAACACCAGTTCCTGCGGCACCACGCCGAGCTTGCGGCGCGCAGTGCGGTAATCGGAGACGACGTCGTGGCCGAGCACGCGCACGCTGCCGGAATCGGCGCGATTCAGGCCCGCGAGGATGGAGATCAGCGTGGTCTTGCCCGCGCCGTTGGGGCCCAGCAGGCCGAAAAACTCGCCCTGCTCGACAGACAGGCTTACGCCCTTGAGCGCTTGCAACGACTTGTAGCGCTTGCGGACGTCAGCGATTTCGATGGCTTTCATGGCCGACAAAGTGAACTACCCTGCGCATCTCGTGACCGTCGATCGACAACACCATGACGGCCGCGGACGCCGCACACGGCGGCGGCAGAGCGACAAACCCAGAATTATAGGGGAACTGCACCAACTCACGGCGCCACAGCTGACGACGCCGAACCGCGAATGCCAGGGGCGCGCACGACCCTGGGCCGGAGCGCGGCATCGCGATGACGGGTTCGGAGCAATCACCCCGCGCCCGCACCGGACGCCGCCTCAATGTCGAGCGTGATGGTGCGCAGCAGGGGCAGGCGCGACGGCCAGCAGGGACTCCACGCCATACAGCGTGGCGAGATTGGACAGCGCTTGCGGAGCGCCTCCGATGTCGAGCGCGATACCGGCATCCTGGGCCGTGCGCTGCCAGGACAGCAGCACCGCCAGCGCAGACGAATCGACCTGCGACAAGCCCGCGCAATCGACGTGCAGCGCGGCAAGGCCAGCTTCGCGCGCTTGGCCGAGTAGAGCCTCGCCCTCGCGCAGAACGCGCGGCGCTTCGCGGTGAGTCAGCGGGCCGGACAAGGTCAACATGGTGGAAATGGATGCGTCAGAAAAAGAAACAGCGGCCAGAACTGACCGCTGTGTTGATTCTACCGGAAGGCTGCTTACTTCGCCGGGCCCTTCTCGAGCTGCATGTTGCGCTCGTTCAGGAAGCTCACCAGGCCGGCGACGCCGCCGCGCTTGCTGATGACCTCGGCAAACTGGTTCTTGTACGTCTCCGACAGCCAGAGGCCGCTGATGTTGATGTCGTACACCTTCCAGCCACCGGCCGTCTTTTCCAAACGGTAGTCCAGGGCCACTGGTTCGCCGTTGTTGTTCACGGTCGAACGCACCACCACGTCGGTGTCATCGGCAGCCGCACGGAACGGCTTGTACGAAACGGTCTGGTTCTTCACATTCGACAGCGCGCCGGCGTAAGTGCGGATGAGCAGCGTTTTGAAGCCTTCCTGGATCTGTTGCTGCTGCTCCGGCGACGCCTGGTTCCAGAAACGGCCCATGGCGATCTGCGTGGTGCGCTTGAAATCGGCGCGCGGCACGATCTTCTGGTCGACCAGCTGGTACACCTTGGTCATGTTGCCGCCACGCAGTTCCGGATCGCTCTTGATGGTGCTGAGCACGTCGTCCACAGCCGTCTTGACCGTGGCTTGTGCGTCGGCGTCCTGGGCGTGGACCGGCGCAGCTGCCACGGCAGCCGTCAGCGTGAGACCGGCGAGCAGGGAGCGGAGAAGCTTCTTCAACATATCGCGTCCTTATGGTGTGATTTTTGGGTCGCTTGCAGCGCATTCGCGGCAATCTTGTTGGCGATTAGAACAGACCGCCCGCAGCCAAGTTCGTGCGGGCCGGCCACTTTTACGCCTTGTCACCTTTGAGGCGACCTTGTTACGTGTACTGATCAGCGGCGGAACACCGGCCAGTTGGGGGTGAAGCGATGGTACGGCGAGACCGTCGCGTCACCGGTATCCGGCGACTTCGTGTTGTCCTGGTCTTCCGGCAGGTTGCCGTCATAGATCAGGTAGCGGCGGCGCTGCAGATAGGCATCGCGCAGGAAGGTGTACTTGTCGACCGCAGCCTGTTCGAACACATTGCTGGCCCCGAGCAGGTTCGCGCGCACGTCAACCACGCGCAACGCGGCTAGCGAGTAGGTGATCGCGCTGTCGTGCCAGTACGTGAGCGGGTCCATCTGCCAGTCGACCAGGAACCCCACGGTGTCACGTGCAGTGCTCGGGCCGAGCAGCGGCCACACGACGTACGGACCCGACGGCACACCCCATACGCCCAGCGTCTGGCCGAAGTCTTCCTTGTGCTTGGGCAGGCCGGCGTCCGACGCAATGTCGATCAGGCCACCCAGACCCAGCACGGTATTGATCGCCACGCGCATGGTGTCTTCCAGCGCGGCGGTGCCCTTCAATTGCAGCAGGTTGTTGACGGCCGAATAGACATCGCCCGCATTCGAGAAGAAATTCGACACCGCCGTGCGCGCTGGCGACGGCACCACATCGACATACGTTTGCGCAACTGGCTTCAGCACGCCCTTGTCGAGGTCTTCGTTGATGCGGAAGACTTCGCGGTTGAACGGTTCGATCGGGTCAGCCGGATTAGCATTCGGTCCCGTCGCACAGCCGGCCAGCAGGGTGGTGCCTGCAGCCAGAGCCAGCGCAATGCCGCGCAGCATACGGATGGATGTTGTTATTTTCATGGCTTATTGCTCCCGCTGCCCTCGGCCGGCTTGGCTCCGCCGGCACTGCCATTCGCGCTGCCGGCACCGGCATCCGCGGCCTTGCTATAGAGGAACTGGCTGATCAGGTTTTCCAGCACCACCGCCGACTGCGTCATGGTGATCTTGCTGCCGCTGGCAAGCATGACCGAGTCGCCACCCGGTTCAATGCCAATGTATTGCTCACCGAGCAGACCCGAGGTCAGGACCTTAGCCGAACTGTCTTTTGGAAACTGATAGCGCTGATCCATGTCGAGCACCGCGATGGCTTGGTAGCTCTTGTCATCGAACAGGATCTGCGACACACGGCCGACCACTACACCCGAACTCTTGACCGGCGCCCGCACCTTCAACCCGCCGATATTGTCGAAGGCCGCCTTCACCTGGTAAGTCTTGGCAAACGAGAACGAACTCATATTGCCCGCTTTGAGCGCCAGGAACAGCAGCGCAATGATGCCCACCAGAACGAACAGGCCGACCCAGAAATCGAGGACGCTTTTACGCATGATCTTTTCTCGTTGAACGCTAACGACAACCGGCCGCTCAGCTGAACATCAGTGCCGTCAGCACGAAATCCAGCGCCAGCACGGTGAGCGACGCGATCACCACCGTCCGGGTAGTCGCGCGCGAGACGCCTTCCGGCGTGGCCTTCGCCTCATAACCCTGATACAGCGCAATGAAGGTGACCGCCACACCAAACACGACACTCTTGATGACGCCGTTGAGCACGTCGTCCATGACATCCACGCCGGCCTGCATCTGCGACCAGAACGCTCCGGGGTCCACGCCAATCAGTCCGACCCCGACGAAGTATCCGCCCAGAATCCCCACCGCACTGAAAATCGCGGCCAGCAGCGGCATGGCGATGAAGCCCGCCCAGAAACGCGGCGCCAGCACGCGGGCCAGCGGATCGACCGCCATCATTTCCATGGCGATCAGCTGCTCGCCGGCTTTCATCAGGCCAATCTCGGCCGTGAGCGACGTACCGGCGCGACCGGCAAACAGCAGGGCCGTCACCACCGGCCCCAGCTCGCGCACCAGCGACAGCGCCACCAGCAAACCCAGCGCCTGCTCGGAGCCGTAGCGGTTAAGCGTGTTGTAGCCCTGCAAACCAAGCACGAAGCCAACAAACAGACCCGACACAGCAATGATGATGAACGAATCATTGCCGATGAAGCGCAGTTGCTCGATCACCAGGCGCGGGCGACGGAGCACGTCGCCCGAAGCGCCAATGAGCGAAATCAACGTGCGGGCGGCATAGCCGAAGCGGCTGATCAGCACCAGAACAAAGCGGCCGATGGTGGAAATCATCGTGCGCCTCCGCTCTTGCCCAGACCGAAGTCATCTGCCAGCGGTGCCCCGGGATAGTGGAACGGCACGGGACCGTCCGCCTCTCCGTGCACGAACTGACGGACGAACGGATCGGTCGATGCGGTCAGCTCAGCCGGCGTGCCTGCGGCAGCAATGCCACCGTTGGCAATGAAGTAGACGTAATCGGCAATGTGGAACGTCTCCTGCACGTCGTGCGAGACGATGATGCTGGTCGCGCCGAGCGCGTCGTTCAGCTTGCGGATGAGCGACGCCGTCAGGCCCAGCGAGATCGGGTCCAGCCCGGCGAACGGCTCGTCATAGAGGATGAGCGACGGATCCAGCGCAATCGCCCGCGCCAGCGCCACGCGCCGGGCCATGCCGCCGGAAATTTCCGAAGGCATCAGGTCGCGCGCACCGCGCAGGCCGACGGCGTTCAGCTTCATCAGCACCAGATCGCGGATGAGCAGTTCGGGCAGTTCGGTATGTTCGCGCAGTGGAAATGCCACATTGTCGAACACGGACAGATCGGTAAACAGCGCCCCAAACTGGAACAGCATGCCCATCTGGCGGCGCGCAGCGTACAGCGCGCGCTTGTCCATGGCGCCGATATCCTGGCCGTGCACGCGTACAGTGCCGGCGGCAGCGGCCACTTGGCCGCCAATCAACCGGAGAATCGTCGTCTTGCCGCAGCCCGAGCCGCCCATGACGGCCACCACGCTGCCCTTGGGCACGCGCATGCACAGGCCGGACAGGATGCGCCGCGCGCCTGGCTGATAGGCGAAATCGACCTGATCGAGTTCGACAACGGCGTTGGAAGGCTGGGTGGACACGGTGGAGATCGGTGCAGAGGGCTCGGCAGGTTGGCGGCTTCATGCTGCCGCATCTCGTTGTCTTGACTACCGCTGGCTCGCCAACAGACGCAGCTTCGCGCGGCCCGCCATTATAGGTGGAAACCCGCGTAGCCCGTCAGTCACGCCATGCTTACCGACAGTTTGTGTGGCTTGTTCGCCGCGCTGGGGGTTTCCGGGTCTTGCGGGCTGCTGAAAGTGGTGCACCTGCGAAGCTGGCGTTGGCACCTGCGGCGACAGCGGGAGCAGCCTATTCGCCGCTATCCAGCCGTAGATCGGCTTGGCGAATCACCCCCTGCCAGTGCGTCGCGTCACTGCGCACGGTCTGGGCGAACGTGTCGGGGGCATCCCATTCGGGTTCAAAGCCGCCGGCACGCAGCGTAGCGTGGACATCACCTGAAGCGACGGCGCGCCGCAATTCGGCCGCCGCGCGCATCGAGAAAGGCCGGGGTGTGCGCGCCGGCATGAAGGTGCCGATCCAGGCGCTGCGATCGAATCCGGCGAGACCGCCTTCGCGCAGGGTCGGCACAGCGGGCGCGAAACGCGAGCGAGCCCCGCCCGTCACCCCGAGCAACCGTAGCTGGCCGTTGGCCGCGGCGGCCGCCACACTCGGATAGCAGGCGAAACACGCCGTCATGCGCCCAGCCAGGATCTGTTGCACGAGCCCTGCTTCACCGCGGACGACCACATGCGGTGCATGGAAAGCGTAGTCGCGCACAAACTGCTCGGCGACAAGGTGCGACCACGTGCCGACGATATCCGAGCCGCAATTGACCGTGACGGACTCACCGCGCGCCTGCGCGAGCAGATCGGTCACGGAATGGATCGGCAGGCGCGCATCGACCGCGAGAAACAGGGGCAGCGTGGCCACCATCGCGACCGGCTGGAAATCGCGCAGCGGGTCATATGACGCCGGCTCGAGCGCGGGCTGGGCGACGAACGTGGTCTGCTGGAGCAGCAACGTGTGGCCATCGGAGGGCGCGCGGGCGACGGCCTCGCCGGCGGCCATGCCATTGGCTGCCGGGCGATCTTCGACGCCCACCTCGCGGCCGACCTGCTGCTGCAGTTGCGTCGCGAGTGCGCGCGCCAGTGCATCGAATGCGCTGCCTTCCGCCGCCGGCACGACCAGACGCAGCGGTTGCGACGGATACCCTTGCAGCAAAGCACGCGCGGGCGACGCCAGCATCGCCGGCAGCACGCCAAGCCACGCAAGCGCTCGCCGCCGCTGCCGATCCAGCACATCGGGCGCGTGGGGCACATCTGCACGCACATTGCGGGCGCGAGGTCGCATGAGGCAGTTGGGGATCACGGGGAGATCTCATTCTAGAAATCCGCCTGTCCGCACTGCACTCATGTAAACCATGTCGACGTAAACCATGAGGCATGACGCTCGCGCCACAGCAAACGCGCCACAGCAAACGCGGCACAAACAAAAAGGCCCGCCGAGGCAGGCGGGCCTGAGTCAAACGGTCAACCGCGTGGTCAGCGCGGCAGTTCCGAATGACCCATGAGAAACGCATCAACCGAGCGGGCAGCCTGGCGGCCTTCCCGGATCGCCCACACGACGAGCGACTGGCCGCGGCGCACATCGCCGGCAGCGAACACCTTCGGCACGTTGGTGGCGTAGGCGTTGTCGCCTTCGGTGGCGGCACGCGCGTTGTTGCGCGCGTCCTTTGTCACGCCAAAGGCATCCAGCACACCACCGACCGGGTTGGTAAAGCCCATCGCCAACAGAACCAGATCGGCCTTGAGGGTGAATTCGCTGCCCGCGACCTCGACCATCTTGCCGTCCTTCCACTCCAGGCGCACGGCGGTGAGGCCCGTCACGCGGCCGTTCTCGCCGATGAGCGCCTTGGTTGCGACCGACCAGTCGCGCTCGCAGCCTTCATCATGCGACGACGACGTGCGCAGCTTGATCGGCCAGTACGGCCACACCAGCGGCTTGTTCTCTTCTTCGGGCGGACGCGGCAGCAGTTCGAACTGCGTGACCGATGCGGCGCCATGGCGGTTGGACGTGCCAACGCAGTCCGAACCCGTGTCGCCGCCGCCGATCACGATGACGTGCTTGCCGTCGGCGCGGATCGGGTTGGGCGCGTCGCCGGCCACTTCCTTGTTCTGCGGGATCAGAAATTCGAGCGCGTAATGCACGCCGTCCAGGTCACGGCCCGGCACTGGCAGATCGCGCGGCACTTCCGATCCGCCCGTCAGCACGACGGCGTCGAATTGCTTGAGGATGTCTTCCGCGGCGATGGTCTCGCGTGCGTCGTTGGTGATGCCGGCCGGAACCGTCTTGTCACCCACCATCACGCCAGTGCGGAACGTCACGCCCTCGGCTTCCATCTGCTGCATGCGGCGGTCGATCTGCGCCTTCTCCAGCTTGAAGTCGGGGATACCGTAGCGCAGTAGGCCGCCGATGCGATCGTTCTTTTCGAACAGCGTCACGTCGTGGCCAGCGCGTGCCAGCTGCTGCGCAGCGGCCATACCAGCCGGGCCCGAACCGACCACGGCCACGGCCTTGCCGGTCTTGTGCTTGGGCACTTGCGGCGCGACCCAGCCTTCTTTCCAGGCCTTGTCGATGATCGCGTGCTCGATCGACTTGATACCGACCGGCAGTTCATTAATGCCCAGCGTGCAAGCCGCCTCGCACGGTGCCGGGCAGATGCGGCCCGTGAACTCGGGGAAGTTGTTGGTCGAGTGCAGCACTTCAATCGCGGTCTTCCAGTCCTGGCGATACACCAGGTCGTTGAAGTCCGGGATGATGTTGTTGACGGGGCAGCCGTTGTTGCAGAACGGAATGCCGCAGTCCATGCAGCGTGCGCCCTGGATCTTGGCTTCGTTGTCCGCCAGTGCGAACACGAATTCCTTGTAATGCTTCACACGCGCTTCGGGCGCTTCGTATGCCTCGTTCTGGCGGGGAAATTCGAGAAAACCGGTCGCCTTGCCCATGGTGTCCTTCCTGACCCGATGCTGCTCTGCCGGCACAGTCGTACCAGCCAGGCAGTCGGGCCTGTCTTGTGAGGTTGCGTTGTATTCGGTGGTGGCGAACGGCCGATCAGCGGATCAGCCATTCGCCAAGTCGATTGGAATCAGGCAGCGATCTGTTCGCGGCCGGCTTCCTGTTCGCGTTCGTACATCTCGGCCAGCGCCCGCTTGTACTCGGTCGGGAAGACCTTGACGAAGCGGCGACGGGCGTTGTTCCAGTCGGCCAGCAGTTCCTTGGCACGCTCGGAGCCGGTGTAGCGGAAGTGCTTTTCCACCAGCGCCTTGAGCAGTTGCTCGTCGAGCACGCGCTCGCCGTTCACCTTGTGCCAGGTCGACGGGGTATGTGCCTTCTCCTGGTCAGCCGCCGACAGCACGGATTCCAGGGCGACCTGCGCCGTGTTGCAGCGCTTGTCGAACAGGCCGTCTTCGTCATAGACGTAGGCGACGCCACCCGACATGCCTGCCGCGAAGTTGCGGCCGGTGGCACCGAGCACGACAACCGTGCCGCCGGTCATGTATTCACAGCCGTGGTCGCCCGTGCCTTCCACCACCGTGGTGGCGCCGGAGTTGCGCACCGCGAAGCGCTCGCCGGCCACGCCGTTGAAGAACGCCTCACCAGCCAGCGCGCCGTACAGCACGGTGTTGCCGACGATGATGTTGTTGGTCGGCTCGCCACGGAATTCGTGCGGCGGGCGTACGATCACGCGGCCGCCCGACAGGCCCTTGCCCACGTAGTCGTTGCCGTCACCCACCAGGTCCAGCGTGATGCCATGCGCCAGGAACGCGCCGAACGACTGGCCGGCCGTGCCCTGCATCTGCACGTGGATCGAATCATCAGGCAGACCTTCGTGGCCATAACGCTTGGCGACTTCGCCCGAGAGCATCGCGCCGACCGTGCGGTTGACGTTGCGCACCGGCTGGATGAACGAAACACGCTCGCCTTTCTCCAGCGCAGCCTTGGACTTCTCGATGAGCTGGTGATCCAGTGCACGATCCAGACCGTGGTCTTGCACATCGACCTGGTAGCACGGCTCGCCTTCCTTCTTGGCCGGCTGGTAGAAGATGCGCGCGAAGTCCAGGCCGCGGGCCTTCCAGTGTTCGATGCCGGACTTCGTGTCGAGCAGATCTGCGCGGCCGATCAGTTCGTTGAACGTGCGGATGCCCAGTTGCGCCATGATTTCGCGCACTTCCTCGGCCACGAAGAAGAAGTAGTTCACCACGTGCTCGGGCTTGCCCGAGAACTTCTTGCGCAGCACCGGATCCTGCGTCGCCACACCCACCGGGCAGGTGTTCAGATGGCACTTGCGCATCATGATGCAGCCTTCGACCACCAGCGGTGCGGTCGCAAAGCCGAATTCGTCGGCGCCCAGCAGCGCGCCGATCACGACGTCACGGCCGGTCTTCATCTGGCCGTCAGCCTGCACGCGGATACGGTTGCGCAGGCCGTTGAGCATCAGCGTCTGCTGCGTCTCGGCCAGGCCCAGCTCCCACGGCGTGCCGGCATGCTTGATCGACGACCATGGCGAAGCGCCCGTACCGCCGTCATGGCCTGCGATCACCACGTGGTCTGCCTTGGCCTTGGCGACACCGGCCGCCACCGTGCCGACGCCCACTTCCGACACCAGCTTGACCGACACGTCCGAACGCGGGTTCACATTCTTCAGGTCATGGATGAGCTGTGCCAGATCTTCAATCGAATAGATGTCGTGGTGCGGCGGCGGCGAGATCAGGCCCACGCCCGGCACTGCATAACGCAGCTTGCCGATGTAATCCGTCACCTTGTGGCCGGGCAGTTGACCGCCCTCGCCGGGCTTGGCGCCCTGCGCCATCTTGATCTGGATCTGATCAGCTGAAGCCAGGTACTCGGCCGTCACGCCAAAGCGGCCCGAGGCTACCTGCTTGATTTTCGAGCGCAGGGAATCGCCCTCTTGCAGTTCCAGATCGCGCTCGACCACTTCGCGGCCGATCACATCCGACAGCTTGGTGCCCTGCTTGATGGGAATGCCGCGCAGTTCGTTGCGGTAACGGCGCTCGTCTTCACCGCCTTCGCCCGTGTTCGACTTGCCGCCGATGCGGTTCATCGCCACGGCCAGCGTGGTGTGCGCTTCCGTGCTGATCGAACCCAGCGACATGGCGCCGGTAGCAAAGCGCTTGACGATCTCCTTGGCCGGTTCGACTTCCTCCAGCGGAATCGCGCGTGCCGGATCCACCTTGAACTCGAACAGGCCGCGCAGCGTCATGTGGCGCTTGCTCTGGTCGTTGATCAGGTTCGCGTATTCCTTGTACGTCTGGTACGAATTCGCGCGCGTCGCGTGCTGCAGCTTGGCGATCGAATCCGGCGTCCACATGTGCTCTTCGCCGCGGACGCGGTAGGCGTATTCGCCGCCCGCGTCGAGCATGTTCGCCAGCACCGGTGCATCGCCAAAGGCATCGCGGTGCAGGCGCAGCGCCTCTTCAGCCACCTCGAAGATGCCGATGCCGCCCACGTTGGATGCGGTGCCCTGGAAGTACTTGTCGACCAGTTCGCGCGACAGGCCGATCGCTTCGAAGATCTGCGCGCCGGTGTACGACATGTACGTCGAGATGCCCATCTTGGACATCACCTTGTGCAGGCCCTTGCCGATCGCCTTGGTGAAGTTGTAGATGGCCTTCTCGGCGGTCAGGCCCAGGCCCGGCGCCAATTCGGCCAGCGTCTCCATCGCCAGATACGGGTGCACGGCTTCTGCGCCATAGCCGGCCAGCAGCGCGAAGTGGTGCACTTCGCGGGCCGAGCCCGTTTCGACGACCAGACCCGTGCTCGTGCGCAAGCCCTTGTCCACTAGGTGATGGTGGATGGCGGACGTGGCCAGCAGCGCCGGAATCGCGGCCTGCTTCTCGTCGACCGCGCGGTCCGAAACGATCAGGATGTTGTAGCCCGACTTGACCGCATCGACAGCCTCGGCGCACAGCGAAGCCAGGCGCGCTTCGATGCCTTCCTTGCCCCACGCCACCGGATAGCAGATGTCCAGCTCGTAAGCCATGAACTTGCCGCCGGTGTAGTGCTCGATGTTGCGGATCTTCGCCATGTCCTTGAAGTCCAGCACGGGCTGGCTCACTTCAAGGCGCATCGGCGGGTTGATGTTGTTCAGCTCAAGCAGGTTCGGCTTCGGCCCGATGAACGAGACGAGCGACATCACCACGTTTTCGCGGATCGGGTCGATCGGCGGGTTCGTGACCTGCGCGAACAGTTGCTTGAAGTAGTTGTAGAGCGTCTTGTTCTTCGAGGACAGCACGGCCAGCGGGCTGTCGTTGCCCATAGATCCGGCGGCTTCTTCGCCGTTGGCGGCCATCGGCGCCATCAGGAACTTGACGTCTTCCTGCGTGTAGGCGAAGGCCTGCTGGCGATCCAGCAGCTTGGCGGCCGGCTTGGTTTCGGCGGCCACGTCTTCGGGCTTCGCGTCCAGCTCGTCGAGCTTGATGCGCACGGCATCGATCCAGCTCTTGTACGGCTTGGCGTTGGCCAGGTTGTCCTTGAGTTCCTTGTCGTCGATGATGCGGCCCTGCTCCATGTCGATCAGGAACATCTTGCCCGGCTGCAGACGCCACTTCTTGACGATGCGCGACTCGGGGATCGGCAGCACGCCGGCCTCGGATGCCATCACGACCATGTCGTCGTCGGTGACGTAATAACGCGCCGGGCGCAGGCCGTTACGGTCGAGCGTCGCGCCGATCTGGCGACCATCGGTAAAGCAGATGGCTGCGGGGCCGTCCCACGGCTCCATCATTGCGGCGTGGTATTCGTAGAACGCGCGGCGGTTGTCGTCCATCAGCGTGTGCTGTTCCCACGCTTCCGGAATCATCATCATCATTGCCTGGGCCAGCGGGTAGCCGGCCATCGTCAGCAGTTCGAGGCAGTTGTCGAACGATGCGGTATCCGATTGACCCGGATAGATCAGCGGCCACAGCTTGGGCAGGTCATCGCCCAGCACCGGCGACGAGATGCCGCCCGTACGCGCGTTGATCCAGTTGACGTTGCCCTTGACGGTGTTGATTTCGCCGTTGTGCGCAACCATGCGGTACGGGTGCGCCAGCTCCCATGCGGGGAACGTGTTGGTCGAGAAACGCTGGTGCACCAGCGCCAGCGCCGACACCGTACGCGGGTCTGCCAAATCCTGGTAGTAGCGGCCGACCTGTTCGCACAGCAGCAGGCCCTTGTAGACGATCGTGCGCGCCGACATCGACGGCACGAAGTATTCCTTGCCATGCTTGAGCTTGAGCGCCTGGATGGCGTGGCTTGCGGTCTTGCGAATCACATACAGCTTCCGCTCCAGCGCATCGGTGGTCATGATGTCGCGACCGCGCCCGATGAAGATCTGGCGGATCACCGGCTCAGTCTTCTGCACCGTGGGCGACATCGGCATGGTCTTGTCGACCGACACATCGCGCCAGCCCAGCACGACCTGGCCTTCCAGGCGCACGGTGCGTTCCAACTCCTGTTCGCAGGCCAGGCGCGACGCGTGTTCTTTCGGCAGGAAGATCATGCCGACGCCGTATTCGCCCGCCGGCGGCAGGTTGATGCCCTGCTTGGCCATTTCTTCGCGGAAGAACTGGTCGGGAATCTGCAGCAGGATGCCCGCGCCATCACCCATCAGCGGGTCAGCGCCGACGGCGCCGCGATGGTCGAGGTTGTGCAGGATGCGCAAGCCTTGCTGGACGATCTCGTGGCTCTTCTTGCCCTTGATATGGGCGACGAAGCCGACGCCGCAAGCGTCGTGTTCATTGGTCGGGTCGTACAGACCCTGGGCCGACGGCGCCGACGGCGTGATGGGGAAGGAATGTTGTTCCACGGCGATCTTCCGATGTTGTGGGTACAGCGCGCCGTAGAAGGCCCTCGCGATGGTGCGGATGCGGTGGCAGACAGGCAATGGCGCGCCGCACCATGAATGCGGGGTGAAACGAATATAAAAGAGTGGCCCGTAACAGGCAAAAGTTTTTAAATGGGGTCGGAGTAAATTAATAAATGCACAGTCTCAGTGCGGGCTTATTAATAGGGACAGATCAAAGTCGTCCGAATCGATGCCTCGCACATCACGGCGCCGCCATCCCGCTATTCGGAGCGCGCGCTGTCCTCCGTTCCCACTTCAGCGGGTTGGCGAGGGGGGCGCCCCTTGGGCAATGGCGCAACGCGACGGCCTCCGGTGCGCGCAAGTGTCGCGAGAAACGCCTCGTTGCCGAGCGGCCAGCCGCTGTGCACATGCTGGCGAATCTGCGCGAGCTGGTCGGAGCCCAAACCTTCGTGCCACAACGTTCGGTAGCGCGACTGGCGCTCGAAAGGCGTGTTACCAAGACGCCAATAGCAATAGTGATCACTCACCCACGGGATGGATTGGATGCCCACATGATGACGATATGTGCTCCAACGGTCGTCTTCTGGCGTGCTGACGAGGCCAGCGCGTACGGTGTTGGATTCCACATACAACAGGATCGGCAGCACCCATTCAGCCGGGTCCAGTACGGTCGAGCGGAAACGCCCTTCCCACAGCGTTCCGCTGCGATCAGCCGCTGCGTTGAAGTACCGCGTATAGCGCCGCCCGACGGCCTGCAGCGTGCGCGAAAGGCTCTCCGCCACCTTGGGCGTTCCGACCAGATGGACGTGATTCGGCATCAGCGAGAAACCATGGATGGCGAAGTCATGCTCACGGGCAGCCATGCGCAACGTGTCGAGGTAGAACGCGTAGTCGTCGTCGCCGCGAAAGACGGTCTGGCGATTGTTGCCGCGCTGCAACACATGCACAGGGACATCGGTGGGACTGAGGCGGGGCAGGCGGGCCATGGAAAATGCGGGGCGGCAAAAAGCGCCATCGTAGCCTGAAGCCCGAGAACCTGTCCCCAATTTTTGACAGGCAAACGCTTGCATGCCCACTGCCGTCGCGATGCGACGGCAGAGTTTGCGTGCCGTCAAATCGGTGGCCCTACGCGTGATGGACGACGGGGGAACTTGATCCCAAGCAAATCGGCCAAGCGACTTCCCCGCGAGACTGGCTCCCATCACATCACGAGACGACACGAGAGGGAGCGATTGATGGCTTTTCACCGCGTAGCCGTTGTAGCTGTAGCCGCCGGAATGCTTGCCGCCGGTTTCAGCCAGGCCGCCTTTGCGCAGAGCACGGATTTGCCGCCGACCTCCGGTAATTGGATGGTGCGTCTGCGCGCCGTCAACCTGACAGCCGCCAACAAATCCGACCCGGTGCCAGCACTGGCCATTCCGGCTGACGCCATTCAGATCAACAACAAGGTCCTGCCCGAACTGGACATCTCGTATTTCTTTACGCCGCATCTGGCCGCCGAGCTGATCCTGACTTACCCGCAACAACAGGACGTCACGGTCATGCGAAGCGCACTGGGCGGCCCGACCAAGATCGGCAGTTTCCGCCACTTGCCGCCCATCCTGACGATGCAGTATCACTTCACGCCCGAGTCGCGCTTCAAGCCGTACGTGGGCGCAGGCGTCAACTACACGCGTATCTCGAATGTCGATCTCCAGGTGCCCGGCGTTGGTTCGCTGGACCTCAGCAAGAACAGCTTCGGCCCCGCGCTGCAGGTCGGCTTCGACTATCGCCTGACCGAACGCCTCTACTTCAACGTCGACCTGAAGAAGACCTGGATCAGCGCCGACGTGAAGATGGGCGGCCAGACCATCAGCAAGGTCAAGGTTGACCCGTGGCTGCTGGGCGTCGGCCTGGGCTATCGCTTTTAAGGGAGGACGATCAGCGAACTGACACTGTCCTGATCGACTTTTACCGACGTGCCGCAGGGGCCGTCGACGGCGGGGGCGCTCGTCGGCGGTGGTTGGCGCGTTCGGCCCGGCATGCGTTGGGGCGGCCGGGCATTTTTTTTGGGCGCTTGGTTTAGATCAGCTGCCAGATGGTTTGGGAGCCAGGCGAGCGAGTAGCGGCCCGAACAGCGCCGCCGTCGCTCAAACCGCATCCACCGCAAAGATGCGGCGATGCTCCTTGATGGCGTAACGATCCGTCATGCCGGCGATGTAATGCGCAATCCAGCGCGGCTGCTCGTCGGGGTTGGATTTCGCCTGGTACTGCGGTGGCAGCAAGCGCGGGTCGTCCATGAACACGCGGAACAGATCGTCGATGATGCGGCGCGCTTTGGCGGACATGCGCATCACAAGATAGTGCCGATACAGGTTATCGAACAGGAAGCGCTTGAGCACGCGCGCCTCTTCATGCATCGGCTCAGAGAACGCGACGAGCGCTGGCGCGGCACGCACATCGTCGATACATTGCGGCGCAAATTCAGCAATGCCGGCACGCGTGGTGCCGATCAGATCGACGATCAGCGCGTTGATGATGCGACGAATGGTTTCGTTGATGAGCCGCCGGCCACTGACGGCCGGGAACGCCGCCTCGGCTTCGCGCCGATGGATGGCCCACAGCGGCACGTCTTCGAGTTGCTCCAACGTGATCAGGCCGGAACGCAGGCCATCGTCGATATCGTGGTTGTTGTACGCGACCTCATCGGCGAGATTGGCAAGCTGCGCTTCCAGCGACGGCTGTTGCCCTTCGAGAAAACGGCGGCCCAAGTCACCGAGCGTGGCCGCGTTGTTGCGCGAGCAATGTTTGAGAATACCCTCGCGCGTTTCGAACGTCAGGTTCAGTCCATCGAAACCGCCGTAGCGCTCTTCCAGCCGATCGACCACCAGCAGGCTCTGGAGATTGTGTTCGAAGCCCCCGTATGGCTTCATGCAATCGTTGAGTGCGTCCTGCCCCGCATGACCGAACGGCGTGTGGCCCAGATCGTGCGCCAGCGAGACCGCTTCGACCAAGTCTTCGTTCAGGCGCAGGCTGCGCGCAATCGAACGGGCAATCTGCGCGACCTCGAGGCTGTGCGTGAGCCGGGTCCGGAACAGGTCGCCCTCGTGGTTCACAAAGACCTGCGTCTTGTATTCGAGCCGACGGAAAGCGGTGCTGTGGATGATGCGATCACGGTCACGCTGGAACTCGGTGCGCGATGTGGATGGCGGCTCGGCGTGTACGCGGCCGCGCGTCTGCGCCGAATGCGCGGCGTAGGGAGCGAGAGGGCCTTCGAGATCGAACGGCGCGGACGGCAAATCAAATCGGTCGTTCATCGGGCCCTCTCGTCTCGCATCAGGCGACGGGTGCTTCGGTCGGTGGTCGCAGCACGGCGTGCAGCAAGGTGGCGCGCAGGTCGGCATCGGGCACCGTGGTCACGAACGCCTGGCCCAGCTTGCGCAGCAGCACGAATTTGATCTCGCCAGCCTCAGCTTTCTTGTCGACGCGCATCAGCTCGATGAACCGATCCACGCCCAGGGCCGGCGCCACCGTCGGCAGGTCAGCCGCACGCGTGAGCGCAGTAATGCGGTTGCGCGTGTCGATGTCGATAAAACCAAGGCGATGCGAGAGGTCCGCCGCCATCACCATGCCGCAGCCGACGGCCTCGCCGTGCAGCCATTCGCCGTAGCCCAGGCCGGCCTCGATGGCGTGGCCAAAGGTGTGACCGAAATTGAGGGTGGCACGCAGACCGGTTTCCCGCTCGTCCTGCGCCACGACAGCCGCCTTGATGCGCACCGAGCCGCGCACGGCTTCGGTCATCAGGTCGGTATCGCAATCGTTGAGACCCCTGATGTTCTGTTCGATCCAGGCGAAGTAATCGGCATCGGCAATTGCGCCGTGCTTGATGACCTCGGCCATGCCCGCAGCCAGTTCACGCGCGGGCAAGGTGCGCAGCGTGTCGATATCGGCCAGGACCGCTTGCGGCTGGTGGAACGCGCCGATCATGTTCTTGCCCAGCGGGTGGTTGATGCCCGTCTTGCCGCCCACCGAAGAATCGACCTGCGACAGCAACGTCGTCGGCACCTGGATGAACGGCACGCCGCGCATATAGCAGGCAGCGGCAAAGCCGGTCATGTCGCCGATTACGCCGCCGCCCAGGGCGATCAGCGTGGTCTTGCGGTCCGCACCTGCCGTCAATAGCGCATCAAAGATGCGGTTGAGCGTGTCCCACTTCTTGAACGATTCGCCATCGGGCAGCACGACCGTGTCGACCGCCTTGCCGAGCGAACGAATCGCTTCTTCGACCTTGGCTGCATACAGCGGCGCAACAGTCTCGTTGGTGACGATCACGGCACGCGCGCCGCGAATGTGGGGGGCGAACAACTCGGCCTTGGACAGCAGCCCCGAGCCAATGTGGATCGGATAGGCGCGATCGCCAAGGTCAACATCAACGGTAATCATGACTGAGGAGAGACTTGCGAGGAGGTGGAGGCGCCTGCGGGCGGTACGACAATGCCAGCCACCTCGAGTTGCATCAGCACCATATTAACAAGCTGGGCGACGGTGGGCTTTCCGGTTTCGATGACGAAGTGCGCCACGTCACGATATAGGGGATCACGAACCGCATGCAGTTCTTCCAGCTTGGCACGCGGGTTTTCGGTCTGCAGCAGCGGCCGGTTCTTGTCGTGACGCGTGCGCAGATACAGGTCATGCGGATTGGCGCGCAGGTAGATCACAGTGCCGCGTTCACGCAGGAACGCGCGGTTCTCCGCCCGCAGCACGGCTCCGCCGCCGGTGGCGACGACCACGCCATCGCGCGAGGTGAGTTCGTCGATCATGTGGGTTTCGCGGTCGCGGAAGCCCACTTCGCCCTCGTGCTCGAAGATGATTGGCACGCGCACGCCGCAGCGGGCTTCGATCTCATGGTCGGAGTCGAAGAACGGCAGATCGAGCCGACGCGCCACCGCCCGGCCGACCGTGGTCTTGCCCGCGCCCATCAAGCCGACGAAAAATACGTTCGAAACAGACAAAATCGCGTGAAATCAGGAATTTGAGCTTGATTGTAGTGGCATTTGGTCACCATCCTGCACAAACCGGGCGGCAGGACACAAAAAAGCCCGGCGCTCCATTCAGGAGGCCGGGCTTTCCAATCGCGATACCGCCGCCGATTACTTCAGCGACAGTTGATCGGACAGCACACGCGGCGTCAGGAAGACCAGCAGCTCCGTGCGGTTGTTGATCTTGCTCGTGCTCTTGAACAGATTGCCGAGCACAGGAATGTCGCCTAGCAACGGCACCTTGTTGATGTCGGTCCGCTCGTTCTGCGTGTAGATACCGCCGATCACGACCGTGCCGCCGTTCTCGACCAGCACCTGCGTCTGCACGTGCTTGGTGTCGATGGCGAAGCCGTTGGTGGTCTGGATACCCACGCTGTCCTTGTTGACGTCGACATCCAGGAAGATGTTGCCGTCCGGCGTGATCTTCGGCGTCACTTCCAGCTTCAGGTTGGCCTTCTTGAACGACACCGAAGTCGCACCGGAAGACGTCGCCTGCTGGTACGGAATCTCAGTACCTTGCTCGATCAGCGCCTTGATGTTGTCGGCAGTGACCACGCGCGGGCTGGAGACGATCTTGCCGCGGCCATCAGCTTCCAGCGCAGACAACTCGAGCGCCAGGAAGCGGCCGGCACCGGCGTTGAACAGGCTCACGGCCACGCTGGCCGCGTTCACACCATTGATGCCGTTGGCGGGGAAGCTGATCGCCGGGCTGTTGTCCCACGTGGCGCCCTGCGTAATCGGCGACACCACGTTGGTGTAGGTATTGCCGTAACCAGCGCCATTCGTCTTCGACGCGAAGCCCAGCTTCGCACCCAAGTTGCGGCTGAACGTGTCGTCCGCCTCAACGATGCGCGCTTCGATCATCACCTGGCGAACCGGGATGTCGATCTTCAAGAGGAAGGCCTGCACCTCTTCAAGCTTGCTCGGGATGTCGGAGACGAACAGTTGATTCGTACGCGTATCCGCCGTGAGCGAGCCGCGCTTGGACAGGATCCGGGAAGTCGCGGCACCGCCAGCGACACCGCCTGCCCCACCCGCGGCGCCGGCACCCAGCAGCATGTTGCGCACATCCCCAGCGCTTTGGTAGTTCAGGCGGAACACCTGGCTGCGCAGTGGCTCCAGCTCGGTCACTTGCTGCTGCGACTCAAGCTCGGCCTTTTCCTTCGTGGCCAGCTCACCGCGCGGGGCAACCCACAGGACGTTGCCGTTGCGACGCGATGCCAGCCCCTTCGAATCGAGCACGATCTGCAGTGCCTGATCCCAGGGCACATCTTTCAGGCGCAGCGAAAGGGTGCCCGTCACGCTATCGCTGGTCACGATGTTGAGGTTCGTGAAGTCAGCGAAGACTTGCAGCAAAGAACGCACATCGATGTTCTGGAAGTTCAGCGACAGGCGCTCACCGCGGTAGCCGGGGCCGGAAATCAGCTTGTTCGGGTCTTCCTTGGTCGGACGCACCTCCACCACGAACTGCGTGTCGGTCTGGTACGAGCTGTATTGCCAGTTACCGCGCGGCTCGATGATCAGGCGTGCGCCTGTGCCGTTGTCGGTGGCACGCATGGCCTGCACCGGCGTGCCGAAATCGCTCACGTCATAGCGACGGCGCAGCGACTGTGGCAGCGTCGCACCGACGAAGTCCACGACGAGGTTCTGGCCTTGCTGGGCGATGTTGATCGCCGAGTTGGCAGTCGACAGGTCGACCACCACGCGGCCGGCGAGATCCTCGCCGCGGCGGAAATCAACATTGCGCACCGCAGGGCGCTCGGCGCCCGCGACGGGGGCCGGGGCCGAGAATGTCGGCGCCGCGACAGCCGCCGCCACTGGCGCAGCTTCCAGCGTCAGTACGTACTGGTTGCCACGCACCTCCGACTTGTACTGCGTCTGGCGCGATAGATCGAGCACGACGCGGGTACGGTCGCCGATCTGCACGACGTTCGCCGAACGCAGCAGCTTGCCGCCGTACTGGTAATTGGCGCGGCCTTGCGCGAAGGTCGCCCCGAAGAAGTCGATGGCGATACGCGCAGGCTGCTGCGTGCTGAACTCCACCGGCTTCTGGGTCGGCGCGCTCTTGAGCGTGACCGTCACCACGGTGGATTCACCGGCCGTGGCCTGCTCTACCTTTTCAATCGTGTTGCCGGAGACGGCCGCCGCAGGCGCTGCCTGCTGAGCGACCGCCTGACCGGCCACCATGAACAGGCACAGCGAAAGCCATGCCACCGCGCCCCCCCGGGCCACTCGGGTTGCCTGCGACAGGCCGCCCTTCACAAGACGCATCGTCATTGCGCGCTCTCCTGAACTTTCAGGGTCGTCATTTTTTCTTTCCATTCGGTCGTGCCTTCGCGCACCAGCTCACGCAGGGTGAGTTCCTGGTCTCCGATGCGGACGATGCGACCATAGTTTTGTCCGATGTACTGCCCCACATGCACATGCTGCGTCTTGTCCCCGACAGACACGACGGCTTCCGTCTCGCCATTGCGCTTCATCGTCCCGACCAGCTTGAAGGCTTCCAGCGGATAGTCTTCCAGCGGCTCGCGACGGCGATTCGGTTCCGGCGATTCGTTCTGCGCGCGCGAAAGTTCTGCCACCTTCTGCACACTGAACGGATCAGTCTGCTTGGTGGTCGTGTACTCGCGCGGCGCATAAGGCTTGGGCTCGGGCAGCGGCGGCACGGTCGTACTGACGCTCTGGCGCGCTTGCTGCATCCATTGCTGCAATTCATCGTCTTCGCTCGCGCCGCAGGCCGTCAGCACGACGGCCAGGCACAGCGGCGACAGACGCAGAAGATGCGACATGCGGCGACGGCTCATGGTGCGGCCCCTCATTTGGCGCCTCCCTTGGCGGCGGCGTTCGCCTTGCGCTGCGCGGCCTGCTCCTCGGCGTCGAGCGCCCGATAGGCTTCAGCACGCGTTTCCATCACCATGC
The DNA here is from genome assembly GCF_056280165.1 of Ralstonia sp. 110700041-2. Lineage (NCBI taxonomy): Bacteria > Pseudomonadati > Pseudomonadota > Betaproteobacteria > Burkholderiales > Burkholderiaceae > Ralstonia > Ralstonia sp. 110700041-2. Next base: position 70,325 of record NZ_JBSFAI010000016.1, on the reverse strand, counting down.
CGCCATCCTTGGTGCCCGTCAGCGAAATGTTCTGCAGCGTGACGATGCGTGAGAGCGCCGCCACGTCGGCAGCGAACAGCGCCATGTCGTGATAGCGGCCATTCACCTTCACCGCCACCGGGATCTCGGCGTAGTAAGGCTTGATCACCGCGCCGGACGGACGGAACAGGTCGAAGGTCAGGCCACGCGCAATACCGGCATGGTTGACGTCGGCCAGCAGCGCATCCATCTCGGTCTTGTTGGGCAGTTGCAGTTCAAGCTTGGCGACACGCTGCTCCACCTCAGCCTTCTGCTTGCGCAGCGCTTCGAGGTTCACGACCTGCGCAAGCTTGCTCTGGTATGCCGACTTGAGGTTGCCCTGCTCGGTGCGCTTGGCGTCGCGCTCGTCAAACTTGCCGCTCCAGTAGAACTGCCAACCCAGGCCGATCACCAGCACGGCGGAGAGAATCATGAACAGGATGCGCGGCGCGATCGGCCACGTTTCCGGCTCATTCAGGTTCAGGCCACGGAACTGGCTGACCAGGTCTTCCAGCGAAATTTCGGTCGAGAGCGCCATGGTTATTTCCCCGCCGTGGCCGCACCCGGCTTGGCCGGCGCTGCCGGCTCGGCCTTCCATTGGAAGCGGATCGTGAAGTTGAACAGGCGGCGCTGTTCCTTCAGGTTGTTCGTCATGGTGGTGGCCACCGATTCACCCAGCTCGGCATGATCGAGCCAGGGCACCGCACCCAGGTTGCGCAGCAGGTCCGACACGCGCTCGTTGGACTGCGCCACCCCCGAGACGGTGTAACGGTCGCCATCCTGTTTGAGCGAGGTGAGATAGATGCCGTCCGGCACCTGGCGCACCAGTTCTTCGAGCAACTGCACCGGGCGGTTGCGCTGGTTCTGCAGGCTTTCCACCGCTTGCTGACGCTGCAGCAGGTCGTCGATGTCCTTCTTGAGGGTGTTGACCTCGGTGATCTGCTTGTCCATCTCCGCGTTCTTCTGCGTGAGGATGTCGTTGATGCGTTGCGCCTCTTCGGTCTGGTGATCGATCACCATGCCGCCCAGGAACACCACCACCGCGCCCGCAACGGCCGCGCCGCCCAGGCTCATGAAGACTTTCTTGCGCTTGCCGGCGCGTCGCTCTGCGTGATACGGCAGCAGGTTGACGTTCGGGAGCGCATTCACGGCATTCGCGCTTTCATTGGCCATCGTCAGCTCCTTATTGCAGCCCGCGCAGGGCAAGGCCCGCGCTGACGATGTAGGCCGGCAGATCGCGCTGCAGATAGCGCGCGTTGACGTTCTTGGCCGCGCCCATGTTGGCGAACGGGTTGGCCAGCGTCGTATTGATCTGCGTCTGCTGCTGGATGGCGGTCTGCACGCCCAGCAACGATGCGTGACCGCCCGAGAGCACGATCTCGTCCACGCGGCCGACGCTCGACGTCGACAGGAAATTCTGAATCGCCTGGCCGACCTCCATGGCCAGCGTCTCGAGCGAAGGCTTGAGCAGCTGGCTGCGGTATTCGTCGGGCAGCGTGTTCTTGCGCTTCTTTACCTCGGCCTTGAGCAGGTCGAGGGAAAACAGGCGCGAGATGCTTTGCGTGAGCTGGTCGCCCGAGCCGGACATCGGCTGCTCGTACAGCTCCTTCCAGCCTTGGTAGAACAGTGCGTGCGAGCGCGCACCACCCAAGTGGAACATCGCCACGACGGGCATGTCGCGCGTTTCAATTTCGCTGGCGTCCGGCTTGACCGCCAGCATGTGCGTCATGGCCCGCTGGATGGCGTTCTCTTCCACGTCCATGACGATCGCTTTCAGACCGGCCATCTCGGCGGCGGTCACGCGCTCGGTCACGCGCTCGGAAACCGTTGCCGTCACGCGCACGCCGATCCCGCCTTCGGTTTCGGACGGGCCGATCACGACATAGTCGAAATTGACGTTCTGCGAGGGCGGAAACAGCCGGTTGGCTTCGCTCTCGACCTGCACGAAGAGCTCGTCTTCGGTCAGGTTGTCGGGCAGGCTGACGGTTTGCGATTCCGTCAGGCTTGCAGGAATGGCAAGCACGGCTTCCTTACCGCGAATGCCAGCCTTGGCGATGGCGCGCTTGAGCGCATTGCCCACCGCATCGATATTCACCAGATTGCCGTCAGCGACGGCACTGCGTTCAATCAGCTCGCTGGCGCACTTTTCGAGACGGAAATCCCCCTGCTTGCCGTTGGCGGACAACTCCACCACCTTGACGCTGGAAGACCCGATATCTATCCCGACGATATTGCGGCGCAGCAGGCCGGACAACAAACCCCGTCGCACAGAGACACCCCACCGTTTATAGTTTTTTGAACCCTGGCGCCCGTCGCAAATCCAACGTGCGCCATAGCCTGCTTAGATTTGCTGCTGGATTCTCACAAAATCCTTTAGAACAGGCAAACGCTCCAGCAGACCGCGACGCATTTCGCGCCATGCCCTTCCGAAAGCGTTGTCAAAACCCCACGGTCGGGGGATACCCCTTTCGTCTGACTTGATTTCCGCTCCGCCTACTTCTAACGGCGGATTCGTAGCCGCCTTGAATCGCGGGACTCCGGATGCACAATCAGCGCGCCAACCGAGCATGACGCAGCGCACAAGTGCAGTCTGGTTAGCAGACGTGACACTCGTTACGTGCTGTTACGTCCGATGCGGCCGGACTGCGGAAGCCCCAACGATATAATCGCCGCCACGCTGACTGACACCCCCGGTGCCCACCCGTAATGGCTACTGCCCAAACCACCCCAGCTTCGCCCAAGCCGCCCAAAGCCCGCCGCCCGCTGTGGGCGCGACTGCTTCTCTGGATGCTCGGCCTGTTCGTTGCCATGGGGGTCGTCGGGGCGCTGCTGCTGGGCTATGCCCTGCTCGTCGCCGCGCCCAACCTGCCGTCGCTCGACGCCATCACCGATTACCGCCCGAAGATTCCGCTGCGCGTGTACACCGCCGACAACGTCCTCATCGGCGAATTCGGTGAAGAGCGCCGCAGCTTCGTGCCGATCGCGCAGATGCCCGACGTGATGAAGCGCGCGGTGCTGGCCATCGAGGATGACCGTTTCTACGAGCACGGCGGCGTCGACTTCATCGGCGTGCTGCGCGCGGGGCTGGCGAATCTGCACGGCGGCCTGTCGCAAGGCGCGTCGACCATCACGATGCAGGTGGCACGCAACTTCTTCCTGTCGAGCGAGAAGACATACACGCGCAAGATCTACGAGATACTGCTTTCGTACAAGATCGAGGCGAGCCTCACAAAGGATCAGATCCTTGAGCTGTACATGAACCAGATCTACCTGGGCCAGCGTGCATACGGCTTTGCCAGCGCCGAGCAGATCTACTTCGGCAAGAACATCAAGGACATCACCCTGGCCGAAGCAGCCATGCTGGCGGGCCTGCCCAAGGCGCCATCGGCGTACAACCCCGTGGTGAACCCGAAGCGCGCCAAGGTGCGTCAGGAGTACATCCTGCAACGCATGCGTGACCTGCACTACATCACCCCGGAACAGTACACCCAGGCCGTCAACGAGCAACTGCCGGTGCGCGGCGAAGGCCATGAATTCGACGTGCACGCCGAATACGTCGCCGAAATGGTGCGCCAACTCATGTATGCGCAATACCGCGAGGAAACCTATACGCGCGGCCTGAACGTCTACACGACGCTGCGCAAGGCCGATCAGGACGTTGCGTATCAATCCGTGCGTCGCGGCATTCTCGATTACGAGCGCCGTCACGGTTATCGCGGCCCTGAAGCGTTCATCGACCTGCCCTCCGATGCGGAAGAGCGCGAACAGGCCATCGACGACGCCTTGCTCGAGCACCCGAACAGCGACGATCTGCAATCGGCCGTGGTGGTGAGCGTGTCACCCAAGCTGGTGCGCGCGACGATGCTGACCGGTGAGACGATCGACCTGGCCGGCGACGGCCTGCGCTTTGCACAGGCGGCCCTGTCGAACAATGCACAGCCCAAGATCAAGCTGCGCCCAGGTGCGGTGATCCGCGTGATCGAGGACACGAAGACGCAGAAGTGGTCCATCACGCAGTTGCCGGAAGTGGCGTCGGGCTTCATCTCGCTGGACCCGCAGACGGGCGCGATCTACTCCATGGTTGGCGGCTTTGATTTCAATCGCAGCAAGTTCAACCACGTCACGCAGGCGTGGCGCCAGCCGGGTTCGAGCTTCAAGCCGTTCATCTACTCGGCGGCGGTGGACAAGGGTTTCTCGCCGTCTACGGTCATCAACGACGCGCCGCTCTCGATCCCGACCGGCGATACCGGCGGGCAGGTGTGGGAGCCGAAGAACTACGGCGGCGGCTATGACGGCCCGATGACGATGCGCCGCGCGCTGCAAAAGTCGAAGAACCTGGTGTCGGTGCGGATCCTGCGCGCGATTGGTACGCAGTACGCGCAGCAGTACATCACCCGCTTCGGCTTCGACGCCGATCGGCACCCGGCCTATCTGCCGATGGCGCTGGGCGCAGGCTCGGTGACGATGCTGCAGATGGCGAGCGGCTACTCGGTGTTCGCCAACGGCGGCTACCGCGTGAACCCGTACATCATCGATCGCGTGGTGGATGCGCGCGGCACGGTCGTGCAGCAAAGCCATCCGATGACCGCCGGCAAGGACGCCGTGCGCGTGATCGATCCGCGCAACGATTTCATCATGGATTCACTGCTGCGCAGCGTGGTGTCGAACGGCACGGGCTACCAGGCCAAGGTCAAGCTGGGCCGCAACGACATGGCTGGCAAGACCGGCACCACCAACGACTCGTTCGACGCCTGGTTTTGCGGCTACACGCCCAAGCTGGTCGGCGTGGCCTGGATGGGCTACGACAACCCGCGCAGCCTGGGGGATCGCGAAACCGGTGGCGGCCTGGCCCTGCCGATCTGGATCAACTACATGAGCTACGCGCTCAAGGGCGAACCCCAGACCGAGCGCCAGCCGCCCGAAGGCGTCGTGCAGATGGCCGGCGACTGGGCTTACGAGGAATACGCCAACGGCCAGGGCGTGGCCTCGGTTGGCCTGGGCGATGCGATGCCGGGAGGCTCCGCACCGGCCGGCGATCAATCGCAACAGCCGGGCATCAACCTGGCGCCGACGCAGGAGCAGGAGAAGCAGAAGATTCTCGACATGTTCCGCGGCAACTGAACGTCGCGCCCACGAAAAAGCCGCCCTTCGAGGCGGCTTTTCTTTTTGTCATGCGACGAGACGGTTACGCTCAGCCGGCGGCCAATGTCACATCCACATCGCTTTGCTGGCTGATATAGCGCGAGAGCGCCACATAGAGCTCTTCCTTGCTGCGCGTGTCGACCCAGCGGCCGTCGTCGCCCCGGCGGAAATGGAAACCGCCGGCACGCGCTGCCACCCACAGTTCCTGCATCGGCGCCTGGCTGTTGATGATGATCTTGGAGCCATCGTCGAATTCCAGCGTCAGCACGTTACCGGTGCGATTGACCTCGATGTCGGCATCGGCCTCGTCGGCAGCCGTTTCGACGATGTTTTCGATGCGGGTGAGTTCCGCTTCGGCCAGCGCCAGGAACTCCGATTCGCTCAGGGGGGGCATGCTACACTCCAAAATCTTGCGCGGACGTTGCGTGGCGGCCATTTGCGGCCCGTCCTGACCAGCAGGCGCCTCGTCCCATATGACTCCGATCGCCGCAAGGGTCACACCCTGGGGCATCCTTTCTGCACCATCATCCGATGATACGAACCGCCGCCATTGTAGCCACTGTCGGCCTGACCCTGACGGTCGCAGGCCTATCCGGCTGCGGGATTCGCGGGCCGCTGTACATGCCCAAGGTGCCGCCGGCGCCAACCGCGCCGCAAACCACTGACCCCGGCATCGCCGGCCCGAACGCCGTGCCGCAGCCCCCGGTTCCGGGCGCCAAACCCGCAGCCGCAGATGCGGCCAGCGCGGTGCCCGCGAACCGCTAATCCCGTCTTTTTGCTCAACCGGCGACGCCCTTATCCGGTGCGACGCCCAGAATGTTCCCACTCATGTCCGAGTCCCTGATCCGCCAGGAAGGCGCGCTGATGATCGAAGGCGTCGCGCTCGACGCGATTGCTGCGCAGTTCGGCACGCCCACCTATGTGTACTCGCGCGCCGCGCTCACGGCCAACTATCGCGCCTACGCCGCCGCCTGCGAGGGCCGCAACGCGCATGTGCAGTACGCCATGAAAGCCAACTCGAACCTGGCCGTGCTGCAGGTGTTCGCACAGCTTGGCGCGGGCTTTGACATCGTGTCCGCCGGCGAACTCAAGCGCGTGCTGCGCGCCGGTGCGCCGGCCTCGAAGGTGGTGTTCTCGGGCGTTGGCAAAAGCGCGGACGAAATGCGCTTCGCGCTGGAAGTCGGCGTGGCGTGCTTCAACGTGGAGTCGATTCCCGAACTGCACCGCCTGAACGATGTGGCGGCCTCGATGGGCAAGGTCGCGCCCGTGTCGCTGCGCATCAACCCGGACGTCGATGCCAAGACGCACCCGTACATCTCGACGGGTCTGAAGGGCAACAAGTTTGGCGTGGCGTTTGACGAAGTGCTGCCGACCTACCGCGCGGCCGCCGCGATGCCGAACCTGCACGTGGTCGGCATCGACTGCCATATCGGCTCGCAGATCACCGAGGTGTCGCCGTATCTGGATGCGCTGGACAAGGTGCTCGATGTAGTGACGCAGCTGGACGCCGAGGGCATTCACCTGTCGCACATCGATGTGGGCGGCGGTCTTGGTATCACCTACACGGACGAGACGCCGCCGGACATCACCGCCTTCGCGCGCACACTCCTGGACCGCGTCGAGCAGCGCGGTTTTGGCGATCGCACCGTGCTGTTCGAGCCGGGCCGGTCGCTGGTGGGCAACGCCGGCCTGCTGCTCACGCGCGTCGAGTACCTCAAGCCTGGCGCCAGCAAGAACTTCTGCATCGTCGATGCGGCCATGAATGACCTGGCCCGCCCGGCGATGTACGAGGCGTATCACCACATCGTGCCGGTGCGTGAAAGCCAAAGCGCGCCGGTCGTCTACGACGTGGTGGGCCCGGTGTGCGAATCCGGCGACTGGCTGGGCCGCGACCGTTCGCTGGCGGTGCAGCCGGGCGACGTGCTCGCGATCCTGTCAGCCGGCGCGTACGGCTTCACGATGAGCTCAAACTACAACACGCGCAATCGCGCGGCCGAGGTCATCGTCGATGGCGACAAAATCCATCTGGCGCGCGAGCGCGAGTGCTTTGAAGACCTGATCCGCGGCGAGCATCTGTTCCCGGCGTAAGCCCGCATCGCAAAGAAAAAGCCGACGCGCCAACGTCGGCTTTTTTTGGGCGCGATCGGCATCAATCGCGGGCTGGCATCACGGCCCCGGTCATCGCACTGCGCTGCGAGCGCCATGCCCACCACACCCGCAGGCCCAGCAGCACCGCCATCACTGCGGCGTAGATCGACACCTCGGCAAAGTCATGCTTGCCGGCCTTGTGCCACCAGTAATGCAGGATGCCCAGCACGCCCGTCACGTAGACAAGCCGGTGCAGCCACTGCCAGCGCTTGCCACCCAGGCGGCGCACCATCGCGTTGGTCGACGTGGCGGCCAGCGGAATCATCAGCACGAACGCCGCAAAGCCAACGGTGATGAAGGGCCGCTTGACGATGTCCTTGAGCATCGACGCCGGATCGAGCCCGCGGTCCACCAGTAACCAGATCAGGAAGTGGATCGCGCCGTAGAAGAACGTGTACAGCCCGAGCATGCGGCGAAGCCGGATCAACCAGTTCATGCCCGTGATGCGGCGCAGCGGCGTGATGGCTAGCGTGCAGCAGAGCAGCACCAGCGTCCACGTACCGGTCGAGCGCGTGACGAACTCCAGAGGATTGGCCCCGAACTGGTCTGTCGCGCCCAGGAAGACGATGCGCAGGAAGGGCAGCAGCGCCACGATCCATACGATCGCCTTCACCACACGCAATGGCTTGGGCGGCAACATCGGCGGCAGCAGTGTCATGTCGGCCTCAGAAATTTTTGCGCAGGTCCATGCCGGCATACAGCGGGGCCACCTGGTCGTAACCGTTGAACATCAGCGTCTTGCGCTTGGGCGCGAACAGGCCGCCGAAACCGCCTTTGTCCTCGCCGATGCGGCGTTCGGTGGCCTGGCTCCAGCGCGGATGGTCCACGGTCGGGTTCACGTTGGAATAGAAGCCGTATTCATTGGCCGCGGCAATGTTCCAGCTCGTCGGCGGCTGCTTCTCGACAAAGCGGATCTTGACGATGGACTTTGCGCTCTTGAAGCCGTACTTCCACGGCACGATCACCCGCACGGGCGCACCGTTCTGGTTTGGCAGCACCTGGCCGTAGAGGCCGAAGGTGAGCAGCGCCAACGGGTGCATCGCCTCGTCCAGACGCAGGCCTTCGCTGTACGGCCACTCCAGCACGGGGCTGCTGATGCCGGGCATCTGGCGCTTGTCGGCCAGCGAGATGAACTGGATGTACTTGGCGCCGCCCTGGGGCTCCACCCGCTTGATCAACTCGGCCAACGGGAAGCCCACCCACGGAATCACCATCGACCAGCCCTCGACGCAACGCAGGCGATAGACGCGCTCTTCCATCGGCGCGAGCTTCATCAGGTCGTCCAGGTCGTAGGTTTTGGGCGTTTTCACCAAACCTTCCACGCTGACTTGCCACGGGTGCGGGCGCAGCGTGCCGGCATAGCGCGCCGGGTCGGCCTTGTCGGTGCCGAATTCGTAGAAGTTGTTGTACGTGGTGACTTGGTCGTACGGGGTGGCCTTCTCCACGGTTGTGTACGCCGGATTGGGCTTGCCTGCCAATTTGGCCAGCGGCGGGTTGGCAGCGAAGGCCTCGCGCGCCGCCCATGGTGCCAGCGTTGCGCCGGCGGCGCCCATGGCGGCAGCGGCCAAGATGCGACGGCGCTGCTCGAAGATGTGCTGCGGTGTGATCTCGCTGGCGGGAATGTCATCGCCATGCAGCCAGCGGTCGGTCTTGATCAGCATGATTCGTGGTCCTCGTTGTGCGGGAACGCTGTCCCATGTGCGTTGGTCGTGCTCGCGCTGTCGACCTGACAGCGCGCGGCAAAAAATGATGTGGCGCTATTCCTTGCGGGGCGCTGGCCCGGTGAATTCGCTGTACTGCCGATAGACGGCTTGCGCCACTTCCAGTAACTGCGTCCGCCCCAGCGGGCCGGCGACCGCAAACCCGAGGCCGTGATCCGCCCAGTAGAACGCCATCGGCGGCGGATGATCGACCGCCGGATGAATCGCTTGCAGCACACGGTTGTCGGGCGCGAGCGTCTCCAGCCGGAAGCCGGTATCGCGGTTGTTTGGCATGCGCCGCAACTGTACGGAGATACGCGTGCCCCCGGGGCCCTCGTACATCAGCATGGCCGTCGGCGCATCTGCCACCACCGTCTGGCGCCCGCCGATGAGCCGGTAGCCCAGCGATGTCAGATCAGGCACGTGCAGCTGTGCGTCGAGCCGACGCGACAACCATGTGACCAGATGCGCCTCCTCGTCGGCCGGCACTTCCACGATGTGTTTCGACTCCGGAGAAAAGACGACGTGCGATACGAGTGCATCGTTGGCGAACCGTTGCATGGGCATGGTGCGCTCAACGGCACCTCGACTCAGCCAGCCGGCCCCGGACCCGACGGCTAGGCACGCCACACTCAGCGCCACCACGCTCCATCCGCGCATGGCGCCAAAGCCGCTGGCCGTGGGGCGACGTGCTACCGCAAGGATCGCTGCCGGAATGCGACGCTGCGGCACCGGTTCGTTCAGCAGCGGATCGAGCGCGCGGTGCAATTGCGCATCCGTCTCGCGCCAAGCCGCAACTTCAGCCGCGGCGCCGGGGTGCGCGGCAAGATAGGCCTCCACGGCAGCACGGCGCGCCGCGGGCAAGCGGCCGTCGGCATACGCATGGAGTTCGTCGATATGAATGGAATTGGAGGACATGGCGAGCCTCACTTCACGCGGTGCAGCGTTGCGCTGCCGCCATCGCCGGATGCCGCAAATGCAGCCGATGCGGCTGGCGCCCCGTCGAGCGCCGCGCGCATCCGCTCACGCGCCCGCGACAGCCGCGACATCACCGTGCCGATCGGCACGCCCAGCACATCGGCGGCTTCCTTGTAGGCGAACTGCTCCAGGCCGACGAGTAGCAATACCGCGCGCTGATCTTCTGGCAGCGTCGCCAGCGCGCGCAGCAGATCGCGGCGCAAACCGGGGTCGTCATCGACGGGAATCTCGGGGGGCGCATCGCTCAGCTCGATTCGGTCGGGCCTGCGCACGGCGTTGAGGTGGAGCCGATGCATGATGGTGAGCAGCCAGGCAAACAATCCGTCGCCCTCGCCTTTCGCGCCGATCTGGCCGAGCGGGCCCAGCCTGGGTCGCAACTGGAAGCGCCAGCGATAACGCCAGGCACGTTCCAGCGTGTCCTGGACGAGGTCGTCGGCGCGGCTGGCGTCACGCACGAGCCCGCGCGCGTGCCGGCGCAGGCGTGGCGTGAGCGCAATCAGCCGGCTGGCCAGATCGGACATAGGGGCGCGAGCGAGGGCGGCGTGCTTACGGCTTGGCGACGTGCCAAACGTTCATGAAGCCGTCGCCAGTCTGGTCGCCCGGCATCTTGTCCTTGGTCCAGAGGTAGAGCGGCTTGCCACGATAGGCCCACTGCTTCTTGCCATCGTCGCGCGTGATGATCGTGTAGTCGCCAGACGGCTTGTCGGCGTCATTGGCGGCCAGCGGCGGCCAGTTCTCGGCGCACTTGCCGTTGCAGGCGCTCTTGCCGGCCGTGGCGTCACGGTCAAACATGTAGAGCGCCATGCCGTGTTGATCCGTCAGCGTGCCGTTGGTCACCTTGACGGCCGACGGCGTGGACGAGGCTCCCATGCCCATGCCGCTGCAGCCGGCCACACCGAATGCGGCGAGCAGCGCGGCGCTGGCCAGCGCGGTGCGCGGATTGAACCATTTCTGGGAAGCTGCGGACTGGCTCATCTTGTTCTCCTTGGATGGAGAGGCGCGCCGATCGCGCCCTCACTGAGCAGTAAACACGCTAGGCGCGTCTTTATTCCAGTCCGCTGAGTTTTTTGTGACTGACGGCTTACAGCTCGCCGTAACTGTGCAGGCCCGAGAGGAACATGTTCACGCCAAGGAAGGCGAACGTCGTCACCAAGAGGCCAATCAGGGCCCACCAGGCCGCCATGCGGCCACGCAGCCCCTTCATCAGGCGCATGTGCAGCCACGCGGCGTAGTTCAGCCAAACGATCAGCGCCCAGGTTTCCTTCGGATCCCAGCTCCAGTAGCCGCCCCATGCGTCAGCCGCCCACAGCGCCCCGAGAATCGTGGCGATGGTGAAGAATGCAAAGCCGACGGTGATGGCCTTGTACATCACGTCGTCCAGCACTTCGAGCGACGGGAGGCGATCGGCCAGCACGCCCCGCTCCTTCAGCAGATAAGCCGCACCGACCATGGCCGACAGGGCGAACGTGCCGTAGCCGATGAAATTGGCCGGTACGTGGATCTTCATCCACCAGCTCTGCAATGCCGGCACCAGCGGCTGGATCTCCTGCGCGCCGCGCGACACCGTGTACCACAGCAGAAAGCCCACCGCCGCCGACACCACCAGCATCACGAAGGGGCCCAGCGCGCGCGTCTTGTAACGCTGCTCGTAGTACAGATAGAAGAGCGAGGTGATCAACGTAAAGAGGATGAACACCTCGTACAGATTCGAGATGGGGATGTGACCAATGTCTGCGCCGACCAGGTACGACTCGTACCATCGCACCAACATGCCGGTCAGGCCCAGCACCACCGCTGCCCAGCACAGCTTGCTGCCGATGGCCCCGCCCGCTTCCCAGCGCAGCGCCAGCCCGGTCCAGAAAAACAGCGTGGACAGGAAGATCAGCGCGCTCATCCAGAGGATGGCCGACTGGCTGGCAAGGAAATACTTGAGGAAGAAGGCATGCTCAGCGCGGGCGAGATCCGGGCCGTTGGCACCGGCGTACTGTGAGATACCGAACAGCGACAACACGGCGATGCCGATCATCAGTACGCGCACCGGCTTCCAAGTCCAGCCAAGCCATGCGAAGGCGGGCACGGCGGCAACGAGAATGCCGCGCTCGTAGCCGTCCATGTAGGCGCCGTAGCGCGAGAAGGCGTAACCGGCGCCGGCGGCCAGCATTGCAGCAAACAGCCAGTCAAACCAGCCCAGGCGGCGGAAATACGACGGACGCTTCAGCGCACCCAGATCAGCGCTCGCCACGGTCGTTTGGGGATTGGTCGCTTCCATCACCTGCTCACTTCGTTGGTTTGGGGTCGACGCTCGCTGCACTGGCGGCATCGGGGGCGGCTTGGGCACCTGCCGCGGCGCGGATATCGTGCTTGAGGCGCTCGAACTCGCGGTCGAAGTCAAGCGTGCGGCGCATGGTCGACATGGCGGTCAGCACATGTGCGCCGGAGGCGCTTTCGTTGGCCGGACCGGATTGCGGTCGGATCCACAGCCACCAGCGGCGCTCTCGCACGTAGAACATCGAAAACACGCCCAGCACCAGCAGCAGCGACCCAAGATACACGATGTTTTTGCCCGGCGCACGTGTGAGCTGGAACACGCTGGCCTGCACCTGCTGGAAGTCGGTCAGCTGCAGATATACGGGTGCGCCGTAGAAGACGTTGTCCGACAGCGCGTTGATGGCGCTCTGCAACCACTGGCTGCTGGCCGCATCCACCGTGGGTGCAGGCAGGCCATCCTGTGCGCGGGCCAGTTGCCACAGTTCCCACATGGAGCTGTTGATGATTTTCATCAGCACATCGGCCGCCTTCTCACGCTCACCCTCAGGCACCGATTTCTGCAAGAACGTGGCGACTGCGGCAAAGCCGCCCTGTGCACCGGCGGTACCGTCCTTGACATCGGCAGCGCCGGCAAAGAGGTCGAGCGCGCGACGAGCGCTTTCCATCAACTGGTTGCGCAGTTCCGCGCGCTGCTCGCCGGGCATGGAGAGCAGCGCAAACCGGCGCGCTGCCTCGCCGCGCATCGCTGGATTCTGCAGCGCGGCGCGCAGGCGCATCCAGTCGGCGACGGTGCCTTGCGCATCGGCGGGAATGCGCAGATAGCGGAACGGCTCGTCCGGCTGCGAGCGCATGCCGGCCAGGAACACCGATTGCCCGTCCAGCGTGACGGGCAGCATGTAGTTGCTGAACTCGTGTGCCTGGCCGTTGGCGTCGCGCAGCTTGTACTGCACGGAGGGGCCGACGTTGCGCAGATCGCGGTCGCGCGTCATCTTGGTGACGTTGCCAAGCTCCGCGCGCAGACCATTTTCCGCACCGCCCCTCTTGCCGACACCGCGTGCGTCCTGCTTGCCCGAGGCGTCCGTCACCGTTTCGACATTCATCAGGCGGAAGTCGGAGAACTCGACCGTGTAGTCGCCGCTCTTGCCGGTGAGCTTCGAGCTTTCGCCCACGACGCCCGACATGTCGAACGTCTTGGCGTTGTCACCGTGCATCGGGTAGCCGGTCAGCTTGAGCTTCGAGCCGCCATCTTCAAAGCTCGACTGGTAGATCGCCACGCCGTCATACACGAACGGCTTGTTCACCTCCACGCGCGCAGCGGTCTGCTTGCCGGTGCGGCGGTCAGTCACGACGATGTCGCTGGCGAACAGCTTGGGCATGCCGGTCGAGTAATGCTCGACGGTGAACTTCTTGAGCGTGATCATGAACGGCAGGTCCTGGATCAGCGCGCCATCGGCAATGTTCAGGATCGCCGTGCTGACCGTCGAACCTTCCGGCACGAAGGCGTTGCCGCGGAACCCCGGGTTCGATGTCGACAGCCGATGCTCCGGGCCGATGTCGCTGATGACCGCGTTGCCCTTGATGGGCGACTTGCCACCAAACCACATCTGCGCGCGGATCATCATGTCGCCATCCAGCAAGCCGCCGATGCAGATCACGACGATGGCCGTGTGCGCCAGGATGTAGCCGATCTTGTTGCCCGCTCCCGCCTTTGCCGCGATGAGCGTCGCTCCACCCTCGCGCGCGAACGCCTTGATGCGGAAACCTCGGTTCTGCGCAAGCGCGGCCAGGCGTGCCGTCACGGTGGCGGTATCGGCGCGGGAATCAAATTCGTCCCGGTGATGGAACGCGCGCAGACTGCCTTCGCGCACGTTCTCGCGCCAGGCGCGCATGTCGGCCAGCATCTTGGGCGCATTGCGCACGATGCACAGCGAGGTCGACACCACCAGGAACGCCAGGATCAGCAGAAACCACCACGCGCTATAGACGGTCGGCAGCGTCAGCGATCGGAATACGTCGGCCCAGAACGGCCCGAATTGGTTGACGTAGTTCGGATACGGATCGTTCTGCTTGAGCACCGTGCCGATCACGCTGGCAATGGCGATCACCGTCAGCAGGCTGATCGCAAAGCGCATCGACGACAGCAACTCGACCGTTTCGCGCAACGCGCGACGACGGGAGCGGATCTGGACGCCGGAAGTGGAGACCGAAGACATGCGGGGAAAAAACCTGTTCAAAAACGAAAACAGGGTGGCGATGCCAGGCGCATTGCCACCCTGTTCTTCTTGTTGATTGTGCGACTGTCACATGACAGCCGGGTGCGGCAGATTAGCGCAGGCCGGCAATGTAGTCGGCCACCGCCTTGATCTGCTGGGCCGTCATGCGACCGGCCAGGTCGTGCATCTGTACGCTGTTCTTGCGGGTGCCGCTCTGGAAGGCAACCAGTTGAGCTTCAGTGTATTCAGAGAACTGACCCGCGATACGCGGATACTGCGCCGGGATGCCAGCACCCGTCGGGCCGTGACAGCCCGCGCACGCTGCGATACCGCGCTTGGCGTCCCCGCCACGATACAGCTTCTGGCCCAGTTCGATCGTGTCCTTGCTCTTGGCCGAACCCGGCTTCCAAGCCGGCTGCTTGCCCAGGTAGGCGCCGATGTCCTTCATGTCCTGATCCGACAGCGCACTGGCGTACAGCGACATGACCGGGTTGTTGCGATCAGTCTTTGCCTTGAAATCCTTCAGCTGCTTTTCGACGTATTCGGCGTGCTGGCCGGCCAGCTTCGGGTTGACGTTCATGGCGCTGTTGCCGCCTGCGCCGTGACAACTGGTACACGCGGGCACGCCATTGGCCGGCACACCGTTGTTGAAGATCGTTTCGCCGCGCGCGGCGTCGGCCTTGGCGACTTTTTGCTCTTCGGCATGGGCCATGGAGAAGACCGATGCCAGGGACAGCGCTGCGACAGCAAAAACGTTCGCTATGCGGTTCATTCGCACACCTTGTTTAGATTGTTTTCGAATGCTGCGTGCGCCGCCCAACGCGGGACCCTGCGGCGCCGGGCATCCCCTTCTCCTCGAGCCAGACCAGCGCATGAAAACGGACCGGCCCGGGCCTCGGGGCGGTCCTGCGACGGATCTGGTGGGGACGTCCGTAAACCGGCGTATTGTACAATAACACCTCTGCAATGCGACCTCGCGGCGCAGCAACCACGCAGTTCTGAACTGCAGTTTACAGGTACTGCCGCGCATGTCGCTCCTGCATCAAGCCCGTTTCTTCATCACCGTCAATCATCTGCGTGATTTACCGGCGACCGCCGTGCCGGAAGTCGCGTTTGCGGGCCGCTCCAACGCAGGCAAGTCCACTGCGATCAACATCCTGTGCAATCAGAAGCGGCTGGCTTTCTCCAGTAAGACGCCCGGCCGGACGCAGCACATCAACTATTTCTCGGTGATGCCCGCCAAGGCGGAAGACCCGCTCGGCTTCTTGGTCGACCTGCCCGGTTACGGCTATGCCGAAGCGCCTGGCGAGACCAAGTCGCACTGGGTCCATCTGCTGGGCGACTACGTCAAGGCGCGCCAGCAACTCGCCGGCCTGGTCATCATGATGGATGCGCGTCGTCCATTCACCGACCTCGATTGTCAGATGGTCGAGTGGTTCCTGCCGACGGGCAAGCCGATCCACGTGCTGCTCACGAAGGCGGACAAGCTGACCAACAACGACGCCTCGCGCGCGCTCATGGCGGCACGCAAGGTGCTGGCCGACTACCGCGCGCAGATCGACGGCGATGTATCGCTGACGGTGCAGTTGTTCTCCAGCCTGAAACGTCGCGGCATCGAAGAGGCGCAGCGAATTGTCGCAGGTTGGCTGTGCCTGCCCGAGGCGCTGGAAGCGGAGCCGCAAGCCGAGCCGGCAAAAAAAACCCCGTCGCCAAACGCGCAACGGGGGTAACGACCCCATCGAGCCATCGATGGGAACCCGCGTCAGGGAGGAGCCGCGGGGGACGCCGCATCAGCGTCGCTGGCGCATTGTCCGTGCATAAGATGGATAATCGTGTCAAAGGTTTCCAAACTTCACAGTGTGTTCTTAGGGTCTGCTGAAATGATCGCAAGCTTCCCCGATCATCGTCCGCGCCGCATGCGCCGCGACGATTTCTCCCGCCGCATGATGCGCGAGTCGCGCCTCACCGCCGACGACCTGATCTACCCGGTCTTCATCCTCGAAGGCACCAACGTGCGACAGGCCGTGCCGTCGATGCCAGGTGTGGAGCGGGTGTCGGTCGACGTGCTGCTGAGCGTGGCCGAGCAGTGCGTGCAGCTGGGCGTACCGGTGCTGGCGCTCTTCCCCGTGATCGAGCCGTCGCTCAAAACGCCGGATGGTATCGAGGCCACCCATGCCGATGGCCTGATCCCGCGTGCGGTGAAGGCCCTCAAGACGCGCTTCCCTGAACTGGGCATCCTGACCGATGTGGCGCTCGATCCGTACACGAGTCATGGCCAGGACGGCGTGCTCGACGCCAACGGCTACGTGCTCAACGAAGAGACGGTCGACATCCTGATGCGCCAGGCACTGGTGCAGGCCGAGGCTGGCGTGGACATCGTTGCGCCGTCGGACATGATGGACGGCCGCATCGGCGCGATCCGCTTGGCGCTGGAGAACGACGACCACACCTACACCCGCATCATGGCTTACGCGGCCAAGTACGCTTCGGCGTTCTACGGCCCGTTCCGTGATGCAGTGGGCTCGGCCGCCAACCTGGGCAAGAGCAACAAGATGACTTACCAGATGGACCCGGCCAACTCGGACGAGGCTCTGCGCGAAGTGGCACTCGACATCGCCGAAGGCGCCGACATGGTGATGGTCAAGCCCGGCATGCCGTATCTCGACATCGTGCGACGCGTGAAGGATGAGTTCCGCTTCCCGACCTACGTCTATCAGGTCAGTGGTGAATACGCGATGCTGAAAGCCGCTGCGCAGAACGGCTGGCTGGATCACGACAAGGTCGTGCTGGAGTCGCTGCTGGCGTTCAAGCGCGCCGGCGCGAACGGCATCCTGACGTACTTCGCATTGGACGCCGCCCGCCTGCTGCGCGCGTAGTCAGGCCGTCGGCTTGGCTGCCTGCGTCGTGCCGATCGTGCGACGCAGGCTTTCCAGAAACGTGTCGGCGCGCTCATAGCCGACCACACGAGCTTTCAGTTCGCGACCCTGCGCATCGAAGAAGATCGTGCCGGGCGGGCCGAACAAGCCGAAGCGCTTGAGCAGTACTTGGTCATCCGCACTGTTGGCAGTCACGTCAGCCTGCAGCAGCACCACATCGGCAAGCGCCTTGCGCACCCGCGTATCGGTAAAGGTCAGGCGCTCCATTTCCTTGCAGCTCACACACCAGTCGGCGTAGAAATCGAGCATCACCGCACGGCCCGACGCGCTCGCGTTGCGCACTTCGGCATCGAGTTCAGCGATGCTCTTCACCCGCTTGAATGTCACCCCGTGTGCCTCAGCTTGCGCGGATGCGCCCGCCGATGCGCGAATCAGTCCGGACAGCGGCTGTAGCGGATCGCGACCGCCGGCGGCGACTCCGACCAGTTGCGCTGCGCCAGCCAGCGCGAGCACCACACCCGCGACCTTGCCCAAGCGCTGCACGTTGCCGGCGCCGTCGGGCAACGAATCGAATGTCCGCAGAAACACGGCCGCACCGATCAGCAAGCCACCCCACGCAATCATCACTGCCCACGCCGGCAACACCGGCTGCACGATCCACAGCGCCACAGCCAGCAGGATGAAACCGAACACCGCCTTGGTGACGATCAACCAATGGCCCGCGCGCGGCAGCAGGTTGCCCGCGCCTACACCCACGAGCACGAGCGGTACCCCCATGCCGATCGACATCGCAAACAACGCCATACCGCCGATCGCGGCGTTGCCGGTCTGCGCGATATAGGCCAGCGCGCCCGCCAACGCCGGCGTCACACACGGCGACACTATCAACGCCGAAAGCGCGCCCATCACGACCGCGCCAACAATCTCGCCGCCGCCATGCTTGCTGGAGGCTTTTGTCAGGTGATCGCGCCAAGCTGCCGGCAACTGCAGTTCATACAGCCCGAACATCGACAGCGACAGCGCTACCATCAATACGGCAAACGCGCCCAGCACCCAGGCGTTCTGCAGCGCGGCTTGCAGGCCCTGCCCGGCTAAGCCGGCTGCCACCCCTACGGCGGTATAGACGAAGGCCATCCCGAGCACGTAGGCCACCGACACGATCGCTGCGCGCGAACGCGTCGCGTGCTCGCCGACCACGATCGCCGACAGGATCGGCAGCATCGGGAGCACACACGGCGTGAAGGTAAGCAACAGACCGAGCCCAAAGAACAACGCCGCAATCGCGCCAAGGTTGCCGCTACCCAGCGTGCTGGCGATGCGGCCGAGTGCGTCGCCACCGCCGGCGGAAGGCGCCGCCGGGGAAGCCGCTGCGGGTTCCACATGGAACCGGCTCTTCATCGGCGGATAACACAGGCCTTGATCCGCGCACCCCTGCGACGTGACGATCAGCGTGAATGGCGCCGTCGCGTTCCGCGCCTTCACATGGAATGCGATTTCATGGCGATAGGTTTCGACATCCTTGTTGAACGTCTCGTCGAATTTGACCTTGCCTGCCGGCATGTCGAGGAGTGCGAGTGCGACAGCTGCCGGATCCGCCGCCACCGCGAAGCGCTCACGGTACATGTAGTAGCCATCAGCAATCGCGAACTTGACTTCGACGGTCTGGCCGTCGACCTGCGTGGCGGAGAAGCGGAACGCCTGCTCGGGTGGCAGGAAATCGTCAGCAGCATGTGCAGGCATGCACAGCGTCGCCACCGCGACCAGCAGCATCGCCAACTGCATCACACGCCGCACGGACACGAACGAAGAGAAGGTCATATCAACGCCAAACAAACATCAATTGGAAGACATGCGCGTTTCGTCGGCCACCCACGCAAGATACGCCGGCAACCCCGCAGCCACCGGCACAGCGATGATCTCGGGAACCTCGTACGGGTGCGCCTTCCGTAGCGCGACTTCCAACGCAGGGTAGGCTGCGCCCGTGGTCTTGATCAGAAGCGGGATCTCGGTGGCGTGCTCGATCGCGCCGTTCCACCAATACGTCGACGCGCAAGCCGGCAAGCGATTGACGCACGCCGCTGCGCGAGATTCCAGCACGGCCGTCGTCACGCGATCCGCGCTATCGGCGTCGGGTAGATTGGTCAGCACCAGCAGCACTTCGGTTCCTGCAGACATAGATACTCCAGAAGCGCACGCCGATGGCAGACCACCGAAGCAGGCAACAAAAAAGCCAGGGTACGATCCTGGCTTCATTGTAATGCGCGCGGCTGCACGCATTCTGGGGCTTGGCCAGCGCGACGCCATGTCGCACCGGCAAACCTGAGCTGACCTTACTCGGCAGCGCCGTCGACTTCCACAGCCTCGGCAACTTCCGGACGGTCGAGCAGCTCCACCAGCGCCATCGGCGCATTGTCGCCCTGGCGGAAGCCGAACTTCAGGATGCGGGTGTAGCCGCCCGGACGGGTCGCGAAACGCGGACCCAGTTCGTTGAACAGCTTGGTAACCATGTCGCGGTCGCGCAGACGGGCGAATGCCAGACGGCGGTTGGCGACGGTGTCCTTCTTGGCCAGCGTGATCAGAGGCTCGACAACCTTGCGCAGTTCCTTGGCCTTCGGCACGGTGGTCTTGATCAGCTCGTGCTGCAGCAGCGAGTTGGACATGTTGCGCAGCATCGCGAGACGGTGCGACGAAGTGCGGTTCAGTTTCCGCAAACCATGACGGTGACGCATGATGATTCCTTCTTAAGAGTGTTTGACCAGCTCTTCTATCGCCGCCGCTCGTATAACGCTGCGTGGCGCGGGCCGGTAGTCTTACCAATAAGCCACCCAAACGGCGATGGCGGGAAAACCGGCCGATGCTCGCGCACCGGCCGACAATTGCAACTTACTTCTCGAGACCTGCCGGCGGCCAGTTCTCGAGCTTCATGCCGAGCGTCAGGCCACGCGATGCGAGGACTTCCTTGATCTCGTTGAGCGACTTGCGCCCCAGGTTCGGGGTCTTGAGCAGTTCGTTCTCGGTGCGCTGGATGAGGTCGCCGATGTAATAGATGTTTTCAGCCTTCAGGCAGTTGGCCGAACGCACCGTCAGTTCCAAGTCGTCGACCGGGCGCAGCAGGATCGGATCGATCTGCGGCGCGCGGGCGGCGGCGGCCTCAGCGGCGCTTTCGGTACCTTCCAGGGCAGCGAACACCGACAGCTGATCAACCAGGATGCGAGCCGACTGGCGGATCGCTTCTTCCGGCGAGATCACGCCGTTGGTCTCGATGTTCATCACCAGCTTGTCGAGATCGGTACGCTGCTCCACACGCGCAGACTCAACCGCGTACGACACACGGCGCACCGGTGCGAACGAGGCGTCAAGCACGATGCGGCCGATGACCTTGCTGGACTCATCGCCGAACTTGCGCACATTGCCCGGCACATAGCCGCGGCCTTGCTCGACCTTCAACTGCAGATCCAGCTTGCCACCAGCCGACAGGTTGGCGATCACGTGGCCCGGATTGATGATCTCGACGTCGTGCGGAAGCTCGATATCAGCGGCGGTGACCACACCTTCGCCTTCCTTGCGCAGCGACACCGTCACTTCATCACGGTTGTGCAGCTTGAACACCACACCCTTCAGGTTCAGCAGCAGGTTGACAACGTCTTCCTGCACGCCATCGATGGTGGAATATTCGTGGACGACCCCAGCGATCGTGACTTCGGTCGGGGCATAGCCGACCATCGACGACAGCAGCACGCGGCGCAGCGCGTTACCGAGCGTGTGGCCGTAGCCGCGCTCGAACGGTTCCATGACGACCTTCGCGTGATGATCGCCAAGCGGCTCAACCGCAATAATTTTGGGCTTCAGGAGTGCTGTTTGCATTAGGTTGTCCTATTTCAATACCCTCGGCTCGTTACACCGATAAGGCTGACGGATTGGACTGGAAAGGTTCCATCGCGAACGTTGCGACGGAAGACGCACGTGCCGCAATCGATTTGCGGCACGTAACAATTCGGATTGGATCGACACCGAAGTGCTGCTGGCGCACGAACACAATGTCGTTGACGATGAGCGTCCCCAAAAAGGCACACGAGCCCGCACCTGCGGTACGGGCGTCGTCATTAACGCGAATACAGTTCGACGATCAGGCTTTCGTTGATGTCGCCGGCGATATCTGCGCGATCCGGGGCTTGCTTGAAGGTGCCTTCCATCTTCTTGGCATCCACGGCAACCCAGATCGGGAAGCCGGACTGCTCAGCCAGCGTCAGCGACTCGGCAATACGCACTTGCTTCTTCGACTTTTCGCGGATGGCAATGACGTCGCCCGACTTGACCTGAGCCGACGGCACGTTCAGCGCTTGACCATTCACCAGGATCGCCTTGTGCGACACCAGCTGACGCGCTTCCGCGCGGGTCGAGCCGAAGCCCATACGATAGACGACGTTGTCCAGGCGCGATTCCAGCAGTTGCAGCAAGGTTTCACCCGTGTTGCCCTTACGGCGATCGGCTTCAGCGAAGTAGCGGCGGAATTGACGCTCCAGCACACCGTAGATGCGCTTGACCTTCTGCTTTTCACGCAGCTGGTTGCCGTAGTCGGACGTTCGGGCGCCGGAAGTGCGGCCGTGCTGACCAGGCTTGCTGTCCAGCTTGCATTTGTCGGCGAGCGAGCGGCGTGCGCTCTTGAGGAAAAGGTCAGTACCTTCGCGGCGAGACAGTTTCGCCTTGGGGCCGGTATAGCGTGCCACGTTGCGTTCCTTCGTTATCAGTCATCCGTGGCACACGGCCTCGGATGGTCCGCCTGCTCAGCCCTAACAACAGGACCGCAGCGAACAGTGGGCTTATGAAAAGACGAAACCCGCCTTCCGGAAAACCCGGAAGACAGGCAGGCGGGCAAGTATAGCACCCGCAGACCGCCCCCGCCAGCAACTGGCGAGGGCGGCCGAATCACTTAGATACGACGACGCTTCGGCGGACGGCAGCCGTTGTGGGGCACCGGCGTCACGTCTTCGATCAACTGGATCTTGATACCCAGGTTGTTCAGTGCGCGTACGGCCGATTCACGACCCGGGCCCGGGCCCTTGATGCGCACTTCCAGGTTCTTGATGCCTTGGTCCTGCGCCACGCGGCCAGCGCTCTCAGCGGCCACCTGGGCCGCGAACGGCGTCGACTTACGCGAGCCCTTGAAGCCTTGGCCACCCGACGTCGCCCACGACAGAGCATTGCCCTGACGGTCGGTGATCGTGATGATTGTGTTGTTGAACGACGCGTGAACGTGCGCGATGCCGTCGGCGACGTTCTTGCGAACCTTCTTGCGCGCGCGCTGGGCGGCGGTATTCGCTGCTTTTGCCATAGTTCCTATCCTTTACCCGACGGATTACTTCTTGAGCGCGACGCCGGCCTTACGCGGACCCTTACGGGTACGGGCATTGGTGCGGGTACGCTGACCACGCATCGGCAGGCCCTTGCGATGGCGCACGCCACGGTAGCAGCCCAAATCCATCAGGCGCTTGATGTTCATCGTCGTTTCACGGCGCAGATCGCCTTCGACGAGGAACTTCTCGATTTCCTTACGCAGCGCGTCCTGGTCCGGATCCGTCAGGTCCTTGACCTTCTTGTCGGTCGGGATGCCAGTAGCCTCGCAAATCTTCTGAGCGCGCGAGCGGCCAATACCGTAGATCGCCGTCAGGCCAATCACGGTATGTTTGTGGTTGGGGATGTTGACCCCTGCGATACGTGCCATTCGTCAATCCTCTTTGCGAAATTAGCCTTGGCGCTGCTTATGACGCGGGTCCGACGAGCAGATCACACGCACCACGCCCTTGCGCTTGATGATTTTGCAGTTGCGGCAAATGCGCTTAACAGAAGCCAGCACTTTCATGATTTTCCTCTTCCTTCAATTCCAGTCCGCTCACTTCGCCCGGAATACGATGCGCGCGCGGGACAGATCATACGGGGTCAATTCGACCGTCACCTTGTCCCCGGGCAAGATGCGGATGTAATGCATACGCATCTTGCCGGAAATATGGCCTAACACTACGTGGCCGTTCTCTAGCTTGACGCGAAACGTTGCGTTGGGGAGGTTTTCCAGCACCTCGCCTTGCATCTGGATCACGTCATCTTTAGCCATGTCCTTTCAGGTTCGTGCGATCACTCCTAGCGGAGTGTCAGGTTTCCCTTGAAATTCGCCTTCTTCATCAAAGACTCGTACTGCTGAGACATCACGTAGGACTGCACTTGCGCCATGAAGTCCATCGTGACAACCACGATGATCAACAGGGACGTCCCACCGAAGTAGAACGGCACATTCCAGCGCAGCACCAAGAACTCCGGCAACAGACACACCAGCGTGATGTAGATCGCACCCGCCAGGGTCAGACGCACCAGAATCTTGTCGATATACCGCGTGGTTTGCTCGCCCGGACGGATGCCCGGAATGAACGCCCCACTCTTCTTCAGGTTATCTGCCACTTCCCGGCTGTTATAAACCAGTGCGGTGTAGAAGAAACAGAAGAAGATGATCGCCGCCGCATACAGCAGGATGTAGACCGGCTGACCCGGCGACAGCGTTGCTGCCAAGTCCTTGACAACCCGTGCCACCGGATTCGTCGAGTTGCCAGCTGTAAACCAGCCCGCGATCGTGGCCGGGAACAGAATGATCGACGATGCAAAGATCGGCGGAATCACCCCGGCCATATTCAACTTCAGCGGCAGATGCGACGACTGTCCGCCATAAATCTTGTTACCAACCTGCCGCTTGGCGTAATTGACGAGGATCTTGCGCTGGCCGCGTTCGATGAACACGACCACAAACGTCACCGCACCAATAATCGCCACCACCAGGATCGCCGAGAAAATTCCCATCGAACCCGTACGCACCAGCTCGAACAGCCCGCCAATCGCGTTGGGAAGGCCTGCAGCAATCCCGCCAAAAATGATGATCGAGATCCCGTTGCCCAGACCACGCTCGGTGATCTGCTCACCCAGCCACATCAGGAACATCGTGCCCGTCACCAGCGTGATCACCGCGGTGGCCCGGAACATCAGACCCGGATCCAGCACCAGACCGGGCTGCGCTTCCAGGGCTACTGCAATCCCTAGCGCCTGGAACGTCGCCAGGATGACCGTGCCGTAGCGCGTGTACTGCGTAATCTTGCGCTGGCCGGCCTGGCCTTCCTTCTTCAACGATTCCAGCTGCGGCAGCACGATCGTCAGCAGCTGCATGATGATCGACGCCGAGATGTACGGCATGATCCCCAACGCAAACACTGTGAAACGCGACAGCGCGCCGCCGGAGAACAGGTTAAACATCCCGAGGATGCCACCCGACTGCCGTTGGAAAAGCTGCGCCAGTTGATCCGGATCGATACCCGGCACAGGAATGTGCGCGCCGATCCGGTACACCAGCAATGCCAGCACCAGGAACACCAGCCGACGGCGAAGATCGCCGTACTTGGCCGTGTTCTTGGCCTGGGCCATCACATTAGGTTTCGCCGTGGCCAAACGGATGCTCCGTCAGTGTGAAACAGCAGGCTATTAGGCCAGCGAGCCACCGGCTGCTTCGATTGCAGCTTTCGCCCCAGCCGTCGCGCCGATACCCTTCAGAGTTACCTTCTTGTCGATCTCACCCGACAGGATCACCTTGGCGCTCTTGACCATCTCGCCAACGAGCCCGGCTTGCTTGAGGGACAGCAGATCGACTTCTTCGATCGGCAGCCCCGCCAGGTCGCCCAGACGCACTTCAGCGGTGAATTCCTTGGTCAGCGAGGTGAACCCACGCTTGGGCAGACGACGATGCAGGGGCATCTGGCCGCCTTCAAAGCCGACCTTGTGGAAACCACCCGAACGCGACTTCTGCCCCTTGTGACCACGACCAGCCGTCTTGCCCAGGCCCGAGCCAATGCCGCGACCAACGCGGCGCTTGGCGTGCTTGGAGCCGGCTGCCGGCTTCAGGTTATTCAGTTGCATGTTCTTCTCCGTCTTGCCTTAGCCGATGACCTTGACCAGGTAGGACACCTTGTTGATCATGCCGCGCACTGCGGGCGTGTCCTGCAATTCGGACACCGAGTTCATGCGGCGCAGGCCCAGGCCGCGCACCGTGGCGCGGTGGTCTTCGCGCGTACCGATCAGGCTGCGCACGAGTTGGACTTTCACGGTTTTCTGCGACATATCGTTCACCTATCCCTTCGGCTTAGCCGAGGATCTCTTCGACCGACTTGCCACGCTTGGCGGCAACTTCGGCCGGGGTGCTCATCTTGCGCAGGCCATCCAGCGTTGCGCGCACCATGTTGTAAGGATTGGTCGAACCGTGCGACTTGGTCACGATGTTCGTCACGCCCATCACTTCGAAGATAGCGCGCATCGGGCCGCCGGCGATCACGCCGGTACCGTCCTTCGCGGGCATCATCTGCACCTTTGCGGCGCCATGCTTGCCAACCACTTCGTGCTGCAGCGTACCGTTCTTCAGCGGGACCTTGACCATCTTGCGACGAGCCTCGTCCATTGCCTTCTGCACGGCTACGGGGACTTCCTTAGCCTTACCCTTGCCCATGCCGATACGGCCGTCGCCGTCGCCGACCACAGTCAGAGCAGCGAAACCGAGAATCCGGCCGCCCTTGACCACCTTGGTCACACGGTTGACCGCGATCATCTTCTCGCGAAGACCGTCGTCGCGTTCGTCCCCTTGGACCTTAGGTTGAATTTTTGCCATGACGATATCCTCTATGCCGGCTTAGAACTTCAGGCCAGCTTCGCGTGCCGCGTCAGCCAGAGCCTTTACGCGACCGTGATAACGGAAACCCGAGCGATCGAACGCCACGGCTTCGATGCCGGCAGCCTTCGCCTTCTCAGCGATACGCTTACCCACCAGGGTGGCAGCAGCGGTGTTGCCACCGTTGCCGTTCAGTTCCTTGCGGACTTCGGCTTCCGCCGTCGAGGCCGAAGCCAGGACCTTGGTGCCGTCTTCCGAGAAGACCTGCGCATAAATGTGCAGGTTCGTACGGTGCACAGCCAGACGGGCGACGCTCAGTTCCGCAATTTTCAGGCGGGTCTGACGTGCACGGCGCAGACGCGAGTCATTTTTGTTCATGATGTGCACCCTTACTTCTTCTTGGTTTCCTTCAGGATCACACGCTCGTCGGCGTAGCGCACACCCTTGCCCTTGTAGGGCTCAGGCGGACGATAACCACGCACTTCAGCGGCGACCTGACCAACTTTTTGCTTGTCCGAACCCTTGATGATGATCTCGGTCTGCGTCGGCGTTTCCGCCTTCACGCCTTCCGGCATCTCATGGATCACGTCGTGCGAGAAACCGAGCTGCAGCTTCAGGGCGGTGCCCTGAACCGATGCACGATAACCCACGCCGACCAGGTTCAGCTTGCGCTCGAAGCCCGTCGTCACACCCTTGACCATGTTGGCGGTCAGGGCGCGCATCGTGCCTTGCAACGCATTGGCTTCACGCGACTCATCTGCCGGCGCGAACGTGATCGTGCCGTTGTCGGTGTTGACCTTGACCAGCGAGTGGATCGGCTGCGTCAGCGTGCCCAACGGGCCCTTGACGGTCAGCAGACCACCAGCGAAATTGACTTCTGCGCCCTTGGGCAGCGCGATGGGGGCCTTACCTACGCGAGACATGGTTCCCCTCCCTTAGGCGACGTAGCAAATGACTTCGCCACCGACACCGGTTGCGCGGGCGCGGCGGTCCGTCATCAGACCCTGAGGGGTCGAGATGATGGCGACACCCAAGCCGTTCATCACTTGCGGGATTTCATTACGGCCCTTGTACACACGCAGGCCAGGCTTCGAGACGCGCTCCAGGCGTTCGATGACCGGGCGGCCAGCGTAGTACTTCAGACCAATCGTCAGGGTGGACTTGCCACCCTGCTCGGTCACGGCGAATTCGTCGATGTAGCCTTCGTCCTTCAGGACTTTGGCGATTGCCACCTTCAGCTTCGACGACGGCATGACCACCGACGCTTTTTCCACCGCTTGCGCGTTGCGGATACGCGTCAGCATATCGGCGATCGGATCGCTCATGCTCATACTGTTTCTCCTGTAGCCTGTGCGTGATTACCAGCTGGCTTTCGTCAGAC
Source organism: Ralstonia sp. 110700041-2 (assembly GCF_056280165.1). Lineage (NCBI taxonomy): Bacteria > Pseudomonadati > Pseudomonadota > Betaproteobacteria > Burkholderiales > Burkholderiaceae > Ralstonia > Ralstonia sp. 110700041-2. Next base: position 42,912 of record NZ_JBSFAI010000016.1, on the reverse strand, counting down.
CCGGGATCTCGCCCTTGAAGGCGATCTCGCGGAGCTTGTTACGCGCCAGGCCGAACTTACGGAACGTACCGCGGGGACGACCGGTGATCGAGCAGCGGTTGCGCTGACGAGTCGGATTTGCATTGCGCGGCAGCGCTTGCAGCTTCAGACGCGCTTCGTAGCGCTCTTCTTCCGACTTGCTTTGGTCGGCCACGATGGCTTCGAGAGCGGCGCGCTTCTCAGCGTACTTGGCCACGAGCTTGGCACGCTTCTTCTCGCGTTCGATCAGAGACAATTTAGCCACGGTAACCCCTTAATTACGGAACGGGAACTTGAACGCGTTGAGGAGCGCCTTCGCTTCCTCGTCGTTCTTCGCAGTCGTCGTGATGCTGATATTCAGACCACGGAGTGCGTCGATCTTGTCGTATTCGATTTCGGGGAAAATGATCTGCTCTTTCACACCGATGTTGTAGTTGCCACGACCGTCGAACGCCTTACCAGACACACCACGGAAGTCGCGCACGCGGGGCAGCGACACGGTGATGAAGCGGTCCAGGAATTCGTACATGCGTTGGCCACGCAGCGTGACCATCGTGCCGATCGGGTAACCCTGGCGGATCTTGAAGCCGGCGATAGCCTTACGGGCCTTCGTGACGATGGGCTTCTGGCCAGCGATTTTGATCAGGTCGCCCGTGGCGTGCTCAATGACTTTCTTGTCATTGATGGCTTCGCCAAGACCCATGTTCAGGGTGATCTTGGTGATGCGCGGCACTTCCATCACAGACTTGTAGCCGAACTGCTTGATCAGCTCGGGCACAACCTTCTCTTTATAAAACTCTTGCAGACGTGCAGTCATGCTCAACTCCTCTCTATTGCCCAGAATCAAGCGCCGACGGCAGCACCGGTGGTCTTCAGTACGCGCGTCTTCACGCCGCCTTCAACCTTGATGCCGACGCGCGACGGCTTGCCATTGGCATCCACGAGCGCAACGTTCGAAATATGGATGGGCATGATCTTGTCGACCACACCACCCGTGGTACCCAGCATCGGGTTCGGGCGCACGTGCTTTTTGGCAACGTTCACGCCTTCAACCGTCACATGCTCGGCGAGCACGGCCAGCACGGTACCTTGCTTGCCCTTGTCTTTACCGGTACGGACGATGACGCGATCGCCCTTGCGAATCTTGTTCATGCGGCCTCCGATTACAGCACTTCCGGCGCGAGCGACACGATCTTCATGAAGCGCTCGGTACGGAGTTCGCGAGTGACCGGCCCGAAGATACGGGTGCCGATCGGCTCAAGCTTGGTGTTCAGCAGCACGGCGGCATTGCCGTCGAACTTGATGAGCGAGCCGTCGGGACGGCGCACGCCCTTGGCGGTGCGCACCACCACGGCGTTATAGATATCGCCCTTCTTCACGCGACCACGCGGGGCAGCATCCTTGACGCTGACCTTGATGATGTCGCCGACGCTGGCGTAGCGGCGCTTCGAACCGCCCAGCACCTTGATGCACATGACTTCACGCGCACCCGTGTTATCGGCCACTTCGAGCCGGCTTTCTGTCTGAATCATGGTGTTCTCGTCCCAACTTAATTCGCCAAACGCACAATGCGCAGAGGCGATCAGTCTTGGTCCCGCCGGCTGCTGGCATTGCGCCAACTGCGATTGGGTTGATCAACTTGAAGTCGGTAGCTGCCCGACGGCGATTGCCGCCTGGCCCATTCGCTTTTCCCCCTTACCCGAGCCGCCAGCATATTTGCCAGCCACCCTCACAAAGGGAAAGACCGAGACTATATCACATAATCTCGGCCGTGCAACAGCAAACTGCTCCGCTGTTGTTTTAGATCACGCGTGCAGCTTCAAGCAGACGCGACACCACCCACGACTTGGTGCGGGAGAGCGGACGCGATTCCGTGATCTCGACCTTGTCGCCTTCGTTGTACTGGTTGGCTTCGTCGTGCGCATGGTACTTCTTCGAGCGCACCACGTACTTGCCATACAGCGGATGCTTGACGCGGTTTTCGATCAGGACCGTGACGGTCTTGTCCATCTTGTTGCTGACAACGCGACCGACGAGCGTGCGCTTCAGGGACGTTGCGGCTTCAGTCATTTCTGGTTCCCCTTCTGGCCCAGCACGGTGCGGACACGCGCGATGTCACGACGCACCTTCTTCAGCTGGCTGGTGTTCTGCAGCTGTTGCGTCGCTTTTTGCATGCGCAGGCCAAATTGGGCCTTCAGCAGCTCGGAGAGCTCCTGGTTCAGCCCAGCGACATCTTTGTCGCGCAGTTCGGATGCTTTCATGGTGTGTACTCCTTACGTTCCGACCTGACGCACCACGAAGCTGGTCGCGATCGGCAGCTTGGCAGCGGCCAGGCGGAATGCCTCGCGTGCCAGTTCTTCGCCAACGCCGTCCATTTCGTACAGCATCTTGCCCGGCTGAATTTCAGCCACGTAGTATTCCGGGTTGCCCTTACCGTTACCCATACGGACTTCGGCAGGCTTCTTCGAGATCGGCTTGTCCGGGAAAATCCGGATCCAAATGCGGCCGCCACGCTTGATGTGACGGGTCATCGCACGACGCGCCGACTCAATCTGACGTGCGGTCAGACGGCCACGGCCCATCGCCTTCAGACCGAATTCGCCGAACGAGACCGCGTTGCCGCGCGTCGCGATACCGGTGTTACGGCCCTTCTGCTCCTTGCGGTACTTCCTGCGCTTAGGTTGCAGCATGTTTATTCTCCAGTCTTCGCGTCGGTGCCACGACGGGCACCCGCACCAGCACCGCGGCGCTGACCGGCCGGGCGACCTTCGCCCTCACGGCGACGACCTTCCGGGCGACCCGGACGCTTGCGACGCTCTTCTTGCGGCTCTTCCACGACGGGTGCGTCGTTGCGACCGAGATGGTCACCCTTGTACACCCACACCTTGACACCGATGATGCCGTAGGTGGTTTCCGCTTCGGAGAAGCCGTAGTCGATATCGGCGCGCAGCGTGTGCAGGGGCACACGGCCTTCGCGGTACCACTCGGTACGAGCGATTTCGATGCCGTTCAGACGGCCCGAGCTCATGATCTTGATGCCTTGGGCACCCAGACGCATCGCGTTCTGCATCGCGCGCTTCATAGCGCGACGGAACATGATGCGGCGCTCAAGCTGCTGCGTGATCGAATCTGCGATCAGCTGCGCATCGACTTCCGGCTTGCGGATTTCTTCGATGTTCACGTGCACGGGCACGCCCATGCGACGCTGCAGTTCAGCCTTCAGCAGTTCGATGTCCTCGCCCTTCTTGCCGATCACCACGCCCGGACGCGAGCTGTAAATGGTGATACGGGCATTCTTGGCCGGACGCTCGATGACCACGCGGCCCACCGACGCGTTCTTCAGCTTCTTCTTCAGAAACTCGCGAACCTCGATGTCTTCCTTGAGCATGCCGGCAAACTGGGTGTTGCTCGCGTACCAACGCGATGCCCAGTTACGGCTGACAGCCAGACGGAAGCCAGTCGGATGAATCTTCTGTCCCATCGTGACCCCTTAGTTGCCCAGCGTCACAGTGATGTGACAGGTTTGTTTCTCGATGCGGTTGCCACGGCCCTTCGCACGCGCCGTGAAGCGCTTGAGCGACGTGGCCTTGTCGATGTAGATCGACTTGACCTTCAGCTCGTCGATGTCGGCGCCTTCATTGTGCTCGGCGTTCGCGATGGCGGACTCAACCACCTTCTTCACGATGCCAGCCGCCTTCTTCGGGCTGAACGTCAGCACGTTGAGCGCGCGCTCGATCGACAGGCCGCGAATCTGGTCAGCGACCAGGCGCGTCTTCTGTGCGGAGATACGGGCGCCGCGATGAATCGCTTTAACTTCCATGATTGCCCCTTATCGCTTCGCTTTCTTGTCGGCAGCGTGGCCCTTGAACGTACGCGTGAGCGCAAATTCGCCGAGCTTGTGGCCAACCATGTTTTCCGTGACATACACGGGCACGTGCTGACGGCCGTTGTGAACGGCGATCGTCAGGCCGATGAAGTCCGGCAGAATGGTCGAACGACGCGACCACGTCTTGATGGGCTTCTTGTCCTTCGTCTGCACTGCCGCCTCAACCTTCTTCAGCAGGTGGGCGTCAATGAAAGGACCCTTTTTTACGGAACGAGTCATATCTAAGCTCCTACCTACCGATTAACGCTTGTGACGGCGCTGAACGATCATGCTGTCAGTGCGCTTGTTACGACGGGTGCGGTAGCCCTTGGTCGGCGTGCCCCACGGGGACACCGGATCACGGCCTGCTGCAGTCTTGCCTTCACCACCACCATGCGGGTGGTCGACCGGGTTCATCACCACACCGCGAACGGTCGGGCGAATACCGCGCCAACGGGTTGCACCGGCCTTGCCGATCTGGCGCAGGCTGTGCTCTTCGTTGCCGACTTCACCAATGGTCGCGCGGCACTCGATGTGCACGCGGCGCACCTCACCCGAGCGCAGACGCACTTGAGCGTAGATGCCTTCGCGAGCCAGCAGCACGGCGGACGTACCGGCCGAACGGGCAACTTGAGCGCCCTTGCCCGGCAGGATTTCCACGCAGTGGATCGTCGTACCGACCGGGATGTTGCGGATCGGCAGGTTGTTACCGGCCTTGATCGGCGCTTCCGAGCCGTTAGCGATGGCTTGGCCAACCACAGCGCCCTTCGGGGCGATGATGTAGCGGCGCTCGCCGTCAGCGAACAGCACGAGCGCGATGTTGGCGCTACGGTTCGGATCGTATTCCAGACGTTCGATCTTGGCCGGAATACCGTCCTTATCGTTACGCTTGAAGTCGACGACGCGATAGTGATGCTTGTGACCACCACCCTTATGACGGGTGGTGATGTGGCCGTTGTTGTTACGACCCGACTTCTGGATTTGCTTTTCCAGCAGCGGAGCGTGCGGCGCGCCCTTGTGAAGGTCGGGGTTAACGACCTTCACCATCGAGCGGCGGCCCGGCGATGTCGGCTTGGTTTTGACGAGTGCCATGATTACTTGGCCTCCGCTTCAAAATTGATTTCCTGGCCCGGCTTCAGCGAAACATAGGCCTTCTTCACGTGGTCACGACGACCCATGAAGCGACCGAAGCGCTTTTGCTTGCCCTTCTGATTCAGGATCTGGACGGACTCGACTTCGACCTTGAACAGCAGCTCGACAGCGGCCTTCACTTCGCCCTTGTTGGCGTCGCGAGCCACTTCGAACACGACCTGCTCGTTCTTCTCGGCCACCAGGGTTGCCTTTTCAGACACCACAGGCGCCAGCAGCACCTGCATCAGGCGATGGTCGTTCTTGGCAACTTGCGTCATTTCAGCAACTCCTCGATCTGCGCGACGGCTGCCTTGGTTACGAGCACCTTCTTGTAGTGCACGAGCGACAGCGGGTCGGCGTGACGCGGCTCAACCACGAGCACGTGCGCCAGGTTGCGCGATGCCAGGAAGAGGTTTTCGTCCAGGTTATCGGTAATCACGAGCACCGAATCCAGGCCCATGGCGCGGAACTTGTCGGCCAACAGCTTGGTTTTGGGCGCGTCGACGGACAGGCTGTCAACGACGTTGATGCGACCTTCACGGGCAAGCTGCGAATAAATCGAGCGCATGCCGGCGCGGTACATCTTCTTGTTGACCTTCTGCGAGAAGTTTTCTTCCGGGCTGTTCGGGAAGATACGACCACCCCCACGCCACAGCGGGGAGGAGCTCATACCTGCACGGGCGCGGCCCGTACCCTTTTGACGCCACGGCTTTTTGGTCGTGTGCTTGACCTCTTCACGGTCCTTTTGCTTACGGTTACCGCTGCGAGCGTTGGCCTGATAAGCGACGACGACTTGGTGAACGAGGGCTTCGTTGTAGTCACGGCCGAACACTTCCGGCGAGGCAGCAACGCCAGCGCCGAGTTGACCGTTGTCCTGGAGCAGCTTCAGTTCCATGCGTTTGCTCCTTATGCCTTCTTGGCGCGGGCCTTCACGGCCGGCGTGACGATGACTTGACCGCCCTTGGCGCCCGGAATCGCACCCTTGACCAGCAGCAGCTTGCGCTCTGCGTCGATCTTGGCGATTTCCAGATTCTGAACGGTACGGGTGACATCACCCATGTGACCGGTCATGCGCTTACCCGGGAACACGCGCCCCGGATCCTGCGCCATACCGATCGAGCCCGGCACGTTGTGCGAGCGCGAGTTACCGTGCGAGGCGCGGCCCGACGAGAAGTTGTAACGCTTGATGGTACCGGCGTAGCCCTTACCAATCGTCACACCCTGGACGTCGATCTTCTGACCGACTTCGAACAGGTCGACGCTGATGTTCGCGCCCGGCTGGAATTCAGCGGCACGAGCGGCATCCACTCGGAATTCTTTGATGACTTCGCCCGCTTCCACGCCGGCTTTGGCGAGATGACCCGCCAGCGGCTTGGTGACGCGGCTGGCGCGTCGGGTGCCGAAGGTGACTTGAACCGCGGTATAACCGTCGGTCTCGTCCGTCTTGATTTGCGTCACGCGGTTGTCGCCGACCTCGAGCACGGTGACGGGAATCGAATCGCCGTCGTCCGTGAAAATACGGGTCATGCCAACCTTGCGACCTACAAGGCCAAGGCTCATGGTTTGCTCCATTCCCAGCTGCGATTGGCCGGGGCTGATTGATACTACGAATCTTGAACTGGACTGCGCCTAAAGAGACAGCGCGAGGCCAAACGGCCAGCCCACTCCCCTGACTAAAGGGGTAGCCCTACAATATATCCGGGTTACGAACAATATGCAAGGGCGATTGCCGGATAGACGTCCGGACGTCGCGGACGATGCAACATTCAGCGCTCAAAAGCAAAACGGCGAGCACTTAGCTCGCCGTTTGCCCGTTACCGGAAGGGTCCGGTAGCGTTGTCTTGCTTATTGCAGCTTGATCTCGACGTCCACGCCAGCCGGCAGGTCCAGCTTCATCAGCGCGTCAACGGTCTTGTCCGTCGGGTCGACGATGTCCATCAGGCGCTGGTGCGTGCGAATTTCGAACTGATCGCGGCTGGTCTTGTTGACGTGCGGCGAACGCAGAACGTCGAAACGCTGGATGCGGGTCGGCAGGGGCACCGGGCCCTTGACGATCGCGCCAGTGCGCTTGGCGGTTTCAACGATTTCAGCGGCCGACTGGTCGATCAGGCGATAGTCGAAAGCCTTCAGGCGGATACGGATCTTCTGGTTCTGCATGATGTTTCCTTAAAGAGCATGGCGGTCGGGCCGCCGGTAGATTGAAAGAGCGATGCAACAGGCGATGCGCCGCACCCCTTACGAGGAACAGCGCATCGATCCGCCTTTTACTTCAGGATCTTGGCAACGACGCCAGCGCCCACGGTACGGCCGCCTTCACGGATGGCGAAGCGCAGACCTTCTTCCATGGCGATCGGGGCGATCAGCTTGACGGTGATCGACACGTTGTCGCCCGGCATGACCATTTCCTTGCCTTCCGGCAAGGCGATCGAGCCGGTCACGTCCGTCGTACGGAAGTAGAACTGCGGACGGTAGTTGTTGAAGAACGGCGTGTGACGGCCGCCTTCGTCCTTCGACAGGATGTAGACCTCGCCCGTGAATTCCGTGTGCGGCTTGATCGAGCCCGGCTTGGCCAGCACTTGACCGCGCTGAACATCTTCGCGCTTCGTGCCGCGCAGCAGAATGCCGACGTTGTCGCCTGCCTGACCTTGGTCCAGCAGCTTGCGGAACATTTCCACGCCCGTGCAGGTGGTCTTGTCGATCTTCGGCTTGTCGCCGTCCACGGCGATACCGACGATTTCGATTTCTTCGCCGACCTTGATGATGCCGCGCTCGATACGGCCGGTCACCACGGTGCCGCGACCCGAGATCGAGAACACGTCTTCCACCGGCATCAGGAATGCACCATCAACTGCGCGTTCCGGCGTCGGGATGTAGGTGTCCAGTGCGTCGGCCAGGTTCATGATGGCCACTTCGCCCAGTTCGCCCTTGTCGCCTTCCAGCGCCAGCTTGGCCGAACCCTTGATGATCGGGGTGTCGTCGCCCGGGAACTCATACTTCGACAGAAGTTCACGCACTTCCATCTCGACCAGTTCCAGCAATTCAGCGTCGTCCACCATGTCGCACTTGTTCAGGAAGACGATGATGTACGGCACGCCGACCTGACGGGCCAGCAGGATGTGCTCACGCGTTTGCGGCATCGGGCCGTCAGCGGCCGAGCACACCAGGATGGCACCGTCCATCTGGGCGGCACCGGTGATCATGTTCTTGACGTAGTCGGCGTGGCCCGGGCAGTCAACGTGCGCATAGTGACGGTTGGCCGTCTCGTACTCGACGTGCGCGGTGTTGATCGTGATGCCGCGTGCCTTTTCTTCCGGCGCTGCGTCGATTTCGTCGTACTTCTTCGCTTCGCCACCAAACTTGGCGGACAGCACGGTTGCGATCGCTGCGGTCAGCGTGGTCTTACCGTGGTCAACGTGACCGATCGTACCAACGTTCACGTGCGGTTTGGTCCGTACGAACTTTTCCTTTGCCATGTCAGCTCCTCAATTCGGAATGGGCTAATTGCTAGATATTGATTGAGGGCGATCGCACACGCGATCACCCAAAACACATTGATTACTTACCTTCGCTGGACTTCTTCATTACTGCGTCAGCGACGTTCTTCGGTGCCTCAGCGTATTGCTTGAATTCCATGGTGTACGTGGCGCGGCCTTGCGTGGCCGAGCGCAGCGACGTCGAATAACCGAACATCTCCGACAACGGGACTTGGGCCTTGACGATCTTGCCGCCACCGACCATGTCGTCCGTGCCTTCCACGATGCCACGACGGGACGACAGATCGCCAATCACGGTACCCATGTAGTCTTCCGGCGTTTCCACTTCCACAGCCATCATCGGCTCAAGCAGAACCGGAGTGGCCTTGCGCATTGCTTCCTTGAAGGCCATCGAGCCGGCCATGCGGAACGCGTTTTCGTTCGAGTCCACGTCGTGGTACGAACCAAACGTCAGCGTGACCTTCACGTCCACCACCGGGAAACCCGCCAGAATACCGGCCGGCAGCGTGTCGACGATGCCCTTTTCGACCGCCGGGATGTATTCGCGAGGAATCACACCGCCCTTGATGGCGTCGACGAACACGAAACCATTGACCGCAGCAGCAGCTGCTGCTGCCGTCGTTGCCGCCGCCTTCGCTGCCGCCTTCTCTGCTTCTTCCAGCGGTTCCAGCGTGATCACGGCGTGTCCATACTGACCGCGGCCGCCCGATTGCTTGACGAACTTGCCTTCGACGTCTTCAACCTTCTTGCGAATGGTTTCGCGGTAGGCAACCTGCGGCGCGCCGATGTTGGCTTCCACACCGAATTCGCGCTTCATGCGGTCGACCAGAATTTCGAGGTGGAGCTCGCCCATGCCCGAAATGATGGTCTGGCCCGATTCTTCATCGGTACGCACGCGGAACGACGGATCTTCAGCGGCCAGGCGGTTCAGGGCGATGCCCATCTTTTCCTGGTCAGCCTTGGTCTTGGGCTCGACAGCCTGCGAGATCACCGGCTCCGGGAACACCATGCGCTCGAGAATGATCGGAGCGCTCGGGTCGCACAGCGTGTCGCCCGTAGTGGCGTCCTTCAGGCCCACCGCGGCGGCGATGTCACCTGCCAGCACTTCCTTGATTTCTTCGCGCTGGTTGGCGTGCATCTGCAGAATACGGCCCAGACGCTCCTTCTTCTGCTTCACCGGGTTGTACACGGTGTCCCCGGAGTTGATCTTGCCCGAGTAGACGCGGAAGAAGATCAGCTGACCAACGAACGGGTCGGTCATGATCTTGAACGCCAGTGCCGAGAACTTTTCGTTGTCGTCGGCCTTGCGCTCGAGCTTCTTCTCTTCGTCGTTTTCGTCGATGCCCTGAACCGGCGGAATGTCGACCGGCGACGGCAGGAAGTCGATCACGGCGTCGAGCATGCGCTGCACGCCCTTGTTCTTGAACGCGGTGCCGCACAGCATCGGCTGGATTTCGCAGGCAATGGTACGGTCGCGCAGCGCCTTGACGATCTCAGCACGGGACAGCTCTTCGCCGCCCAGGTACTTTTCCATCAGCTCTTCGCTGGCTTCAGCTGCCGACTCGACCATCTTCTCGCGCCACTCGTTCGCGACGTCAACCAGATTGGCCGGGATGTCGTGGTATTCGAACTTCACGCCCTGGCTGGCTTCGTCCCAAATGATCGCCTTCATTTCCAGCAGATCGACGACGCCCTGGAAGCCGTCTTCAGCGCCGATGGGCACCACGACGGGCACCGGGTTGGCCTTCAGACGGGTCTTCAGCTGGTCGTAGACCTTGAAGAAATTCGCGCCAGTACGGTCCATCTTGTTGACGAACGCCAGACGCGGCACCTTGTACTTGTTGGCTTGGCGCCAGACGGTTTCCGACTGCGGCTGCACGCCACCCACTGCGCAGTACACCATGCACGCGCCGTCCAGCACACGCATGGAACGCTCCACCTCGATGGTGAAGTCCACGTGGCCCGGGGTGTCGATGATGTTGAAGCGGTGCTCGGGGTAGTTGCCGCCCATGCCCTTCCAGAAGGCGGTGGTCGCAGCAGACGTGATGGTGATGCCGCGCTCTTGCTCCTGCTCCATCCAGTCCATGGTGGCGGCGCCATCATGCACTTCACCGATCTTGTGGTTCACACCGGTGTAGAACAGGATCCGCTCGGTCGTGGTGGTTTTGCCGGCGTCGATGTGAGCGGAAATACCGATGTTACGGTAGCGCTCAATGGGGGTCTTACGAGCCACGGTTAATCCTCAGATTCGTCAACGGGGCGCTGGCCCACGGCCAAGCGCCCCTAATACAAATGGGCGAGATGTGCGCACACAGCCCGCCCAGCAACCAACAACGTCTCGCGTCGCTTAGAAGCGGAAGTGCGAGAACGCCTTGTTGGCTTCAGCCATGCGGTGCACTTCGTCGCGCTTCTTCATGGCGCCGCCGCGGCCTTCCGAGGCTTCGAGCAGCTCACCAGCCAGACGCAGGGCCATCGACTTCTCGCTGCGCTTCTTCGCAGCTTCCCGCAGCCAACGCATCGCCAATGCCAGACGACGCGACGGCCGGACTTCGACCGGCACCTGATAGTTGGCGCCACCAACACGACGGCTCTTCACTTCGACCACCGGCTTGATGTTGCCGATAGCCAGCGTGAACACCTCGATCGGCGCCTTGCCTGCTTTCTTCTCGATCTGGTCGAACGCACCGTAGACGATACGCTCAGCCACCGACTTCTTGCCGTCCAGCATGAGGACGTTCATGAACTTGGCGACTTCCACATTGCCGAACTTCGGGTCCGGCAGAATTTCCCGCTTGGGGACTTCACGACGACGTGGCATCTTCTTTCCTTCTCTGTTCAGTTGAGAACCGCTTCGGTTCTCCGGCCACCAACTAGCTTGTCTTCCAACAATCTGAGCCGGGTGACCACTTACTCGACGGTGCCAGTGCGGTCAAAAAACGCACCGTTGTACCGCCTGCTCATGACAAGACCGTGACCGCAAAAGCGGCGCGATCTCACTGACGACTTAGGCCGCCTTCGGACGCTTCGCGCCGTACTTCGAACGCGCTTGCTTACGGTCCTTGACGCCTTGCAGGTCAAGGGAGCCGCGCACGATGTGGTAACGCACACCCGGCAAGTCCTTCACACGGCCGCCGCGGATCAGCACGACGCTGTGTTCTTGCAGGTTGTGGCCTTCACCGCCGATGTACGAAATGACTTCGAAACCGTTGGTCAGGCGCACCTTGGCGACCTTACGCAGTGCCGAGTTCGGCTTCTTCGGCGTCGTGGTGTACACGCGGGTGCACACGCCGCGACGCTGCGGGCAGTTCTCAAGTGCCGGGCTCTTGCTCTTCAGCTTTTCCGAGACGCGGGGCTTGCGAACCAGTTGATTGATGGTTGGCATTGTTCAATCCAGCTTGGTTTTTGAAAAATCGCCGGCTCACATAACGTGAACGCCTCATTTGTGAGGCGGACGGCGCAATCGGGTTTTATGGAAGTGGCGAGCAGAACGCTCTGAAGGGAGGACCTGCGGGAACAGATCAAGACCAAAGAGCGCGAGCCCGTCTGATTTCAGATGCCTTGCACAGCATTTGCCGGGCATGGACGCGCGAAACCAGAAGCCAAAAACTCGAATCTGGCACTATAGCGGCCTGTCTTGCAAGCGTCAAGCGCGCCGCCAGTCTGGCGATGAGCCAGTTGGTCAGCAGCGGCGCGGTGTGGCGCCGATGGCACGCTGCGCACTGGTGGGCCATACGAAAACGAGCGCAGCGGCCACCACAAACCCGAGCGCGAGAACCGATACGCCGATCCAGCCGGCGCGCAACCAGGCCGCACCGGCCAAACCGCCGCCTGCAGCCGCACCAAAGAAGAACGCCCCGGTGTACAGGCCGTTCACGCGCCCCCGGACCTCGGGCGGCAACGCGTTGACCATATAGCGGCCGAGCGCCTGGTCGCCGATGGCGCCAAAGTCCAGCAACAACGCTGCGGCGGCCAGCATCACCAACATGACAGGGACGCTCAGGTCTGGCAGCAGCGCCGAAGCCAGCGCCAACAGCAGACCCGCCGCCGCACTGCCATGCGCGAGCAGCGTACCAACGCGCACCAAGCCGCGATCCGCCAGCCGTCCGGCGATGGGCGCCGCCACGACGCCGGCCGCGCCGCACAGCGCAAAGATGCCGATGCCGTTCTGCGAAAGATGGAACGGCGCGGCCGCCAGCCGCAGTGCAACAGCGGTCCAGAACAGCGTGAAGGCCGCCATCAGCAAAGCTTGGGTGGCAGCGCGGCGACGCAATACCGGTTCGGTGCGCAGAAGATGGCCATACGACTTGAGCAACGCACCGTACGACAGCGCACGCGGCGGCACGAAGGTCGGCATCACACGCGGCAGAAGGACGGCCAGCACGGCAATCGCCACCGCAGATGCGCCGTAGAACGCACGCCAGCCCCATTGCGCCGCGATCAGGCTGGCCGCCGGGCGCGACAGCAGGATGCCCAGGTTCAGGCCGATCATGATGTCGCCGAGCACGCGCCCGCGCCGGTGGTCTGCGGCCAGGCGCCCTGCCAGCGCAATCAGCATCTGAATGACCGTCGACGTAAGGCCGATGGCGAAGGCGGCCAGCATCAGCACCCGGCCGCTGTGCGCTACGGTGGTCAGCGCCAGCGAAGCCACCGCGCCCCACAGCGTGCGCGAGGCCAGCGCGCGGTTGTCCTGCAAATCGGTCAGCGGCATCAGCAGCAACAGGCCGATGCCGTAGCCGACGAGTGTGGCAGTCACCAGCAGCCCGGTGGCGGCGGTGGTCCAGCCGATACTTGCGGCGATCTCGGCGACAAGCGGCTGGATGCCGAACAGGTTGATGACGATGAGCCCGACGGCGGCTGCAAACAACGGCGTGGCACCGCGGGGGAGCGCGTCGGCGGGCGACGGGTTGGAAACGGCGACGGCAGGGGCTTCGGTGGTCATGATGAAGGGGACGAAGAATCGGAGACCCCATCCTAGCCAGCCGATTCGCGCAGATTAAGGTAGCCTCTGGCGCCATATTGTTTCCATAAGTGCGCAAATATGGATCGACTCTCCGACGTGGTGGTCTTCGTGCAGGTGGTGGAGCGCGGCAGCCTGTCGGCGGCGGCCGATGCCATGGGCATATCGCGCGGTGTGATCAGCAAGGCGCTGGTGCGGCTGGAGGCGCGGTTACAGACGCGCCTGCTGCAGCGGACAACGCGGCGCCTGTCACTCACCGAAGCGGGCGCGGCGTTCTTCGAGAAAAGCCGCGAGGGCCTGGCGCTCGTCGATGCAGCCGAGCAGGCCGTGAGCGCCTTGCGCGATGAGGCGCGCGGCACATTGCGGGTGTCGGCGCCGGCCTCGTTTGCGGTGACATTGCTGGCGCCGCTCCTGGGCGCATTCCAGGCGCGCTACCCGGCCGTGCAGATCGACCTGGACATGAACGACCGCTACGCCGACCTTGTCGCCGGGCGCATCGACGTGGCGATCCGCATTGGCATGTTGGAGGACTCGTCGCTGGTAGCGCGGCGGCTGGCGAATTGCGCGCACGCCATCTACGGAGCGCCATCGTATTTCAGCAAGAACGGCATTCCGCGGTCGCCCGAGGATTTGCGCGACCACAACTGTCTGGTCTACGCCAACTACGACGGACCCTATGACTGGGTGCTTACCGATGCCGACGGACAGCGCCATGTCGCGCACGTTACGGGCTCGATGCTAGCCAACAACAGCCTCGTCCTGCGAGAGGCGGCGCGTTCAGGGCTGGGCGTGTCGCTGGGGCCGGCGTATCTGGTGCGCGACGATATTGCGGCCGGCCGCCTGCAGGCGGTGCTGACGGACTACACAGCGCGGGAGGTGCCCCTGCACGCCGTCTTCACGCAGCGTGTGCACCTGCTGCCAAAGGTGCGGGCGTTTGTCGATTTTCTGGGCGACCACCTGCGCAGCACCGCCGTGATGGGGCCATTGCCGCTGTCCGCCTAGGCTTGCTCGCGGCACTTCTCCAGTACGTCGAGCAGCGCCTGGCCGTAGCGGTCCAACTTGGCCATGCCGATACCCGGCAGCTCGCCGAGCGCCTCGCGCGAATCCGGATCGGTCTCGGCAATGCGCGCAAGCGTCGCGTCGTGGAAGATCACATACGCCGGCACGCTGTGCTCGCGCGCGGCCTGCGTCCGCCAGGCCCGCAACGCCTGCCAGCGCACCTGCGCCTCGGTGGAAAGCTCGGCGGCCGGATCGGCGCGACGCTCCTTCTTCGTCGACGATGACGACGCGCCGCGCACCTTCTCGGCCTGACGGCGCAGGATCACCGATTGCGCGCCCTTGAGCACGGGGCGCGCGGCATCGGTCAGGATCAGCGCACCGTGGCCGCCGTGGTCCACCGCAAACAAGCCCTGCGCAACCAACTGACGGAATACGCTGCGCCAAGCGGCTTCGGACAGATCGCTGCCGATGCCGAAGGTGGACAGCGTTTCGTGGTGCCACTGCTTGATGCGCTCGGTTGCGTTGCCGCGCAGGATGTCGATGAGCTGGCCCGCGCCAAAACTCACGCGGCTGGCTTGCTGGACGCGGTATGCGCAGGACAGCGCCATCTGTGCCTCGCGTGTGGCATCCCAGGTTTGCGGCGGCGTGAGGCACGTATCGCAGTTGCCGCAGGGCTGGCTGCTTTCCCCGAAGTACGCGAGCAGCGCCACACGGCGGCAGGTTGCGGCTTCGCACAGGCCGAGCAGCGCTTCGAGCTTGGCGGTTGAGACGCGCTTATGCACATCGTCCGCATCGGACTCGTCGATCATCCGGCGCTGCTGCACCACGTCGGCCAGACCGTAAGCCATCCAGGCGTTGGCGGGCATGCCGTCACGGCCCGCACGGCCAGTCTCCTGATAGTAGCCCTCCAGGCTCTTGGGCAGATCCAGGTGGGCAACGAAGCGGACGTCCGGCTTGTCGATCCCCATGCCGAAAGCGATGGTCGCCACCATCACGACGCCTTCCTCCTTGCGGAAGATGGCCTGATGGCGTGCGCGCACGTCGGAGTCCATCCCGGCGTGATACGGCAGCGCGCGGATGCCCTGCTCGGCCAGCCACTGCGCGGTCTCTTCCACCTTCTTGCGCGACAGGCAGTAGACGATGCCGGCGTCGCAGGTGTCGCCGTCCATGTGCTCGGCGCGAATGAAGCGCAGCAGCTGCTGCCGCGCGCTGTCCTTCTCGACGATGGTGTAGCGGATGTTCGGGCGGTCGAAGCTGGAGAGGAAGACGCGGGAACCCGTGAGCGCGAGCCGTTCGATGATCTCGTCCCGCGTGACCGCATCGGCCGTGGCGGTGAGCGCGATGCGCGGCACGTGCGGAAAACGCTCGTGCAGCACGGAAAGCTGGATGTACTCGGGCCGGAAATCGTGCCCCCATTGCGACACGCAGTGCGCTTCGTCGATGGCGAACAGGCCGATGCGCGATCGCTCAAGCAACTCGAGGAAGCGCGGCGTCATCAACCGCTCGGGCGCCACGTAGACGAGATCCAGCCGGCCCGCCGCCAAATCTCGCTCGACCTGGGCGGCCTCGGCGCCCGTCAGCGCGGAGTTGAGGTACGCGGCGCGCACGCCGGCTTCTTCCAGCGCGGCCACCTGGTCCTGCATCAACGCGATCAGCGGCGAAACCACAATGCCGGCGCCCTGCCCGCGCCGGTGCCGCACGAGCGCCGGTATCTGGTAACAGAGCGATTTGCCACCGCCGGTCGGCATCAGCACGAGACAATCGCCGCCGTCGGCGACGTGCGCGACGATTTCCGCCTGCGGGCCGCGGAAGGCGCTGTAGCCGAACACATCGTGCAGCACCGCATGCGTCGCGGCGGCGGTGTCTTCGGGCAGCGCCTGCAGCGCGTGGTCTATGGCGGGAGAGTCGTACATCGGGACGGCGGGTGCGCGCAGTGTCACGCGCGGGCTGGGCGAAACCGCTATTGTGACAAACCCCGCCGAGGGGTGGTCAATCAGGACAGTCGGATTGTGGGCAACGCAGCGATCAGACCGTGCGCGCAACGATGCGATGGATCGTCCGCCCCGACGACTGGCTGACAGCCGCTTCGTCGAAAACCACCTCAGTGCCGGCCAGCGCCTCGCGCACGGGCGCCGCATCGAACGACGTGAAGAGCCGGCCGCGCCCATCGCGCTGGTCGGCGTCGGGCGTGACGCGCCAGCTCAGATACAGCGTGCCGCCCGCGCGCAACAACGACACCAGCCGCTGCACCGCCGCGCCAATCTGCTCGGGCGGCAGATGCATGATGACGGTCTCGCAGAGGACGTTGTCGAACGCGCCTTCGGCAATGCCGACCAATTCAGGCAAAAGCGCCTGCCGGAACGACAGGCCAGGATACTGCTCGCGCGCCGCTTCCAGCAGCGCGGCCGACGCGTCGTAGCCAACGGCCGGATAACCATTGGCGTTGAGCCACGCCACCTCGCGGCCCGCGCCGCAGCCGATGTCGGCGGTGGCGCCGCCTGCCTTGAACTCACGGCGCAGCAACGCATACAGGTCTTCAGGCGCCGGCTGATCGCGCCACTCCTGCGCGAAGGTTTCGGCAAGGGTGTCGTAGGCGGCAACAGTCTGGGAGTCCATGGCGATCCTATTTCATCGTGAAACTGCGTAACAGCGTCAGATCGCCGGCCTTGCGCATCGGCACGACAAACGTCTGCTGGCGCTCGGACGGCGTGTTCTCGTCGGTGATGATGCTGACGGTGGCGGTGGTGATCGCACTGCTGTCATTGCCGCTGCCGTAGTAGTTCACGTAGACGAGATACGTGCCAGGCACGGGCGCCGGATTCGAATAGATCTCGGGACCATACCCGGTGGTGACGTCCACGTCGAGCGCCCCACCGTTTTCGACCACGCGGTTGCCGTACCAGGCATGCTGGCCATCGGGCGAAATGACGTGCAAGTCGAGATCGGTGCCATCGGTGTCCCACGACAGGACCACGCGCAAACGCGGACGCTGCTTGCCGGCGTAGCTGTCGTAGAACTGCACACGCTTGGCGTCGCCGCGCGCGCTGCGCACCTCCACGCTGTTGCTGCCGGCGCCAAATGCATACGGGCGCGAGAACGTACCGTCGGCCTCGATGCGCTGCGGCATGGCCACGCCATTGACGATCAGCGTGCCCACCGACGAGCCGTCGGCGCCACGGCGGCGGCGCGGCTTGCTTTCGTCCATTGCTGCAGCAGCCTTCGGCTGGTTGCGGATGCGCCCGGCGATCATCGACGCCACACCCTGCCCTTGGGGCGTCGACACCGATACGGCCGGGTAATGCACGTCCTGCGTGTAGCGGGATTCATCGCCCGCCGAATTGCGCCAGCCATTGAGCGGCGCAGTCATCTCGATATTGCCGGCGTCGGTTTGCGCAAGCACGCTCCCAGCGGCCGCAAACGCGGCCAGCGCGATGGCAGCGGCGAGACGGAAAGTGGAAGGCATCATGTGCGTCACGTCAGAAGCGGATCGATTTCATCAGCGCCAGCTCGCCGATCTTGCGCAGCGGCACACTGACGAACTCGCGCCGCTCGTTGGGCGTGTTCTCGTTATAGATCAGCGTCAATTGTGCGGTGATGAGATCCCGGTCATGTGCCTTTTCGTCGAAGTTGTAGCCGCCGGCGTTGAAGTTGCCCCAATAGTTCACGTAGAACAGCCACACGCCCGGGCGTGGCGCGGCGGTCGAGAAAATCTCCGGCCCGGCACCGTCGACGCTGTCCACGTCGAGGCCGCCGCCGTCGGACAGCAGCGGCTGCGCCCAGAACGCGTGGTCGCCAATCGGCGAAATGACGTGCATGTCGACCTCGGCGCGCGGGTCGTCCCACGTGAGGACGGCGCGCAGCTTGGCCGATGTCTTGGTGGTGTCGGCCTCGTAGAACTGCAGGCGTTGGCGTGACTGCCCGTCGGCGCCGACGATTTCGACGCTGTTCGAGCCGGGGCCGAACGCCCAGGGGCGCGCAAAACGGCCTTCGCCATCGCCATACAGCGGCATGGCGTTGCCGTTGACGACGAGCACCGGCGGGCGGCGCTGCTTGCCGGCCGCGCGGATGCGCCCGGCGATGAGCGTGCGGTACTTTTGCGCGCCACGGTCCACGGGGGGTTTCGGATACGCCGCGGTGTACTGTTCCAGCTCGTTGGTCAGCTTGCTGTTGCGCCAGCCGCCGATCGGCCCTTCCAGATCGGCCACCGGCTCAGCCAGCGCCGAAGCGGCCAGCAGCAGCGCGACAGTGCACAGCGCCAAGCGCGTCATCCCACTCTTCACAGCAAACCCTCCCCTCGAATCAGGCGACGCGCCATCGCCTCGACAAACTGTTCGTCCTGCCCGCGCGGGTGGCGCGCAAAGGCGAGGTGCAGATACTCGTGCGTCAGCGCGATGCGGTCTTCCTCGGTCGCAAGGCGGTGCACGTACAGCCGGTTGCGGCGCGCATCGGCATACGGCCGGCCCTCGTGCACGACGCACACGGCGGGCAGCGGCGGCGTCTCATAGCCCGCCTCTGCGCGAAGACGCGCGGACCAACCGGGCGCACGCGCCTGGAGCCACTGCTGTGCCCCTGCCACGGGTGAACAATCCCCAGCCACCGGGCTCTGAAATGACGTGAGCGTCGCCTGCGGCCACCACTGCGCGAGGATGGCGTCGAACCCCTGGCCGCGCTGAGCAGCGGCGCGCGCGGCGGTCCAGCTCATCTGGCCGCGCGCGCTGATGGTGCCGTGGTATTGCACGGACTGGCCCGCCAATACCAGCGTGTCGGTAAATTCGGCTGCGTTGCGTGCGGCGGCCATCGGCGGGCGCGGCAGCACACGCTGGGTGCGCGAGCTGTCGGCGATTCGGTAGCAGCCCCTGTCGCGCGAGGCGTGCTGCACGAGGTAGCTGCGCGCCGCCACGGCCAACGCACGCGCTGCCTGGGGCTCGGCGAGTTCGCCTTCGCGCTCAACCACCCGTGCCACGTAATCGTTCATGCCCAGGCGGCCGGTAATGACCGGCACGTTGTTCTGGTGCGCGAGCGTCAGCTCCCCCTTGCTCTCGATGGGCAGCGTGTTGCCGTTGACGAAGCGCACGGCGTAGCGGCCTTCCAGGCGACCGGCGGCGACCGGCTTGCCGCTGGCGTCGCGCACTTCGCGAATCGGGTAACGCGCGAAGAAATCCACCACGACACAGGCATCGTCGTCGGGCACGGGCGTCTGCTCGATCAGCGGCGTAAGGCGCGGGGCGGCAGCGGCCAGCACCTGGTTGCTCGACCCGGCACCGCCGAGCCAGACGGGCGTGCCGTCGACCAGCCAGCCCGCGGCGCCGCCGATCGACGCGCCGGGGTGCTGCGGGTCGGGCATCGTCCACGTCTTGGCGCGCAGCAGGCCGCCGAAGTCCGACACCGTGCCCTCGCCACGCCCGACGGTCAGCACAGAGACGAGCGTTTGCGCGGCAGTTTCGCGCCCATCGGCCGGAACGCTGCGCAGCGCGGTGAGCAGATCGGCGACCGGCACGCGATGCGTCGGCTGCATGGCACGCAGATCACGCAGCCACGCGGGCGATCCGGCCTGCTGCCAGAAACGGCGCCAGTCCGCGCGGTCCAGCCCGAGGCGCACCGGTTCGAAATAGCGTCCGCACGATTGGATGAGCGCGCGCTCGCGGTCGATGCTGTTGCCGGCGGTGCAGCAGTAGACCTCTTCGGCGTCGTTGCCGTGACACGTGTAGTCGGGCGTGTTGATGCGCCGCGAGACGAGATAGCTGTAGACGAAGAGCTTCCAGACGCTGCCGAGCGGTGTTTCGGTGTCGCGCGGCAACGCGGTGGCCTGCGGCACGCCGCCGGCGGGGTCAACGCTGAATTGCCATAGCTTGGCGTCATCGCCTTGCAACGCTGCATATCGCAACGATGGAAGTGACTGGCCCACCGGCGCAGCGATGGCGTACCCGGCAAGCGCGCAGGCGCCGGCGGCCCAGAGGACGCCGGTCAGCACACTGCGCGCGAGCAGGCGGGAAGGCATCGCCAGATCACTCCACCTTGAACGGATAGCTGGCGGTCTTGCCGTCGCCCTGGAACGCCTTGGCTTCCGGCTGGTACATGCGGAAGTAGCGCACCGGCGGCAGTGCAAAGCGGCCCGGCAGCGAGAAGCGCACCAGCTGGCGCAGCACGGTCGGGCGCTCCAGCGCGGGCACCGGCTGGTTGTACGAGAGCTGGCCCATTTCATACGCGGCTTTGCGCTCGAACGCCTGCGCGCCATTGCCTTCGTTCGGCTCACCCTTCAGGCCGTCGATCTGGATGCCCCATGTGGTGGCCTCCACTTCGGCGCCCGGCGGCAGCGGCACTTCGACCAGGCCGTAACGATACGTGCCCTGGCGCGGGGTCAGCACGACCTCGTCGACGTAGAGTGCGTTGCTGTCGAGTGTGTCGCCCGGCTTGACCGGCTTGGCGGTAAAGGCGATGCCGCTGCTGCTGGCGCCGGCCGCCGGCTGCTTGGGCGCTTTGGGGTCCGGCTTGGCCGGTGCCGAATCGAGTGGCTCCAATCGGTACAGCTTGCGCTCCACCGTGATCGGCAGCTTGGAGGCCTCAGCCGCGCGGCTGCGGTACGACACGATGGCCGATTGTGTGGTCACGTCGGTCGGAGCCGCCGTCAGGTCCAGCGCGGCGGGGGCTTGTGCGCCGGTCCAGCGCCACGTCGGCACACCAACCGGAGAGCGCGTCGCCTGCCAACCGCCCGCCGAGACGGCCGGCTGGATGGTGGCAACGCTGGCGCCTTGCAGGCCACCCAGACCCTTCTGCAGCCAGACCAGCGCGACAGCACGGTCGATCGTCGGCAGGGCCGCGCTGGCGCGCGCCAGCAGCGGCGCCGGGTCGGCAGCCGAGCGCCCGCCGCCCATCAGCAACAGGCTCTGCACCAGCGGCGAGGTGTTGGCAGCCAGCGCACTGCGTGCAGCAATCTCGGCAGAGACCAGCGCTTCCGGCACCGGCTGACCGATCTGGCGCATCAGCTGTGCCGTCAGCACCGTCGCGACCTGGCGCCCGCGCGGCGAATCCGGCGCCACGAAGATCAGGCTGTCGCCCGCTGCGGGGTCGGCATCAGCCGTGGCCTTGGCCGCCTTGCCGCCACTGGGCGCAAGCTCGTTAGCCACGCCTGAGAGCGGCGTCGCCACCGGCAGGCCCATCTCATTGGCAAACCACAGCGCCAGCGCGCGGTGCAGCAGCGGCTCGTTCTGGCTGGTGCGCTTGTAGGCTTCGAGCACCTGCTTCCAGTTGTCTGCCGGCAGGCTGATGCCGACCGAACGGCTGGCAAGCCAATCCGCGTAATACGCATACGACGTGATCAGCGCGCTGCTGGTGGTCAGCTCGCCCCACCAGCCGAAGGTGCCGTTGGTGCCTGCCAGCAGTGCGAGACGCTGGCGTTGCGTGCGCAGCAGCGCGTCGACGCCTTGCGTGCCGGCCGGACCGCCATCGCCCAGGCGCGTGCCGGTGGCTGCCAGACTCTGCTGGGCGAGTGCCAGTGGGATCAGGCGGCTGGCCGTCTGCTCGGCGCAACCGTACGGATATTCGATGAGGTCATCGGCCACGCGAGCAAACTGGCTGGCGGTGTTGCCGACCACCCGCAGGCGCACGTCGCGCGCATCAGCCGGCAGGCCAAGCGGCAGGCGCGTGCCCTGCAACTGCGTGAGCGGGACGACGTTTTCGCGGTCGGCCAGCCAGCCGGTCGCATCCAGCTTGAGCGTGGTCTGCAGGCGGTCCGAAACCTTGTCGTCCTGCTTCAGCTCGGCATTCACCACACCCGCCTGCAGCGCCGTGACGGGCGCGCGCAGGTAGTTGGCGCCGCGCTTGAGCGTCACGCGCTGGTTGATGTTCAGGCCAGCGCCCGAGACGATCCAGTCGGCGGTGATGTCCTTGTCGGTTTGGTTGAAGGCGACCATGTCCAGGCGCGGCTGGTCGGTCTCGCGGAAGCGTTGTGGGCCCGTCCATTTCAGGTACAGCCGTTTGTCGGAGCGGATGCTCGCGGTGCGCTGGCCGACGATGCCGTCCGATGCGCCGGTGGTGGACACCGCGCGCACCGTGATGCGCCAGCGCGCCAGCGAATCCGGCATCTTGAAGGTCATGCGCGCACGGCCGTCGGCGCCGGTCTGCAGGTTGGCGACCCAGGCAGCGGTGTCCTGCTCATCACGGCGGGGACGCTCGAGCACTTTCACGCCGCGCTCGTTGTGGCGGCCATACGTGCCGCCCGGCTTGCCCGGCAACGAGGCGAGCGCCAGGTCGTAGCTGATGAAACTCTGGCTCGACGTGGTGCGCACGCTGTTGCGGCGGGGGTGGTAGAAGAAATCGACGATGCTGGGCGCCACTTCGGGCTGCAGCACGTAAATCATTTCGTCGACCACCGACACGGTCAGGTTGGCCGGCACGGGCTTGCCCGCCAGCGCGCTGGTCAAGTCCAGCGTGACGGTCTCGCCCGGCGCGTAGACGGCCTTGTCCGCATGCACGCCCAGGTCCAGCGTCGGTTGCGTGACGACGATGCCGGCGTTCTGGAACACCATGTCGCCATCGCGCACGTATAGCACCGAGAACGTCATGTTCGGCGCGAACTCCGCACCGATCTTGATGCGGGCGCGGTACTGCGACGGCGTGACCTTCTGCAGGCTCAGCCATTCGCCGCCGCGCGTGAGCAGCGCGTGGTGCTCGACCTTGTCACGTTCGAGCGTGAGCAGCGCATCGTCCACCGGCAGCGGGAACGTGATCAGCGCTTCGGCCGTGTCGCCAATCTGGTAGCGATCGCGGTCGAACACCATTTCGATGTTGCCCGGCACAGTCTGCACGCCATCGCCGGCCACCCAGTGGCTTGATGCGGCAAGCAGGTTGCCGGCCGCATCGCGCACCGACAGCGTGTACGAACCCGGCTGGTCGAACTTGACCGGGAACGTGGCGTTGCCCTTGGCATCCGGCGCGAGCGTGCCTTCGGTGCGCGTGCGCGTTTCCAGGCGCACCAGATCCCACTTGGCGGGCGGCGCGCTGGCACCGCTTGCGCCACCGACAACCGGCATCGGCGTGAGCGTGAACGACACGTTCTGGCCCGGCGTGGTGAAGTTCGACGTGGTCGACAGCTTGTACGGCGTGGCGCCGCGCGCGATCAGCAATTCGCGCGTGACCTTCACGCGGTACGCCGCGCCGTCGTTGGCAAACACGGTCACCACGTAGCGGCTGGGCTCCTTGGCGGCGGGCAACTCCAGCTTGGCGTTGCCGTCACCATCGGTGGTCAGCTCCTGCTGCTCCAGCTTGACGGGGAACAGGCCCGCGTAACGCAGTTCGCCCTCCACCATCGTCACCTGTTGTGCGCGCAGGTTGACCGACACCTTGCCGTTCTTGACCGGCTTGCCGTCCGGATAGCGCAGGCTGATCTTGCCCTTGACCGCTTCGCCCGTGCCGTAGCTGGCCTTGTCCAGCGACAGGCTCACGTCAAAGTGCGGCTTGATGTATTCGGCCACGCGGAAGGCGCCGCCGTACGTGCCGCCGTTGTAGTCGAAGCGCAGCGAGTAGCCACCGGCCGGTGCGTTGGATGGCAGCGTAAAGCGCGCGTCGGCGCCCATCTCGCCCGCCAGCCCCGTGGTGGAGGTGGCCACCGGCGCGCCGTTCGGGTCAAGCACTTGCAGCTTGATGTCGCCGGCCGCCGGCACGGTCGATTCGATCGCGTTCTTGAAATTGCGGCCGATGAACTTGACGCTGACTTCGTCGCCGGGGCGATACAGCGGGCGATCGGTAAAGGCGTACAGCTTGGTGTTGTAGATCTCGCTGTCGTAATAGAAATTCTCGGAGATGAACACGCCGCCCGCGCGGTCGCTGCCGATCACGTAGCTGCGTTCGGGCGACACGTGGCGCAGGTCGGCCGTGCCGTCGACCTCGGTGGTGCCGGAAGCGAGCACGCCTACGCCGTCGGTCCAGTTCACCGATGCACCGCTGACCGGCTTGCCGCTCTTGCGCTCGGCCGTCCACACCATCATCCCTTGCGAAGTGCCCTTGGTGACGGCCACGGTGTCCGACACAAACAGCAGCGTGTGCGCACGGTACGCGCCAATCACGGCTTCAACGATGTACAAACCGGCGGGCAGCTTGCCAACCGGGATCATCACGTTGCCGGCGTTCTGCGGCATCCATTCGCTGCTGCTGCCCTCGAGCTTCACGTCCTTGGGCGGTGCGATGGGCTTGGCGTCCCAGATCGGGTAGCGAAAGCGGCCCAGCAGTTCGTAGCCCTTGAGCGGCGCGTACTGCGGGTTGTTCGAGAAGCGCGTGGGCGCGGTCATCTGATCGCCCATGCTGAACTGCGGCGCAGTCTCTACGGCCTTGCTGCGCGTGGCGAACGACAGCACGCGTTGCCAAGCGCGGCGGGCCTGGCGCGTCCAGTTGTCCCACAGATAGGCGAGCGTGTTGGCCAGACCTTCGCCCGTGTAGTTGGCCTTGACGTCGATGCGGTGCAGGTTCTTCTGCGCCTTCAGAAATTCCAGCGGCTGGGGCACGCGGTAGACGAGGATGTCCGCGCCGCCGTAGCGGGACAGTTCGTCCTTGTACTCGCGGCCCGGCGCTTCAAGGCGGACCATCGCTTCCTGATCAGTCCCGTAGCTCGCATCCGAGAGCAGGAAGAACGGCTGCCCCTTGAACGGCTCGTAGCCGCTGCCCGGCACGTCGAACAGCGTTGGGTTCGGCGCTTCCTGCGCATCGGCCGCGTGCGCTGTCGACACCGAAGCGACCAACGCCAGCACCGTCACGCAGACGGCGGCAACGAGATTGAACGACAGCCAACGGTTGCGCATGAGTTTTTCTACCGTGTCAAAAAGGCCAGACGAAACACGCCGATGAAGTTGGGGTTGCCGCTCTGCGGCTGCCAGCGCGAGTCTTTCCATTGCATCAGTTCAGAGACCGGGACCGCACGCAGGCCGTTGTCGGTGCGGGTAACGGTGCCGGTGTGGTAGGCGATGTAGCGATCCATCCAGATCATCAGATGCTGGTCGTCGCCTTGATCGAAGAAGAGCAGATCGCCAGGGAGCGCCTGGTTGACGTCCTTCGCAATGAATCGGCTGTTCTGCTGGATGAGCCCGAGCGCCGACACATACGCGCCGGTGCTGCCGTCGAAGCGCGCCCACCGCTGCGTGAGCGTGCGCTGGGCGGGCGTGAGATTCAGCTCGGGCGGCAGTTGCCGTGTGGATTCTGCATCGCGCATGCCGTTGGCGCGCAGCCAGCGGGCGTCGTGCGTGCGCAGCGCCTCGCCGGCGGCAAAGCGCACCAGCCCGGCACAGTCGCGGTGCGTCCAGCGCGGCGTCGGGCCCTGGCGGAGCTGCTCGTTGACGATGCGCACGAACCACGCACGGAACATGCTGGATTGGTCCGGCGTGAGCGCATCGGCATCCGCGGGCGCCGTATCGGCCCAGCCTGACAGCGCATGCACAGACGGAGCGAGCAGGCTGGCTCCCACCGCCGTCAACCAACGGCGGCGGTTCAACGCAGCGGCCTGGGCGCGCAGCGTCATTGCGAGCTGGTGCTGTCTTGGGAAGCGGGCGCCACCGCCGTGGCCGGCACATCCGCCGACGGCCCTGGCGATACCGCTGCGTCAACCGCCGCCGGCGTGCCATCTCCGCCGGCAGGCAGGCCGCGCCCGCTCGACAGCCACGTCACCGGCACCCAGCCGCGCGACGACAGCACACCGCCATCCAGCGCCAGCGACACCGGCGCGTACCCCGACAACGCCTTGAGCTTGGGAAACAGATGCGTCTGCGCGGCGTTGAGGAACACCGCTTCCTGATCGGCGGGCAGCGCGGCACCGGCTTCGCGGCGGACGAGCGGCGCGAGCGACGCGGGCGTCATCGTCAGGACGATGCGATCGGCCTTGTCCTTCGGCAGGCTATCCGCCACGGCGGGGAAGCGCTTCGCGAGCACCGCCAGGGCGTCTTCAACGAGGCGCGCGTCTGGCGAGAACACGACCACGTCGCCCGCAATGGCCAGCGTGACCGGGAAGTAGCGATCCGCCGACAGCTGCGCCGCAAACGGTGCACCGGCCGATTGCGCTGTACCGTAGCGCGCGCTGACCGGGCGCTGCCACAGCGTGGCGTTGGCGGGGCCCGGCTTTGTCGTCACCGGCAGGCGCTTGTACGGACCGGACTTGTCGTCGGCCTGCGCCTTGGCTTCGTACGAACCGACAATCTGGCCGAACAGCGCGCCGAGCGCCGGCTTGACCGCCTCGGCCTGCGACGCCGACGACAGCTTCGCCACGAACAACGGCGCCACCAGCGACGACTTGCCGTACCAGCACGCAGCGGCTGGCCCTGCAAACGCATCGCCGACGTGCGCGGCGGCTTCGCTAATCTCCTTGGCGTCGCCGGCCACGGACTTCAGCAGCGTGCCGGCGGCCTTCCAGTCGACCGGCAGTGTCGCGCACGCGGCAGGATCAGATGGCAACGCGCGCCAAAGCGCGGCGTTGTCCCACTTTGCCGACAGCCGCGCCGGGTCGATGAGCGCGGCGCTCTGCCAGCCGTTGCCCGCGCCGTCCTTACCCGATCCGAAGTCGAAACGCAGCGCTTCAATGCCAGGAAAATACTGCTGATAACCGAATGACAGATAGTTGGCGCTCACCACAACGTGATGGCCCGTCGGCTCCTGCGCGGGCAGCGCGTACGCCGTGGCTTGCACGTTGCGCTTGCCGGCATCGTCGGAAAACAGGGCCGCCAGCGCGTTCGCCTGCTTGGAAATCGGCTTGCCGTCCTTATCCAGCAGCATGCCGGGCTCGGACAGCGCGATCAGCCGGTCGCCCTTGCTGGCAATCAGGATCGAACGCGTGGCCGAGAGCCTGAGCGCGTAGACCGGCGCGCCCGAATCGCCCAGCCCATCGGCGACCTTGCTGAGCTGCGCGTCGCTCGTCGCCACGGTGGCGACGGCTTCCAGCGCCTTGGCCAGGCCGTTGCGCTGCATCGAGAGCACCCAGTAGCGCAGCTTGTCGTCCGGGCCCCGCCACAGCATCACGCGCGCGGGCTCGTCAAACACATGCTTGAGCACGGTCTCGGCCAGATCGAGCTTCTGCTCGTACGCCAGGCGGCGCAGCGCACCGGCCACCGAGAGGCGGTCGTCGTTGCCTTCGTAATAGGCGACGAAATCTTCGGTCAGCACATCGCGCAGCAGCGGCACGCGCAGCACGTCGCGCGGCAGTTGCGACAGGCTTTGGCTGTCGATCAGGGCGTCGGGATAGGTCAGATCGAGCTGGACCTGGCGGGCGTGCAGCGCGCGTGTACGGCCAAACGGGTGCCAGACCATCTGCACCACCGCCGTGCCGGCAACGACCAGGGCGACCGCACCAACGGCGATCTGCTTGCGTGTGAGCTTCATGGAGGAATCGTCGGCAAGGCTGGAGGGGCCGGCGACTTGCTGGAATCTGCTCCGCTGGAGGGCGCGTAGATTGTAAAAAGTGCCGGTCTATAACCGGGAAATCATAGCGGTTGGCATGTTAAGGCGGGTTAACGTCTCAAGAAAATACGGAACCGACAGCACCAGTGTTGTTTGGCGTCTGCACACGGCGCCTTGGCGAAAAGCGGACAAAAAAAAGCCCGGCACATGGCCGGGCTTTGATGGTGTTGCTTGCGTTCGCTTACGCGTCGCCTTCTTGCTGAACGGCAGGCGTTTCGAAGATCGAAGCGGCTTCTTCTTCGGCAATCGCTGCAGCGCGGTCGCGGTCGGCCACTTCCTTCGCCTTGCGGGCGCGGTGGTAGGCCAAGCCGGTACCGGCCGGGATCAGACGGCCAACGATGACGTTTTCCTTCAGACCACGCAGGTCGTCGACCTTGCCCATGATGGCGGCTTCGGTCAGCACGCGCGTGGTTTCCTGGAACGACGCCGCCGAGATGAAGCTGTCGGTCGACAACGATGCCTTCGTAATACCCAGCAGCAGGTTCTCGTAGGTCGCCGGACGCTTGCCCAGCGCGATCACCTTGTCGTTCTCGTCGAGCAGGTCCGAACGCTCCACCTGCTCACCCGGGATGAAGCGGGTGTCGCCGGTGTCAACGATCTGCACGCGGCGCAGCATCTGACGAACAATCACTTCGATGTGCTTGTCGTTGATCTTCACACCTTGCAGACGGTACACGTCCTGCACTTCGTCGACGATGTAGGTCGCCAGCTCTTCCACGCCCTTCAGACGCAGGATGTCGTGCGGGTCGGCCGGGCCTTCGACGATCATTTCGCCCTTGTTGACCACCTGGCCGTCGTGCACCAGCACCTGCTTTTCCTTGGCGATCAGGAACTCGTGGGCGTTGCCGTCGAGATCCGTAATCACCAGGCGCTGCTTGCCCTTGGTGTCCTTACCGAAGGAAGTCGTACCGGTGACTTCCGCCAGCACGGCGGCGTCCTTCGGCGAACGGGCTTCGAACAGCTCGGCCACACGCGGCAGACCACCGGTAATGTCACGCGTCTTCTGCGATTCGGTCGGGATACGTGCGAGCACTTCACCAACGTGCACTTGCTGACCGTCCTTCACGGTGATCAGCGCGCCCACCTGGAAGCCGATGGTCACGGAGTGGTCCGTGCCCGGGATCTTCACTTCAGCGCCCGACGAGTCGAGCAGCTTCACCTGCGGACGGATGCCCTTCGTGGCAGCGGTACGACGCTTCGCATCGATCACCACCAGCGTCGACAGACCGGTCACTTCGTCCATCTGCTTGGCGACGGTCACGCCTTCTTCGACGTTCTCGAACTTGATGGTGCCCGAGTACTCCGAAATGATCGGACGCGTCAGCGGATCCCACGTGGCGAGTTGCGTGCCGGCCTTGATGGACTGGCCATCCTTGACCAGCAGCGTCGCGCCGTACACGATCTTGTGGCGCTCACGCTCGCGGCCGTGGTCGTCGGTGATCAGCGCTTCGCCCGAACGCGAGATGACGATCTGCTCGCCCTTCGCGTTGGTGACGTAACGCATGGTCGCCGTGAAACGCACGGTACCGGTTGCCTTCGCTTCCACGCTCGATGCCACTGCCGCACGCGATGCCGCACCACCGATGTGGAACGTACGCATCGTCAGCTGCGTGCCCGGCTCACCGATCGACTGCGCAGCGATCACACCCACTGCTTCGCCCGAGTTCACCAGCACACCGCGGCCGAGGTCGCGACCGTAGCACTTGGCGCACAGCCCGTAGCGCGTATCGCAAGACAGCGGCGTGCGAACCTTCACCTCGTCCACGCCCAGCGCGTCGATCAGGTCCACCATGTCTTCGTCGAGCAGCGTGCCGGCCTCGATCGCGGTTTCCTGCGTTTCCGGGTTCACCACGTCGTTGACGACCACGCGGCCCAGGATACGGTCGCGCAGGGCTTCAATCACTTCACCGCCTTCGACCAGGGCCTTCATGGCCACGCCGTTGGAGGTGCCGCAATCGTCTTCCACCACCACCAGATCCTGCGTCACATCGACCAGACGACGGGTCAGGTAACCCGAGTTCGCGGTCTTCAGTGCCGTATCAGCCAGACCCTTACGTGCGCCGTGGGTCGAGATGAAGTACTGCAGAACGTTCAGGCCTTCGCGGAAGTTCGCGGTAATCGGCGTCTCGATAATCGAGCCGTCCGGCTTGGCCATGAGGCCACGCATACCGGCGAGCTGACGGATCTGCGCTGCGGAACCCCGTGCGCCCGAGTCGGCCATCATGTAGATGGAGTTGAACGACTCTTGCTTGACGGTCTTGCCGTTGCGGTCGACCACGTCTTCGGTCTGGAGCTGCTCCATCATCGCCTTGCCCACCTGGTCACCAGCGGCGCCCCAGATGTCCACGACGTTGTTGTAACGCTCCTGGTCCGTCACCAGACCCGACATGTACTGCTTGTCGTATTCCTTCACCTTGGCGGCTGCCTCGGAGATGATCTTCTCCTTGGCCGGCGGCACCAGCATGTCGTCGATGGCGATGGAGATACCGGCACGCGTTGCCAGGCGGAAGCCCGACTGCAGCAGCTTGTCAGCGAAGATCACGGTTTCGCGCAGACCGCACTTGCGGAACGCCGTGTTGATCAGGCGCGAGATTTCCTTCTTCTTCAGCGGCTTGTTCAGCACCGAGAACGGCAGACCCTTGGGCAGGATCTCCGACAGGATCGCGCGGCCAACCGTCGTGGCCTGCAGCGTGATCTTCGGTGCGAAGCGGGCGTCGCCGTCGGCTTCCGGGTTCACCAGCTCATACTCGGTGATCCGCACGTTCACGCGCGAAGCCAGTTCGACTTCCTTGTTCTCGTAGGCGCGGATCACTTCCGAGATGTCGGCGAAGGTCATGCCCTCGCCCTTGCCGTTGATCTTGTCCCGGGTCGTGTAGTACAGACCCAGCACCACGTCTTGCGACGGCACGATCGACGGATCGCCGTTGGCCGGGAACAGCACGTTGTTCGACGCCAGCATCAGCGTGCGCGCTTCCATCTGCGCTTCGAGCGACAGCGGAACGTGAACAGCCATCTGGTCACCGTCGAAGTCGGCGTTGAACGCCGCGCAGACCAGCGGGTGCAGCTGGATGGCCTTGCCTTCGATCAGCACCGGCTCGAACGCCTGGATACCCAGACGGTGCAGCGTCGGTGCGCGGTTCAGCATCACCGGGTGTTCGCGGATCACCTCTTCGAGGATGTCCCACACCACCGGCGTCTGGCTTTCCACTTCCTTCTTCGCCGCCTTGATCGTGGTGGCGATGCCCATCGTTTCCAGCTTGTGGAAGATGAACGGCTTGAAGAGTTCGAGCGCCATCAGCTTGGGCAGGCCGCACTGATGCAGCTTCAGCGTCGGGCCTACCACGATGACCGAACGGCCCGAGTAGTCCACGCGCTTGCCCAGCAGGTTCTGACGGAAACGGCCGCCCTTACCCTTGATCATTTCAGCCAGCGACTTCAGCGGACGCTTGTTAGCGCCGGTCATCGCCTTGCCGCGACGGCCGTTGTCCAGCAGCGAATCCACGGCTTCCTGCAGCATGCGCTTTTCGTTGCGCACGATGATCTCCGGCGCCTTCAGCTCGAGCAGACGCTTCAGACGGTTGTTCCGGTTGATCACGCGGCGATACAGGTCGTTCAGGTCCGACGTGGCGAAACGGCCGCCGTCCAGCGGCACCAGAGGACGCAGCTCGGGCGGCAGCACCGGCAGCACTTCGAGGATCATCCAGTCCGGCTTGATGCCCGAACGCTGGAATGCCTCGAGCACCTTCAGGCGCTTGGCGAACTTCTTGATCTTGGCTTCCGAGCCCGTGGCCTGCAGCTCGGCGCGGATCGTCTCGATCTGCTTCTCGATGTCGATGCCGCGCAGCAGCTCGCGAATGCCTTCGGCGCCCATCATGGCGACGAATTCGCCTTCGCCGTATTCGTCGCACTTGGCCAGGTAGTCGTCTTCCGACATGATCTGGCTCTTCTTGAGCGCGGTCATGCCCGGTTCAACCACGACGAATGCTTCGAAGTACAGCACGCGCTCGATGTCGCGCAGCGTCATGTCGAGCACCATGCCCAGACGCGACGGCAGCGACTTCAGGAACCAGATGTGCGCGGTCGGCGCAGCCAGTTCAATGTGGCCCATGCGCTCACGTCGCACCTTGGCCAGCGTCACTTCAACGCCGCACTTCTCGCAGATCACGCCACGGTGCTTCAGGCGCTTGTACTTGCCGCACAGGCACTCGTAGTCCTTGATCGGGCCGAAGATCTTGGCGCAGAACAGACCGTCACGCTCAGGCTTGAACGTACGGTAGTTGATGGTCTCGGGCTTCTTGACTTCGCCGAACGACCACGAACGGATTTTCTCAGGCGACGCGAGGCCGATCTTGATCGCGTCAAACTGCTCTTCTTGCTGTACCTGACGGAATAGGTCGAGCAATGCTTTCATTCCAAACTCCTTGAGTTTGAGGCTGGCGCCCTGGTGTGACCCAAAGGCGCCGGCCCTAAATCTTCGTCAATGGCTGCTGTTACCAGGGCATGGCGATGTTGCCGCCATGCCCTCACCGCATCGGCGCTTAGTTGCGCTCGAGGTCGATGTCGATACCCAGCGAGCGGATTTCCTTCACCAGCACGTTGAACGATTCCGGCATGCCGGCATCGATCGAGTGCTCGCCCTTGACGATGTTCTCGTACACCTTGGTCCGGCCGTTCACGTCATCCGACTTCACGGTCAGCATTTCCTGCAGCACGTAGGATGCGCCGTACGCTTCGAGTGCCCACACTTCCATTTCACCGAAACGCTGGCCACCGAACTGGGCCTTACCGCCCAGCGGCTGCTGCGTCACCAGCGAGTACGGACCGGTCGAACGCGCGTGCATCTTGTCGTCGACCAAGTGGTGCAGCTTGAGCATGTGCATCACGCCCAGCGTGACCGGACGCTCGAAGGCTTCACCGGTGCGGCCGTCGAACAGCGTGACCTGTTGCTTGGAAGCGGTCAGGCCCTTCTCCTTCGCAATGTCTTCCGGATAGGCGAGGTCCAGCATGCGGCGGATTTCGTCCTCATGCGCACCATCGAACACCGGCGTCGCGAACGGCACGCCCTTCTTCAGGTTCTCGGCCAGCTCGAGGATTTCCGCGTCGGACAGGCTGTCCAGATCTTCAACCTTGCCGCTCTCGTTGTAGATCTGACCCAGCAGCTTGCGGATCTCGGCAGCCTTGGCTTGCGCCTTGAGCATGTTGCCGATGCGCTCGCCCAGACCGCGTGCGGCCCAACCCAGGTGGGTTTCGAGAATCTGACCCACGTTCATCCGCGAAGGCACGCCCAGCGGGTTCAGCACGATGTCGGCAGGTGTGCCGTCGGCCATGTACGGCATGTCTTCGATCGGGGTGATCTTCGACACAACACCCTTGTTACCGTGACGGCCGGCCATCTTGTCGCCAGGCTGCAGGCGACGCTTCACGGCCAGGTACACCTTGACCATCTTGATCACGCCCGGCGGCAGTTCGTCGCCTTGCGTGAGCTTCTTGCGCTTCTCTTCGAACGCGAGGTCGAAGTCGTGGCGCTTCTGCTCGATGGCAACCTTCACGGCTTCCAGCTGCAGCGCGACTTCGTCTTCTGCCGGGCGGATGTCGAACCAGTGCCACTTGTCCAGATCGGCCAGGTATTCCTTCGTGAGCGCGGTGCCCTTGGCCAGCTTCTTCGGGCCGCCGTTGGCAATCTTGCCCACCAGCAGACGCTCCAGACGCTGGAAGGCATCGCCTTCCACGATACGCAGCTGGTCGTTCAGGTCCAGGCGGTAGCGCTTCAGTTCCTCATCGATGATCGACTGGGCGCGCTTGTCACGCACCACGCCTTCACGCGTGAAGACCTGCACGTCGATCACGGTACCGCTCATGCCCGAAGGCACGCGCAGCGAGGTGTCCTTCACGTCGGACGCCTTCTCACCGAAGATCGCACGCAGCAGCTTCTCTTCCGGCGTCAGCTGGGTCTCGCCCTTGGGCGTGACCTTGCCGACCATCACGTCGCCGGCTTCCACTTCTGCGCCGATGTACGTGATGCCCGATTCGTCCAGGCGAGCCAGTTGGGCTTCGGCCAGGTTCGAGATGTCGCGCGTGATTTCTTCCGGTCCGAGCTTGGTGTCGCGAGCAACGACCGACAGCTCCTCGATGTGGATCGAGGTGTAGCGGTCTTCAGCCACGACGCGCTCCGAGATCAGGATCGAATCCTCGAAGTTGTAGCCGTTCCAGGGCATGAACGCGACCAGCATGTTCTGGCCGAGCGCCAGCTCGCCCATGTCGGTCGAGGCGCCGTCAGCAATCACGTCGCCGCGGGCAACAACGTCGCCCACCTTGACCATCGGACGCTGGTTGATGTTCGTGTTCTGGTTCGAACGCGTGTACTTGATCAGGTTGTAGATGTCCACGCCGACTTCACCGGCGACGGCTTCGGCATCGTTTACGCGGATCACCACACGGTTCGCGTCAACGTAGTCGACCACGCCGCCACGGGTTGCCTGCACGGCGGTACCCGAGTCCACTGCCACGGTGCGCTCGACGCCGGTACCCACCAGCGGCTTGTCCGCACGCAGGCAGGGCACGGCCTGACGCTGCATGTTTGCGCCCATCAGTGCACGGTTTGCATCATCGTGCTCGAGGAACGGCACCAGCGAAGCTGCAGCCGACACGATCTGCGACGGTGCCACGTCGATGTACTGCACGCGGTCCGGCGTGACCATACGGGTTTCACGCTCGCTGCCTTCACGCGCGGAGACCAGTTCGTCAATCAGGTTGCCGTCCTTGTCCAGCGTCGCGTTGGCCTGCGCCACCACGTACTTACCTTCCTCGATGGCCGACAGGTAATCCACCTGATCGGTCAGCTTGCCGTTTTCAACCTTGCGGTACGGCGTTTCGAGGAAGCCGTAGTCGTTCAGTTGTGCATACAGCGCCAGCGAGTTGATCAGACCAATGTTCGGACCTTCCGGCGTTTCGATCGGGCACACGCGGCCGTAGTGGGTCGGGTGCACGTCACGGACTTCAAAGCCCGCACGCTCGCGCGTCAGACCGCCCGGGCCCAGGGCGGAAATACGACGCTTGTGCGTGACTTCCGACAGCGGGTTGGTCTGGTCCATGAACTGCGACAGCTGCGACGAACCGAAGAACTCGCGAATCGCCGACGAAATCGGCTTCGAGTTGATCAGGTCGTGCGGCATCAGGTTTTCCGTCTCGGCCTGGCCCAGACGTTCCTTCACGGCGCGTTCAACACGCGACAGCCCGGCACGGAACTGGTTTTCTGCCAGTTCGCCGACGCAGCGCACACGGCGATTGCCGAGGTGGTCGATATCGTCGACTTCGCCCTTGCCGTTACGCAGGTTCACCAGCAGCTTGATCGTGTCGAGGATGTCCTCGTCGGTCAGCACCATCGGGCCTGTACCGCTCGAGCGGTTCAGGCGGCTGTTGACCTTCATGCGGCCAACGCGCGACAGGTCGTACGAGTCTTCGCTGTAGAACAGACGCTGGAACAGTGCTTCAACGGCGTCTTCGGTCGGCGGCTCGCCGGGGCGCATCATGCGGTAGATGGCGATACGCGCGGCGGTCTGGTCGGCGGTGTCGTCCGTGCGCAGCGTCGCCGACATGTACGGACCTTGATCCAGGTCGTTCGTGTACAGCGTCTGGATTTCCTTCACGCCGGCGTCACGCAGCTTCTCGAGCACGCCTTCGGTCAGTTCGTCGTTGGCGTTGGCCAGGACTTCACCGGTGTCCGGGTCGACGATGTTCTTCGCCAGCACGCGGCCCAGCAGGTAGTCTTCCGGCACGCTGATCAGCTTGGTGCCCGCGGAATCCAGGTCGCGGATGTGCTTGGCGTTGATGCGCTTGTCCTTCTCGACCACGACCTTGCCGTTCTTGTCGGAAATGTCGAAGCGAGCGACTTCACCGCGCAGACGCTCGGGCACGAATTCCATCAGTGCGCCTTCGGTCTTGAGCGTGAAGTTATCGAACACGAAGAAGTGCGCCAGGATCTGTTCCGGCGTCAGGCCAATGGACTTCAGCAGGATCGTCACCGGCATCTTGCGGCGGCGGTCAACGCGGAAGTAAAGGATATCCTTCGGGTCGAATTCGAAATCGAGCCACGAGCCGCGGTACGGGATGATCCGCGCCGAGAACAGCAGCTTGCCCGAGCTGTGCGTCTTGCCCTTGTCGTGCTCGAAGAACACGCCCGGCGAACGGTGCAGCTGGGACACGATCACACGTTCCGTCCCGTTGATCACGAACGAACCGGTGGAGGTCATGAGCGGAATTTCGCCCATGTAGACTTCCTGCTCCTTGATCTCCTTGACCTTGGTGGGATTCTCGCGGTCGTTGATGATCAAGCGCACTTTTGCGCGCAGCGCCGAGTGGAAGGTCAGACCACGCTGCTGACATTCCTTGACGTCAAACGGCGGGTTGGACAGGTGGTACGACACGAACTCCATGCGTGCCAGACCATTGTGCGACACGATGGGGAAAATGGCGTTGAACGCCGCTTGCAGACCTTCGCTCTTGCGTTGTGCAACAGGAGCGTTCTCCTGCAAGAACTGGGCATACGATTGAATCTGGGTGGCAAGCAGGAAGGGAACCTGATGAACCGTTGCGCGTTTCGCGAAACTCTTGCGAATACGCTTCTTCTCGGTAAAGCTGTACGCCATGGGATCTCCGAATCATCGCAAGTGCGCGCGACGGACTTAAGGCGATAAGGCACGCCTGACACTTGAGGTGTTCAGCGACTGGTGACGGGATTTGGCGGTTGGCCGCTACCAACCTCTGGCTGACGGTACTGCGCGCGCCACCCGCACATGAGCCCATGGAGCCCATGCTACGGACGGGGGAGCACCCGACCAAACTTGCCTTCTGCAGTCGGTTCAGAAGACAAACATCAGCGGACTGCGAACTGCCTAGTGTGCCACTGATGTTTGGCCTCTGCTGGCCTTGTCCTGGCCGGCTGCCGGAAAACCCGGCAAAGAGACTTCAACGATACTTATAGCGTGACTGCGGGATCGCTCAACAATCGGCCCCACAAGCGCAAAAAGGCTGGCGCCGGGAAATCTCCCTTTGCCAGCCTCCATCGCGTACCAGGTACGGCACGCGAGACCTGCACTTACTTGGCGTCGGCTTCCGCGCCGGCTTCCACCAGCTTCTTCACCAGCTCGTCGGCGGTCTTCTTGTCGACGCCTTCCTTCACGGGCTTCGGTGCGCCATCGACCAGGTCCTTGGCTTCCTTCAGGCCCAGGCCGGTGATTTCACGCACGGCCTTGATGACGCCAACCTTGTTCGCGCCGGCGCTCTTCAGCGTCACGGTGAATTCGGTTTGCTCTTCAGCGGCAGCAGCGCCACCAGCAGCAGCCGGACCGGCCACGGCCACGGCAGCAGCCGACACGCCAAACTTCTCTTCGAACGCCTTGACCAGGTCGTTCAGTTCCATCACGGACATCGCGCCAACGGCTTCCAGGATGTCGTCTTTGGTGATTGCCATTTGAATAACTCCAGAATGTGATTCGGTATCGATCGTGCGATCTGTACGTGGTGCCGCAGCCTATTAGGCCGCTGCAGCCTCGCCTTCGCCTTGCTTGGCAGCCAGGGCACCCAGGGCGCGGGCAAAGCCCGACACCGGCGCCTGCATGACGAACAGCAGCTTGCTGAGCAGTTCTTCGCGGCTCGGAATCGTTGCCAGCGCCTTCACGGCGTCGACGTCGAGAACCTTGCCATCGTACGAACCAGCGCGCAGCACCAGCTTGTCATTGCCCTTGGCGAAATCGTTCAGCACCTTGGCCGGGGCCACTGCGTCTTCGGAAATACCGTAGATCAGCGGGCCGGTCAGTTGCTCGGCGAGTTCGGCAAACGGCGTGCCTTCAACAGCGCGGCGTGCCAGCGTGTTCTTCAGAACGCGCAGGTAGACGCCTTGCTGGCGCGCTTGCGCGCGCAGCTTGGTCAGATCGCCAACCGTGATACCGCGATATTCGGCGACGACGATGGTCGAGGCCTTGGCGACTTGCGCCGTTACCTCGGCCACGACGGCCTTCTTATCTTCGAGATTGAGTGCCACGGTTAAGCTCCAAAACGACGTCGGCTTCCGCAGTCGCTGCGGTCACCTCGGTCAGTCCAAAAGTACGGCGTCCGATTGGCACAAATCACTTCGGCAATACCAAAGTCACTCATTCCCTTCGGGGGCGCCATCTGCGTTGGCTGAAGTCCCCTCCGCTTCCGGAGTGGGCCGCGATTAAGGTGTTGGCTCCGAGGAGCCCCACACCGCCAACGGTCTTTGATAACCAGTGGCGTCTGCCTACTTGCGCAGACGTCTGCCACTGCCCAAAGTCTTGTCCCTCAAGCCTCGAGGGTCTGCGCGGCCGAAGCCACGCAAGAGAAAACTGCTGACACCAGGATGGTTATCGGGCCGCCCGGTGCGAATGATCGAGAGCGATCAGGCAGCCAGGGTTGCCTGGTCAACACGCACGCCCACGCCCATCGTCGACGAGACGGCGACCTTGCGCAGGTACACGCCCTTGCTCGATGCCGGCTTGGCCTTGGTCAGTGCGTCCAGCAGTGCAGCCAGGTTGCTCTTCAGCGCTGCCGGCTCGAACGAGCGGCGGCCGATGGTGGCGTGGATAATACCGGCCTTATCGACGCGGAATTGCACCTGACCAGCCTTGGCGTTCTTCACAGCCGTGGCAACGTCCGGCGTCACGGTGCCGACCTTCGGGTTCGGCATCAGGCCACGCGGGCCCAGGATCTGACCCAGCGTACCGACCACGCGCATCGTGTCCGGCGAAGCGATCACGACGTCGAAGTCCATCTTGCCGGCCTTGATCTGCTCGGCGAGGTCTTCCATGCCGACGATCTCAGCGCCGGCAGCCTTGGCTTGCTCGGCCTTGTCGCCCTGGGCGAACACGGCCACGCGCACCGACTTGCCGGTACCAGCAGGCAGCACCACCGAACCACGAACCACCTGGTCCGACTTTTTCGCATCGATGCCCAGTTGCACGGCCACGTCGATGGACTCATCGAACTTGGCGCTGGCGCATTCCTTAACGAGGCTCAGCGCTTCGTCGATCGGGTAGAACTTGGTACGTTCGACCTTGGCCTTGTTCG
The DNA here is from genome assembly GCF_056280165.1 of Ralstonia sp. 110700041-2. Taxonomy (NCBI): domain Bacteria; kingdom Pseudomonadati; phylum Pseudomonadota; class Betaproteobacteria; order Burkholderiales; family Burkholderiaceae; genus Ralstonia; species Ralstonia sp. 110700041-2. The sequence goes on along the minus strand of NZ_JBSFAI010000016.1, from coordinate 3,938 downwards.
CGGCCGCACGCTTCGAAATCTTTGCCATGATTACAGGCCCTCCACCGTGATACCCATCGAACGGGCGCTACCGGCGATCGTACGCACGGCGGCGTCCAGATCAGCTGCGGTAAGGTCAGCGTTCTTCGCCTTGGCGATTTCCTCTGCCTGCGCGCGGGTGATCTTGCCAACCTTGTCGGTATGCGGCTTGGCGGAACCCTTCTGGATACCGGCAGCCTTCTTGATGAGCACGGTCGCCGGCGGCGACTTCATCACGAAGGTGAAGCTCTTGTCGGCGAAGGCGGTGATCACCACCGGCACCGGCAGGCCCGGTTCCATACCTTGAGTCTGCGCGTTGAACGCCTTGCAGAACTCCATGATGTTCAGACCGCGCTGACCCAGGGCCGGGCCGACGGGCGGGGACGGATTTGCTTTACCAGCCGGAATTTGCAGCTTGATAAAGCCAATAATTTTCTTGGCCATCTTGACTCCAATCCGGATTGCCCAGTTCAAACAACGATGGCAATCCTGTTGAGTGGTAACGCATCGGCGCAAGGCCGACGCTCCTCTGTTGGCGCGGGCGGCTTCGCCACCGTTGCCCGCCAAGTCCGGTGGACCGGGCGATTAGCGCAGTGGCTTGCGCCACCGCACCAAATTTCTTAAACCTTCTCGACCTGACCGAACTCGAGTTCGACGGGCGTTGCACGTCCGAAGATCGTCACGGAAACGCGCAGGCGCGATTTCTCGTAGTTCACTTCCTCGACGTTGCCATTGAAGTCGGTAAACGGGCCTTCCTTCACACGCACCATTTCGCCCACTTCGAACAGCGTCTTGGGACGCGGTTTCTCGACCCCTTCCTGGATCTGGGCCATGATTTTGTCGACTTCGCTCTTGGAGATCGGCGAGGGGCGATTGCCCGTACCACCAATGAAACCAGTGACCTTGGAAGTGTTCTTCACCAAGTGCCAGGTCTCGTCGGTCATCTCCATTTCGACAAAGACGTAGCCGGGGAACAGGCGGCGCTCTGTCACGGTCTTGCGACCGCTCTTGCTCTCCATCACCTCTTCCGACGGCACCAGAATCTGGCCGAACAGATGTTGCAGGCCTTCGCGCTCGATGCGCTCCTGCAGCGCGCGTTGCACGCTTTTTTCCATGCCCGAATAGGCATGCACGACATACCAGCGCTTCTTTGAGGCCGGTGCGGACGAATCCGTGGACGTGTCGTTCGCTACGTTATCCGTCATGGCTTCACCCGATTATTTCCAGCCCAGCACGAGGGAGAAAATCACCCACTCAATGAGCTTGTCCGCAGACCACAGGAACAGGGCCATGATCACGACGAACGCAAACACCAGACCGGTCATCTGCCCGGCTTCCTTGCGCGTCGGCCACACCACTTTGCGAACTTCGCGGTACGACTCGCGCGCGAACTCGATGAAGCTTTGCCCAGGTGCGGACACCAACGCAACGCCCGCGCCCAACACCAGCCCGCCAATCAGCGAGGCAGCACGGACATAGCTCGGCTGTTGCGCCAGCAAGTAAAAACCGATCACCCCAGCGACCAGCAGCAGGAACGCCAAGGCCAGCAACCATTTGCCGCTGGCGGTGTTGACGGTTTCGACGTTCGGATTGGCCATGTTTCCCAAACGAGACTAAGCCGCGTGGCGCGTTTTCCTGCGCGACGCGGCTGATGAATTGGCAGGGGCAGAGGGAATCGAACCCCCAACCTTCGGTTTTGGAGACCGACGCTCTGCCAGTTGAGCTATACCCCTAAAACAGCTTTGGGGTTGCCATTTCGGTCAACCCCACTCTGGCACTTCACGTGCGGCCGGTTGGCAGCCGCACGGAAGAGTTACAGCACTTACTCGATGATCTTAGCGACGACGCCGGCGCCGACGGTACGACCGCCTTCACGGATAGCGAAGCGCAGACCTTCTTCCATGGCGATCGGGGCGATCAGCTTGACGGTGATCGACACGTTGTCGCCCGGCATGACCATTTCCTTGTCGGCCGGCAGCTCGATCGAGCCGGTCACGTCCGTCGTACGGAAATAGAACTGCGGACGGTAGTTGTTGAAGAACGGCGTGTGACGGCCGCCTTCGTCCTTCGACAGGATGTAGACCTCGCCCGTGAAGTGCGTGTGCGGCTTGATCGAACCCGGCTTGCATAGCACTTGGCCGCGCTCGACGTCTTCGCGCTTCGTGCCGCGCAGCAGGATACCGACGTTGTCGCCTGCCTGACCTTGGTCCAGCAGCTTGCGGAACATTTCCACGCCCGTGCAGGTGGTCTTCTGCGTGGCCTTGATACCGACGATTTCCAGCTCTTCGCCGACCTTGACTACGCCGCGCTCGATACGGCCGGTCACCACGGTGCCGCGACCCGAGATCGAGAACACGTCTTCCACCGGCATCAGGAACGTGCCGTCAACAGCGCGCTCCGGCGTCGGGATGTAGGTGTCCAGTGCGTCGGCCAGGTTCATGATGGCCACTTCGCCCAGCTCGCCCTTGTCGCCTTCCAGCGCCAGCTTGGCCGAACCCTTGATGATCGGGGTGTCGTCGCCCGGGAAGTCGTACTTCGACAGAAGTTCGCGCACCTCCATCTCGACCAGCTCCAGCAGCTCAGCGTCGTCCACCATGTCGCACTTGTTCAGGAACACGACGATGTACGGCACACCAACCTGGCGGGCCAGCAGGATGTGCTCACGCGTTTGCGGCATCGGGCCGTCAGCGGCCGAGCACACCAGGATTGCGCCGTCCATCTGGGCGGCACCGGTAATCATGTTCTTGACGTAGTCGGCGTGGCCCGGGCAGTCAACGTGCGCGTAGTGACGGTTAGCCGTTTCGTACTCAACGTGTGCGGTGTTGATCGTGATGCCGCGTGCCTTTTCTTCCGGCGCCGCATCAATCTGGTCGTATGCCTTGGCGGCACCACCAAACTTGGTCGCCAGCACGGTCGTGATCGCTGCCGTCAGCGTCGTCTTGCCGTGGTCAACGTGACCAATCGTACCAACGTTCACGTGCGGCTTAGTCCGCTCGAACTTTTCCTTTGCCATGTCGCGACTCCTGTCTCGGTAGCGATTTGCGTTGGTGGATGCGTGGTGCCCATGGGCAGGATCGAACTGCCGACCTCTCCCTTACCAAGGGAGTGCTCTACCACTGAGCCACATGGGCAAAACTTGCGAACAGTGAATGGAGCGGGTGAAGGGAATCGAACCCTCGTCGTAAGCTTGGAAGGCTTCTGCTCTACCATTGAGCTACACCCGCCCGGGTTACTTCTTCCCTTGCCGCCCGGCCTTGCGACCGAACTCACTGCTTAATTCTGGTGGAGAGGGTTGGATTCGAACCAACGTAGGCGTAAGCCAACAGATTTACAGTCTGCCCCCTTTAGCCACTCGGGCACCTCTCCGAAGAGAACTTGCGATTATGGGACCATCAAGCCACCCTGTCAAGCGTTCCTTGATGAAATCGCGAGATTTCGAGCATTGGTGCTCTCACCCTTATACGGCAAGTTCACTCCAGTGGGGGCGGCGTCACGGTGCCTCCCTCCAACGCACCCGCCAAAGGGCTTGCGTAGCCGTCTTCGGAAGCCACAAATGCAGTCGGCAAGCAGAGCTACGGAAGGTCGGGGACCCCACGGCGGGCCTACACCACACAACTACAGACATACGATGTAGGGCGCTTGCACACCGCACAAAGCGAACGCAGCCAGCCCTCGAGTATCCAGCGCGTCACCGCCGTGAGCGGACGATCGTACGGGCTCTAGCCGGCTGACCGAAGGCGCCTGGTGCGAGACCACGAGCGCCTCCGGCGGGAGGTTTTTGTTTTTGGGTGGGAAGGCGCTGGGATGTGTTGCCGCGAAGAGCTCGAGTAAGCACCCGGTGAACCCGTCTTGCCAGCTAGGTGGCGCTGGGCGTCCAGCGATGCGGGAGCAGTTCGGCGATGTCGGCCGCCTTGTGGGTC
>NZ_JBSFAI010000015.1:0-172592 GCF_056280165.1 Ralstonia sp. 110700041-2 | reverse complement strand
GCGTGTAGTCCCTCTGCGTTCGCTTCTTCTGCCCGTCCATCTTGACCCTCACTCCCTGGCGGGGAAAAAGTGTCAACCTTATTCAGGACGGGTCAGCGAACAAAAAAAAGCCACGCGTAGCTGCGTGGCTTTTTTCATTGCGGCAGCGTCTGCGTCAGACGATGCCGGTGGCGTAGAACACGGCAATCACGAAGAACACGGCCAGTGTCTTGATGATCGTCACGCAGAACACATCGCGGTACGCTTCGCGGTGCGTCAGGCCCGTGACAGCCAGCAGCGTGATCACGGCGCCATTGTGCGGCAGCGTGTCCATGCCGCCCGAGGCCATCGCCGCCACACGGTGCAGCACCTCCATCGGAATACCCGTCGCCTGCGCGGCCTGCACGAACTGATCGGCCATTGCCGCCAGCGCGATGCTCATGCCGCCCGACGCGGAACCGGTGATACCTGCAAGCGTGCTCACCGTCACTGCTTCATTGACGAGCGGGTTCGGGATCGCGCGCAGACCCTCGGCCAGCACCAGGAAACCCGGCAGCGTGGCAATCACGCCACCGAAACCGTATTCCGAAGCGGTGTTCATTGCGGCCAGCAGCGCGCCCGACACCGCCGCCTTGCTGCCTTCAGCAAAGCGGCCCTTCACAGCGCGGAAGCCGAACACCAGCACCACGATGATGCCGATCAACAGCGCGGCCTCCACGGCCCAGATCGCGGTCAGCTTGTCGGCTTCAACCGTGAGCGGCTTGGGCAGGCCGGGCAACGCAACGGTGACGACCTTGCCGTACCACGCTGGAATCCAGCGCGTGAACACCAGGTTCATCACGCCCACCAGCACCAGCGGCGACAGCGCGACGAGCGGATGCGCGAGCGTGCCCGTCTCGGCGGTTTCGGGCTCGTTCACCAGCTTGGTCAGGCCGTGGTCATAGCCATGGCCATTGCGCAGCGCTACGCGGCGGCGCCATTCCAAATACGACATGCCCACCACGATGATGAACAGCGCCCCGATGGTACCCAGCCACGGCGCGGCCCAAGAGGTGGTGTGGAAGAACGTGGTCGGGATGATGTTTTGAATCTGGGGCGTGCCCGGCAGCGAATCCATCGTGAACGAGAACGCGCCCAGCGCGATCGTGCCCGGGATGAGGCGCTTGGGGATGTTGCCCTGGCGGAACATTTCCGCTGCAAACGGGTACACCGCAAACACCACCACGAACAGCGACACGCCCCCGTACGTCAGCAGCGCGCACACCAGCACGATGGAAAGCATCGCCCGCTTGGCCCCCACCACGCGGATGACCGACGCGACGATCGAGCGCGAAAAGCCCGACAGCTCGATCACCTTGCCGAACACGGCACCGAGCAGAAACACAGGGAAATATAGTTTGACGAAGCCGACCATCTTCTCCATGAAGATGCCGGAGAACACCGGCGCCACAGCCGATGGATCGGTCAACAGCACCGCGCCGAGTGCGGCCAGTGGTGCAAATAGGATGACGCTGTAGCCGCGATACGCGGCGAACATCAGGAACGCCAGCGCAGCCAGCACGATGATGACGGACATCGACAATCTCCTCGCATGCTTTTCTTTTAAGAGCGAAGGATTGTATGTCGCGATGCAGCAGATTCCGTTACGCAATCACGCGTATTGAACTGGCGGCGGAACTGGCGTTCGGGCGCGCCGGATGCGCGTCTTCGTCACGTTGACGATGACGATCAATGACGATGTCCCCAGCCTCCTTCGTGCCCCCAGCCCCCTCCATGGCCCCAACCGCGACCACCCCACCCGCGGCCACCCCAGGCGCGATGGCAGCCCCAGCAGCCGCCCCCGCCGATCCACACGCTGCCGAAAACCGGCGCCGGGTACACCGGCGCTGGGTAATAGGCCGGCCCGTAGTAGTAATAGGGGTCGTACGGATAGGACGGATACGCCGCCACTGGCGCAGGCGCCACGACTGCGGGGGCGATCGGGTTCCCGTAGGCGTCGTAATACGGCGCGACCACGCAACCCCCCAGCAAGACGACCGCGCACGCGGCCACCGCGCCCGGCAGGATGACGGCACGACGGCGACGTTGCAGTGTGCGGCTCATGATGTGCTCCGTTGGACGCATGTGCATATGCGTTCGACAGCGTTTGGTTGCTTCAATTCCAAGGACTTCGTATACCGCCGCAGCGAATCCTTGCCGGATCACTTACCATGACCGCTTCGCCGCCCACGCTGGGGAGAGATCGAGGCAGGCGATGCCCATAGAACACTGGAGGACACATCCATGCAAGCCACGGCAGCGCCCACCCACGGCGATGGGGCACCGGCACCCGCCATCACTGCGGCCACCCGACGCAAGGCCATCATCGCCGCCACCATCGGCAACGGCCTCGAATGGTTCGACTTCACGGTCTACAGCTTTTTCGCCGTCATCATCGCCAAGCTGTTCTTCCCCACCGGCAACGACTTCACCTCGTTCATGCTCACGGTCGCCACGTTCGGCGTGGGATTCTTCATGCGCCCCGTCGGCGCTGTCGTCCTTGGCATCTATGCGGACCGCGTGGGCCGCAAGGCTGCGCTCACGCTCACCATCATGCTGATGGCGATCGGCACGGCCATCATCGGCCTTGCACCGACGTACGCGCAGATCGGTATCGGCGCGCCCATCCTCATCGTGATCGCGCGGCTCATCCAGGGCTTCTCGGCGGGCGGAGAGGTCGGTGGCGCCACGGCGTTCCTGATCGAGTATTCACCGGACGAACGGCGCGGCTACTTCGCAAGCTGGCAGCAGGCGAGCCAGGGCATCTCGTTCATCCTGGGCGCCGCCATGGGTGCGATCGTCACGAACGGTCTGTCGCCGGAGCAGATCGATGCGTGGGGCTGGCGCATTCCGTTCCTGTTCGGCCTGTTGATCGGGCCGGTCGGCATGTACATCCGCTCGCACCTGCACGAGCCGCCCGCCTTCGCAGCGCAGAAGGCAAAGGCGGCAAAGGAGTCGCGTCTGGCACCGCTGTCGCAAGTGCTGCGCGATCATCCGCGCGAGGTGCTGGGTGGCCTGGGCGTGACGATTCTCTGGACCGTCTGCACCTACACGCTGGTGTTCTACATGCCGACGTATGCAAAGCAACAGCTGGGGCTGCCCCTGGGCGCGACGTTCCAGTCGACGGCGCTTTGCGGCGCGATCATCTTCGTGCTGTGCCCACTCATGGGAACGCTGTCCGATCGCATCGGTCGCAAGCGCATGCTGGGCACGGTGGCGCTTGTCATCGCAGCAGCGGCGTATCCGCTCTTCCACTGGCTCAACGTCAACCCGACGGTGCAGACGCTGCTGCAGGTGCAGGTGATCCTGGGTGTGTTGCTGGCGGCGTTTACGGGTCCGGCGCCGGCCGTGCTGGCCGAGCAGTTTCCGACGGCGGTACGCTCCACCGGCCTGTCGATTTCGTACAACCTGGCGGTCACCATCTTCGGTGGTTTTGCCCCGCTGATCGTGACGTGGTTGATTGCCAGCTCGGGCAGCAAGCTCGCACCGTCGTACTACGTGATGGCCGCTGCCATCATCAGCGTGTTTGCGCTGGCGCTGATGCACGACCGCACGGGCAAGCCGATCGAAAAATGATCGCGTGAAATAGCCCCGAAACGAAACTAGGCCGAACAACGGCCGGTGGATCATCCCACCGGCCGTTCGTCTTTTGCGGCAAGCAACGCCGCGTTCTCCAGCACACGCACACCGGGCGCATCCACCCGCGCCGCCATGACGAGCGCCGCCGCAACCGATTCCGCCGGCACCGGCCGCCACGTCTTGGGCACCATCCATCCGATTGCGCACGACAGGCCTTGCGCAATGCGTTCACCCAGCCGAAATTCTGCGCGCGCGCCGAGCAGCAGCGAAGGCCGGACAACCGTCACCGACGGAAAGCCGATCGACAAGATTTCGGCCTCCACCTCACCCTTGCAGCGGTTGTAGAAAACCCGCGAGCGCGCATCGGCGCCCAACGCACTCACCAGCAGAAAATGATGCGCGCCAGCGGCAAACGCGCGCCGCGCCAGTTCAGCCGGATACGCGACATCAACGCGCCGGAATGCCGCCTGGGAACCGGCCTGCCGGATCGTCGTGCCAAGCGCGCAGATAACGATATCGGCGGCAAACGCAGACTGGGTTTCGGGCGCATCGAGGCGATCGAAATCGACCACGCATTCGCGCAATCGACCGGGCGCCGCCTGCCCTGCTGTCAAGGCCCCGCGCCGCCGTACAAGCGCGGTCACGCCGCCCGCCCACGGCTGCGCAACGAGCCGATGCACCACCGCGCGGCCCACCAGCCCGTTGGCGCCGGCCACCAGAACGGACGGTCCGCGCGGTTGCTCCGGCGCTTCGCCGCCCGCCGCGAAGCCTTGTCCGACAGGCATTTGCGCACTCGACATGATGTTCTCCATGAAGTTGGCACAGGCGCTGGGACACAGTGTACGGCGTCTGACGAACCGGTTCGCTGCCGTGCTGCCTGCGCGCTTTCGGTGCGTTTCCGGCGTAAAGAACGCTGGCGGAAATGCAAACAAACCGCGTCGGTATAGGGTGTTTCCCGGATGCTCGCCCGCAAACCCAGGCGGGACAAGTGTCGGCTGCAAGCAACGGCCCGCAAACCCTTGCAGTTAGGGGATGTGCAACCCTTCGCAACGGTGATATAAAACGGGTCGCAGTACAACGCTGTCCAACAAACCTGAAGTGGGGAACTGACATGACGACCAAATCCGAACTCGTAGCCGCCATTGCGAAAGACGCTGAACTGAGCAACGCCGCCGCCGAGCGCGCGCTGAACTCCGCGCTGGAAAACATCAAGAAGACCGTCGCCAAGGGCGGCACCATCACGCTGGTTGGCTTCGGTTCGTTCTCGTCGGGCAAGCGTGCTGCACGCACCGGCCGCAACCCGCGCACCGGCGAAGCCATCAAGATCCCGGCAACCAAGACCGTGAAGTTCACGGCTGGCAAGGGCTTCAAGGACGCCGTGAACAAGAAGAAGTAAGAGTCTTCTGCCGAGCCCGGCATGCATGCCGGACCGGGAGACTTGCAAGGGACCCTACGGGGTCCCTTTTCTTTTGGTGCATTTGGTTTGACCTGGCGCTACGTCAGGCGACCGGCCACAAGCCCACCAGGTAACCGACCGAACCGACACGCGCGACAACCGTGTCAGCATCGCACTCTGCATCGAGCCATGCCGCGGCGCCCTGCGGGACATCGTCAGCGCCGATCGACAACACGCCGTGCACGCAATACACCAGCCATTGCATGCCCCGCCGGTGCAAGCGCGGCAGCGAGCGGCGCTCGCCGGCTGCCAGCGCGATCGCCTCGGCATGATGCGCCCAGGCGTCGCGCCGCGTCATCACGTTGAAATCCGACAGCGGCGCATCGAGCGTGGCATGCACATCGACTTCACCGGGAAAGCGCGCGGGTGCCTCGCCGGGCGCGAGCGTCAGAGCTTCGGCGTCGGCGCGATGCATCGTCAGCCGGCCGCCCGCAATCACCGCCAGCGATCGGTCAATGCCGGCAAAACGCGAGAACGGCCCGGCCGCATCGACCTGCGCGGTGCTCACGCGCCAGTCGAAATTGTCGAGCGTCGCGCCAGCGGGCGCGATGGCGATTTCAGTCGTGACACCGCCGCCGTTCTTCCACGGCATGCGGCGCATTGCAACTGCAGGAATCAGTTTCATGGACGGCGCAACAGGTGATAGGCCAGACGCGCCGCAACGCGCACGGTGCGACGGTCCTGATCGTATTCGGGGTTGGTCTCGGCGATATCCGCCACGCGCACCTTGCCGGTGGCGCAGACATGCTGCACGAGGGCTTCGAGCATCGGCAGCGTGATGCCATAGGCCGCGGGTGCGGAAACGCCCGGCGCCACGGCGGCGGCCAGCACATCCATGTCGATGGTCAGGTAGACGTGATCGGCATCAGCCAGCCATGTATCGAGATCGGCCGTGCGCGCATCGAGGTGCCGCTCCTGCATGACGGTGTCTTCCACGTAGTGCGCGTGCAGCGCGTCGGCGCGGTCGAACAGCGCGGGCGTGTTCGACAGGCGGCTCACACCGAGGCAGCAATACGTCAGGTCGATGCCGTGCGCGGCGCAGTCTTCGGCGATCTGGTCGAACGGCGTGCCGGAGTTGCCGGGGCGGCTCGTGCGCAGGTCGAAATGCGCATCGAAATTGACGACCGCAAGACGCCCGCACCAGCCTTGCTTCTGCCAATGCTGGCGCAGGCCCTGGTAGGTGCCGAAGGCAACCTCGTGGCCGCCGCCGAGCACGACCGGGCGCGCGCCGGCATCAAGCAACTCGCACACAGTTTCGCCAAGTGTGGCTTGCGCGCCTTCCAGATCGCCATCGTCACACGTGACATCGCCCGCGTCGGCGAGCACCGACAGGCCATGCGCGGGCACGTTGGCCAACGCACGGCGAATTTCCCGCGGGCCCAGTGCCGCACCCGCACGCCCGTGGTTGCGCACCACGCCCGCATCGCACGCAAAGCCCAGCAGCGCGGGCACGCCGGACAACGTCGTCGCATCATGCGACAGCACAACCTGGAACAGGCGCGTCACGTCACCGCGCTCGCCGGTGTCGTCACGCCCCTGCCAGACGGAGGCATCGAACATCGTCCTCATGCGCGTGTCAGCACCGCTTGCAGGAACGAACGCGTGCGCGCTTCCTTGGGCTCGCCAAAGATGACCGACGGCGGCCCGGCTTCGACGATGCCGCCGCCGTCCATCACCACCACCACGTCGGCCACCTCGCGCGCGAAACCCATCTCGTGCGTGACGACCAACATCGTCATGCCTTCCTTGGCGAGCAGCTTCATTACTTGCAGCACTTCACCCACGAGTTCCGGGTCAAGCGCGGAGGTCGGCTCGTCGAACAGCATCACCTTGGGCCGCATGGCCAACGCACGGGCAATGGCCACGCGCTGCTTCTGGCCGCCCGAGAGACTTGCGGGCATCGCATCGGCCTTGTGTGCCAGGCCCACTTTCTGCAGCAGCTCGCGCGCCTCCGTTTCAGCTTCGTGCTTTGACTTGCCACTCAGCATGCGCGGGCCCACCGTGACGTTGTGCAGCACAGAAAGATGCGGGAACAGGTTGAACGACTGGAACACCATGCCAACCTGCTGCCGCAGTTGGTTCAACTCGCCATCGGGCAGCAACTTGCCGTCGTCGATCAGGCGCTTGCCGCAGATGTCGATGGTGCCGCCTTCGGCTATTTCCAGCCCGTTGCAGCAGCGCAGGAACGTGCTCTTGCCCGAGCCGCTGGGGCCGATTACGACCACCACCTGCGAGGCGTCGACTTCGAAGTCGATGCCCTTGAGCACGGTGTGATCGCCATACGATTTGGTAAGCCCGCGAATCTGGATCATCGGGACATCCAGCGCAGATTTCAGAGTTTGCGGGTTCGCATTCGCCATATTCATTGCACCATGCCTCCCGCACGGATGTTGCGTTCAAGCCGATGCAGCAGATAGCTGGCGGCACTGGTCAGCACCAGGTACACCAGCGCAATCGCCAGATACACCTCCAGCGAGCGATACGACACGCTGATGATCTTCTGCCCTTCGTGCATCAGGTCGTGGATCGTGAGCAGCGACACCAGCGCCGAGTTCTTGATCAGCGCGATGAACTCGTTGCCCAGCGGCGGGATCATCCGCACCACGGCCTGCGGCAGGATGATGGCGCGCATCGACTGCGCCGACGACATGCCGATCGAGCGTGCCGCCTCCATCTGCCCGCGATCCACCGACTGGATCGCACCGCGCACGATTTCCGAGACATAAGCGCCCGAATACACGCCCAACCCCAGCACGCCGCACACAAACGCCGGCAGCAGGATGTCGAACTGCGGCAGCCCGAAGAACAGCAGGAAGAGCTGCACCAGCAGCGGCGTGCCACGGATGAACGTCACGTACACCGTGCAGATGCCGTAGATGAGTCGGCGGCGCGGGTTCAGCCGCCCGATGCCGATCAGCAAGCCGAGCACGCAACCGAGCACCAGCGCGGCGGCCGTCACCTCAACGGTGACGATCGCACCGCGCAGGATGTCGTGCCATCCGGCCCAGACGGGAGAAAAATCCAGTTCCATCAGCGTGTCCGGTCGTTACTTCGCGGTGGTGCCAAACCACTTCTTGACGATCTGGTCGTACGTGCCGTCCGCCTTGATCTTCTCCAGCGCGGCGTTCAGTGCCTTGGTCAATTCGGGCTGATCGCGACGCACGGCGATGCCGTATTCCTCGGTGGTGAGTGCCGGCTCAACCAGGCGCAGGCCCGGACGCGCCTTCACGTAGTACGCGGCGGCGGGGCGGCCTGTGACAGCGGCATCGGCCCGGCCGATCTCGACGAGGTTGAACATCTCGTTGTTCTTCTCGACTTCCACGCGTTCGACCTTCGGGTAGTTCTCGCGCAGGTAGTTGACCGATTTGGTGCCCACCTGCACGCTGACCTTCTTGCCGTTCAGATCCGCCGGCGTCTTGATGGCCGTGTTGCCTTGCTTGACCAGCGCGACCAGGCCGCCGTGGTAGTACGGCACCGTGAAGTCCACCACCTTCTTGCGCTCTTCCGTGATGTAGATGCCCGAAATGGCCACGTCGAAGCGGCGCGAGATCAGGCCCGGCACGAGGCCCTTGAAGTCGATGTCGGTCCACTCGACCGGGCGGCCCAGGGTGCGGGCCAGCGCATCGATCAGGTCCACATCAAAGCCGGTGCGCTTGCCGTTTTCGACAAACTCCATCGGCGCGAACGTGGCGTCGGTAGCCACCCGCAACGGCTCCCCAGCAGCGTGCGCAGCGGTTGCGAAGGACGCCGCAGCGGACAACGCCACGGCACAAGCCAGCATCGAATGCATGAACTGACGACGATTCCCCATGAGTGGTCTCCTTGTGTGATGCATGTGGGGTGAGAAAAAAACGAAGCGGAAAAATCGAAAATTCAGAGGTCCTGCAATCGCGCAGAAATGGACGCAGCCGCTGCAACGGTCATGTCGATCAGGCGCTGCTCCTTGCCGCGCACGCGCGTTGCAGGCGCCATCAATGTGATGGAGCCGAGCGCGTGGCCGGGCAGCCGGAACACCGGCACGCTCACGCCCCAGACGCCCGGGTCGACCTCGCCTTCGGACAGCGCATAACCGGCGGCGCGAATGTCATTGAGTTCGGCTTGCAATTGCGCCTGGGTGTCGGCATCGACGGCCAGCAAGTCAGCGAGGATGGCGCGCGCCGCAGCGGGCGGCATGAAGGCGAGCAACGACTTGGCGGAAGCGCCGGCCAGCAGGGGCACCCCGCGCCCTTTCTCGAACGAGCAGCGCAGCGACTGCTGGCTCTCGACCATCTCGAGGCAGACGGCCTGATCCTTCACGGCCACGACCAGCCCCACCGATTCGCCCGACTCGACCACGAGTTTGGCCATGCCAATGCGCGCTTCCTGCACCAGATGCGAAGCGTGGTCGAAACCGAGTGCGAGCTGCAAGCTGATCGGCCCCGGGGCATAGGTGCCGGCCGATTCGAGCACGAACCCCCAGCGCTTGAGCATCGCGACCTGACGGTAGAGCGTGCTCTGCGGCAGGCCGGTCAGTTCGACCAGCTCGCGCGCCGCAACCGGGCGGCCGTGGCGCGCGATGGTGGCGAGCACCATCAGCACGCGGTCCGAGCCGCTGGTAGCGGCAGCGGATTGAGCTGGTGAAGGTGCCTGGCCCGGCTCGGTCATCGCGAAACTCCGTCGAGTGATGTTGCGACGGAGAATGCGACGATTTTCTCAATACATCAACGTGACATTCCCACCCAACGGGAATGGATTGCGAATTCAGTATTTACACCTAGGACGCCGCGGTCACATTCCCGGCCTCCTCCTCGAGGCGCGCTTCCAGAAACGCGACGACGGCGTGGGCCGATGCCTCGCTGCGGCACGTCGTCAGCGCGGTGTACAGCGGGGCGGCCAAGCCGTTGAGAAAGTCGATCGGCGCTTCCGGACCTTCGGCCAGATAACGCTGCAAGGCCGAGAACGCGCCCGCTTGGCTCAGGCGCCAGTCCGCAATCGAAGCCTGCCGCACATGGCGCGGCGCAAATGGCGTGGCAGGCGCCGGCTGGGGCGACGTCTTGGGCTTGGGCACCACCTTGGTTGGCGCGCGGCTTGCGACATAGCCGTCGGCAATCAGGCGCGCGAGGTCTTCGGCACGGTCGTCGATATCGGGGCCGGCGCTGCTCAACTGCGCCAGGATGTCCGCCGCACAGCGCTCGCCATTGACCAGCAGCAGGATCGCCCGCTGCCGATGCGTGACGTGCCCGCTGCGCGTTTGCAGTTCCTGCGTGCCGCGCTCCGTGCGCGACAGGATGTAGCTCAGATCCACCGTCCCCTCCCTTGTTTTTCATGCGTCTGTTCGATGAAGGGCCAGTCTAGAAAAACCTGGCGCGGCGCGGACCATTTGAACGCAGCTGGGCGCGCGATACCGACTATCACGTGCGCAGCATTGCGTTCGTGCGGGCGACCGGCATGGCAGTCGATCATCAAATCCGGATTGAAACCAGATCGACTCACGAGACCTTTATCGTCTGCGATTGGAAATCTACAGTGCAGCGCTTCACCACCAACGGAGTCCACCATGCTCATCCGCCCCGCCCTGCTTGCAGCCGCCGTGCTGACGCTGCCGATTGCGCTCGTCATTGCTCCGGCCGCGGTTGCGTCAACGTCCGATGCAGACCTCATCCGCCCGGACCACGTCGCCGCAGCGGACACGCCGCAGGCCGCGGCCGCCGTGCTGACAGCGCGCCGCTACGCCACCTTCTGGCATACCGGCGATGCGCGCTATGCCACCGAAGCGCTGTCACCGTCCTTTGTCGACCGCACACTGCCAGCGGGGCGCGTGCAGGGCACGCAAGGTCCGCTCGACGCATCCAAGGCGTTCCGCACGGCCGTGCCGGACATGCGCGTGGCGATCGAAGACATGGTCGTCGCCGGCGACCGCGTCTCGGTTCACCTGCGCTTTCGCGGACACTTCACCGGCGAGTTTGGCCGCACGCACGGGCAGAACCAGCCGATCGATTTCCAGGCCTTCGACCTGTACCGGATTGCCGACGGCAAGATCGCCGAGAACTGGCACCTGGAAGACAACCAGACGCTGCTGCGGCAGATGGGCCTTCAACCGTAATCCTCACGGCTTCATTAACGCCCATTAACAGCCCAGCGCCCCGCTCCCGCTATGCTTCCGCGCAGCTTGCAGACCGCTTTGGCGGCTGCCAAAGCGTCAGAAAAATCGAGCCAATCAACACATAAGAACATCTTCGGGAGAAGCACATGGGCAAGGGGTTTCAGGGCGCGCTGCGCGCCTGCGCGAGCGCGCTCGCGTGCGCGGCGGTGCTAGGCGCAACGGGCTTGACGGGCGCTACGGCAGCCCACGCGCAACAGGCCAGCGATCGGCAACAGGAAATGAAGCAGGCGTGGGCGGCCGCCAAGGCCGCCGCGAGGGTCGGCCCCACGTCGATCGAACTGCGTGACCAGGCCACACTGAAGATCGGCAAGAACGAGGTGTTCATTCCGCAGCCGGCCGCCGGGCAGCTCATGCACGCCATGGGCAACAGCAACAACCCCGACATGCTCGGCCTGGTCATGCCCACTAGCGACGAAGACGAATGGATGGTCGTCGCCAAGTACGAGGCCTCGGGCTACATCAAGGACGACGACGCCCGCGACTGGAACGTCGACGATCTGTACAAATCGCTCAAGGAAGGCACCGCCGCCGCCAACGAAGAGCGCGAGAAGCGCGGCATCCCCGCACTGGAAATCCAGGGCTGGGTCGAGCGTCCGCACTATGAAGCCGCCACGCACCGCCTCATCTGGTCGATGGCTGCACGCTCCAAGGGCCAGCCGGCCGATGATCCCGGTGCGGTCAACTACAACACCTACGCACTGGGGCGCGACGGCTATATCAGCCTGAACCTGATCACCGGCCGCAACCACATCGACGCCGACAAGCCCGCCGTGAAAAAGCTGCTCGCCGATCTCGATTTCAAAGACGGCAAGCGCTACACCGATTTCAACGCGAAGACCGATAAGGTGGCCGAGTACGGTCTGGCCGCGCTGGTCGGTGGCATCGCCGCCAAGAAGCTGGGCCTGTTTGCGGTGATCGCCGGGTTCCTGGCGAAGTTCGCCAAGGTGGCGATCCTGGCGGTGGCAGGCTTTGGAGCGGCCATCGCCAAGTTCTTCAAGCGCAAGCCGAGCACATAAGCCGTGGCCAAGCTGCTGATCCTGCTGTTTTCAGCGCTGAAGTTCGGCAAGCTGTTGACCACCGGCGGCACGATGCTGCTGTCGGTGGTCGCCTATGCCTTCGTGTTCGGCTGGCGCTATGCGGTGGGATTCGTGGTGCTTCTGTTCATCCACGAGATGGGCCACTTCATGGCGGCGCGGCAGCGCGGGCTGGCCGTGGGAGCGCCCACCTTCATCCCCTTCGTGGGCGCATGGATCGACCTGAAAGAGCAGCCGATGGATGTAGAAACCGAGGCCCATATCGGCCTGGCGGGCCCCGTCGCCGGCACGGTCGGCGCGATGCTCTGCTACGGGCTCGCGCGCTACACCGACAGCCAGTTGCTGCTGGCCCTGGCCTACGCCGGCTGCTTCCTGAACCTGTTCAACCTGATCCCGCTCTCGCCGTTTGACGGTGGACGGATTACGGCGGTGCTGTCGCCGCGCATCTGGTTTCTGGGCGTACCGGTGCTGGTGGCGCTGTTCATCTGGCGGCCGAGTCCGATCCTGATCCTGATTGCGGTGCTGGCCGTGCCGCAGTTGATGAAGGCCTGGCGGTACGACCCACACGCGCCGGAAAACCGCGCGTACTACAGCATCTCGAACGAATCGCGGTTGACCTACACCGTCTACTACATCGGCCTGGTCGTGTTCCTGGCGATGATGAGCCATGAATTGCACGACATGCTGGGCAGCGTGCGCGCATAAAAAAACCTCCGCTGGTGCGGAGGTTTTCTTGGATCGCCGGAGCGATTCGCCTTAGGCGAAGTTCTTGGCAACGAAGTCCCAGTTGACCAGGTTCCAGAACGCCTCGACGTACTTCGGACGGGCGTTACGGTAGTCGATGTAGTACGCGTGTTCCCACACATCGCAGGTCAGCAGCGGCTTCGCGTCGGTCGTCAGCGGCGTGGCGGCGTTGGAGGTCGACACCAGATCCAGCGAGCCGTCGGCCTTCTTCACCAGCCAGGCCCAGCCCGAACCGAACGTGCCGATAGCCGTCTTGGTGAACTCTTCCTTGAACTTGTCGAAGCTGCCCCACTTGGCGTTGATGGCGTCAGCCAGCGCGCCGGTCGGAGCGCCGCCGCCTTGCGGCTTCAGGCCGTTCCAGTAGAACGTGTGGTTCCAGACCTGTGCGGCGTTGTTGAACACACCGCCCGAGGACTTCTTGACGATGTCTTCGAGGCTCAGGTTCTCGAACTCGGTGCCCTTGATCAGGTTGTTCAGGTTCGTGACGTAGGTCTGGTGGTGCTTGCCGTAGTGGAACTCCAGCGTTTCCTTGGAGATGTGCGGCGCCAGAGCGTCTTGGGCGTACGGCAGCGGGGGGAGCGTGTGTTCCATTGTTCTTGCCTTCTGTGGGTTGTACAGGTTGGGAGCGACGATTGTAGGAGACTTGCAAAACCGGCGCAAACCGCGGGCTAAATAGACGGAATAACCGCTAAACGCGTGCGGAATCGCGATCATTTCCGCTATAAGGTCATGCGCCGGTCACAGTTCGAGCTTCGGTTGCACGCAGGCGATTTCGATGTCGGCCGTACCCTGCGCCAGTCGCGCCTCGATCCGTGCCCGGGCATGCAGTGCGTGCGGATCGCGTATGGCATGGCCCTTGGCGTCGAGCAGCACCGCATAGCCGCGCTCCAGCGTGCGCTGCGGCGCCAGCAGTTCCAGGCCGGTGTGCTGACGTGCCAGGCGTTCTTGGGCGCGAGACAGCGTGTGTCGCATGACGCGTGCCAGCGTTGCTTCGGCTTGGTCCAGCCGAGTGCGCTCTCGCGTGGCGTCGGGGCGGGCTGCCGCCAGACGCATCGTCAGCAGACGCTGCAGATGTTCCGCGCGCTGCACGCGGCCCGTCAGGGCAAAGCGCAGGCGGCCCTCCAGGTGGGCGAGCTGCGTGCGGCGTTCGCGCATCTGGGTCTGCGGGCTGCGCAGGCGGCGCGCGAGCCAATCGACGGTCTGAGCGCGGCGATCGAGCTGGCGGCGGAACTGGGCGGACAGCGCATCCCAGTCGCGGCCCACATCGCGCAGCATGCGGGCACGATCGGGGCTGACGAGTTCGGCCGCAGCAGTCGGGGTGGGTGCGCGCACATCGGCCACAAAGTCGACGATAGTCACATCTGTTTCATGCCCGACACCTGCCACGATGGGAATTTCGGATGCGGCCACCGCACGGGCCACCGGTTCTTCATTGAAGGCCCACAGGTCTTCAATGCTGCCTCCGCCCCGGCACAGGATGACAACGTCGACCTCTGCCCGGGCATTGACCCGTTCCAGCATGGCAGCGATACGCTCCGACGCACCGGCACCCTGCACCGGCACGGGATACACCACCACCGGCACATGCGGCGCGCGCCGGCGCAGCGTGGTCAGCACGTCGCGCAAGGCCGCCGCCTGCAGTGACGTCACCACGCCGATCGCGCGCGGATGCCGTGGCAGCGGCCGCTTGCGGTCGACGTCGAACAGGCCTTGCGCCTCCAGCGCGGCCTTCAGCCGCAGGAAAGCCTCGTACAGATTGCCCAGGCCTGCCCGGCGGATGGCTTCAACGCTCAATTGCAGTTCGCCGCGCGCTTCATACAGCGTGACCAGCGCGCGAACCTCCACGGCCTCGCCTTCGCGCGGGGTGAAATCGGCGTACTGGTTGCGGCCCTTGAACATCACGCAGCGGATCTGCGCGGCTGCATCTTTGAGCGAGAAATACCAATGGCCGCTGGCCGCGCGCGTGAAGTTCGAGATCTCGCCGCGCACCCAGCCCAGCGGAAAGTTGCGTTCAAGCAGCCCCGCAATGCGGCGATTGACATCGCTGACGGAGAGCACCTCCTGCCCGCCCCGGTTCGGTGCTGACGCGGCATCAGGTGCAGCCGACACCTCCGGCGCGGATGTGGCCGTGGGTGCAGTGGCATCCATCCAAAACGGGCGGCGGGAAGACGGTGGCGGGGTCATAAGTGGTGCGAGGAGCGCAAAAAAATGAGGCTTTGGGGCGACATCTACCTTGAATAGGGGAGGCAACTCACGCTGGCCGGGCTACCTGTCCACAGCATAACGTGCTTGTCAAGCTTGACAGAGGTGAGGTGACGCGCTCTGTGCATCTTGACGCAACCCTTTGATTCTTATGAAAAATCCACCCATGTCAAAATTTCAGCAGCGCAAGTAATTTCGTTCTGCGTCAACCATTTAGCGCAAGCGCCCCAGGGATGTTCACAAAGTTATCCACAGCGGCGCTGGAAAACCGTGGTGTGACGCCCGGGCAGTGGATAAATCGGCCGTCGATTCTCACACGTTCGCGGCGAGCATCCCCATTTTTTTGAGCCTCCCCCCGGTTGCACAACTTTTAAGCGAAGTGCCGAACACCCTTTTGAATCAGTCACTTAAGTTGCTTGTCCGGGCAATGTCCACAACCCATCCACAAGACTGTCCCGGATCGCTGTGGATTTCCTGGCGGTTTTTTGAAGCACGCCCTCATTTTTCTCCTGATCAACGCCAAAACGCCGGTTGCATCATTTTTGAGCACGCCATCGGACTTCCTTTTGGATCAAGCACTTAACGTACTTGTTGAGGCAATGTCCACAACCCATCCACACAACTGTCCCGCAGCGGTGGGGATTACTCGCCGTTTTACCGGGCCCCACAGCGCTTGTTCATGGATTGACCACCGAAATGCCGTTTGCATACTTTTTAAGCACGGCACCGAACTCCCTTTCAGATCAAGCACTTAGTTTGCTTGTTCGGGCAATGTCCACAACCCGTCCACAAGACTGTCCCGCTTGGCTGTGGATTGCCGCGGCCAGCATCTTTCGTGACAGCGCGTTGACCATCGTCTGCGCTTGTCGCGATGCTGCGCCATCGTGTTGCCGTGGCAGGTCCGACGCGCTAGAGTGCTGCCTGTTTTTGCCGCAACGAACAGCGTTCGGGGACGCGGACGGCACTAGCAGCAAACCAGAACAGAATCACACTCCTCCACAACGACAAAACGGGTTGTCCAGTGTTTTCCATCATTCAAGCCGCCGGCTGGCCAATCTGGCCGCTGCTGATCGCCTCGGTGCTCGCACTCGCGCTCATCATCGAACGCTTCGTCGCCCTGCAACACAAGAAGATCATTCCGCCCAAGGTGTATGACGAGGCGCTGGCCGTCGCGCATCAGCGCCGCGCCACCCCAGAAGTGGTGAACACGCTGGAACAGGGCTCGCCGCTGGGCCGCCTGCTGGCCGCTGCGCTGCGCCATGTGGTGCTGCATCCGAACACCACGCGCGATGCCGCCAAGGAAGTGGTGGAAGAAGCCGGCCAGAACGTGGCGCACCGCCTGGAGCGCTATCTGAACGCGCTCGGCACGATTGCCTCGGTGGCGCCGCTGATGGGCCTGTTCGGCACGGTGGTCGGCATGATCGAGATCTTCGGCAGCCAGACCGCCGCAGGCACGAACCCGCAGGCGCTGGCGCACGGTATCTCGGTCGCGCTGTACAACACGGCGCTGGGCCTGGTGGTGGCCATCCCGACGCTGATCTTCTGGCGCTACTTCCGTGGCGTGGTGGATAACTACGTGGTCGAGCTGGAGCATCTGTCCACCACGTACCTCGACGCGATCCTGCCGCCGCGGCGCGGCTGATCCGGGCAACGCCTCACTGGAAACAGCCATGCGCTTCCGCCCGCGCCGTGCCCGCGAAGAGCCGGAGATCAACCTGATCCCGCTGATCGACGTATTGCTCGTGATCCTCATCTTCCTGATGATCACGACCACGTATTCCCGTTACACAGAACTGAAGGTCAACCTGCCGACCGCCGAGGCTGAAAAGGCCACCGAGCGCCCGGGTCAGATCGTCGTGTCCGTCACCGCCAACGGCGTCTACTCCGTCGACAAGCAAGTGCTCGACACCCGCGATGTCACCAGCCTGGCCGATGCCCTGCGCAATGCCGCAGGTAAGGCCGGCGGCTCCGAGCCCATCGTCATCGTCAACGCCGATGCGCAGGCCGCACATCAGGCGGTGGTCAATGTGATGGAAGCGGCGCGGGTGGCCGGTCTCTCGCATCTGACCTTCGCCACGCAAACCGGCAACGCCCGCTAAGAGACCCGTCTCTCAACCACCATCACGCCGCATGCCCGTCGCCCAGCACCGCCTCGCCAGCTTCGTCACCCGCCAATGGCAGCAACGCGGCTGGTTTGCGTGGGTGATGTGGCCGTTGTCTTGGCTGTTCGGGGGGGTAAGCGCGCTGCGCCGGCTGCTGTTCCGCACTGGCGTGCTGCGCTCGGTGCGCCTACCGATGCCGGTGGTGGTGGTCGGCAACGTCACCGTAGGCGGCGCCGGCAAGACGCCCGCCGTGATTGCGCTGGCCTCGGCGCTGGCTGAAGCGGGTCTGCGGCCGGGCATTGTCTCGCGCGGCTATGGCGCACAACTGAAGCATCCCCGCCCCGTGCGCGAACACTCCCGCGCAGAAGACGTCGGCGATGAACCGCTGCTCATCGCCCGCGCCACCGATCTGCCGGTGTGGGTCTTCCCCGACCGCGTGCTGTGCGCGCAGACGCTGCTGGCCTCGCACCCCGGCTGCAACGTGATCGTCTGCGACGACGGCCTGCAGCACTACCGCCTGCGCCGCGACATCGAAATCATCGTGTTCGACACACGCATGGGCGGCAACGGCTTCCTGCTGCCCGCCGGCCCGTTGCGCGAGCCGATGACGCGCCGCCGTGACGCCACGCTCATCAACGACCCCAACTACCGCGCCACGCCCGACCGCCCGAACGTCTTTGGCATGCGCCTCGAGCTGCAGGACGCCTACAACCTGGCCGACCCCGCGCTGCGCCGCCCGCTGGCTCAGTTCGCACGCATCGAAGGCGGTCAATTGCTGGCTGCGGCCGGCATCGGCAACCCCGAGCGGTTCTTCGCCTCGCTGCGTGCCGCCGGCCTCAAGCCGAGCACGCTGCCGCTGCCCGACCACTACGATTTCGCCAACAACCCCTTCACCGACAGCCACGCCGAGGTCATCCTGATCACCGAAAAGGATGCCGTAAAATGCGGCCATCTCGACGACCCGCGCATCTGGGTGGTGCCGACCACACCGGTGGTCGACCCGGCGCTGGTCGAACAGGTCTGCCAGCGCGTGCGCGCCCTGGCCGATCGCGCAACGCTCAAGGCAAGCGCACAATAACGCCACCCCTTCCGCTGTACCGGCGCGCCGCCCTACCTGTTGAGCGGCCGCCACGGAGCCTCTACCGCCATGGACAATCGCCTGCTGGAAATCCTCGTCTGCCCGTTGTGCAAGGGCACGCTGCAACACGACCGCGCCAACAACGAACTGATCTGCCACGTCGACAAGCTGGCCTACCCGATCCGCGACGGCATCCCCGTCATGCTGGCCGATGAAGCACGCCAGACCGTGGAAGGCACGCCGGTCGATCCGGCCTGATACGAAGGTCACCGTCATGTCGCACGCGCCGTTCATCGCTGTCATTCCCGCGCGGCTGGCGTCCACGCGGCTGCCCAACAAACCGCTGGCCGACATCGACGGCAAGCCGATGGTGGTGCGCGTGGCTGAACGCGCGCATCAGTCGTCTGCCGCGCGCGTGGTGGTTGCCACCGATGCGGCGTCGGTCGCCGACGCCTGCATGCAGCATCACGTGGAAGCCGTGCTCACGCGTGCCGACCACGCATCCGGCACCGACCGTCTGGCCGAAGTGGCCACCGTGCTGGGGCTGCCCGATGACGCCATCGTCGTCAACGTGCAAGGCGACGAACCGCTGATCGCCCCAACGCTGATCGACAACGTGGCCGCGCATCTGCGCGACCACCCCGACTGCGCCATCGCCACTGCAGCGCATCCGATCCACGACCCGGCCGACGTATTCAATCCAAATGTCGTCAAGGTGGTGCTCGACGCCGCCGATCGCGCACTGTTGTTCTCGCGCGCACCGCTGCCGTGGGCGCGCGACACCTGGACGCCCGCCGTCATGGCCGGGTCCGTTGCGGAACGCCCGCTGCCGGCCATGCCCGTGCTGCGCCATATCGGCATCTACGCGTACCGCGCCGGGTTCCTGCGCCGCTTCCCGCAATTGGCCGCCGCCCCCATCGAACAGACCGAACAGTTGGAGCAGCTACGCGCGATGTGGCACGGTGAGCGCATTGCCGTGCTGACCACCGATGACGCTCCCGCCGCCGGAGTCGATACCCCCGAAGACCTTACCCGGGTACGCGCTGCCTGGGCTGAACTCCTGGCGCAGGACGGCCCCTGAGCCCGCATTTCTCTGAAGTTTGCGCGCGGGGCTGCCAAAACCCCGGCCCCGGCATGGCATAATCGCGAGGACGACAAGCCGCATGACGGCGCCCACGCAGGCGCCACAGCGGCGACAGGGAGACAAATCGAGCCATGGGTGCCGCCGTCCGGCGGACGCCTGATTCCCCAGAGTCCGGTAAGGCTGGCGTCAACTTCGCCCGCTAGGCTGCCTGTTCGCGTCGATTACGTCGCCATGGTTTTACCCGCAGGCGTATTGGGAATCCGCCCTCTTGGACCGATTCCCAACGCGCTTCACACACCCTGACAGCGCGACAGGATTCGAAAACTTGAGGAACTCGTCACCATGCGGTTGATTCTGTTGGGCGCGCCCGGCGCCGGCAAAGGTACGCAAGCGAAATTCATCTGCGAAAAGTTCGGCATTCCGCAGATCTCCACCGGCGACATGCTGCGCGCGGCCGTCAAGGCCGGTACCCCGCTGGGTATCGAAGCAAAGAAGGTGATGGATGCCGGCGGCCTGGTATCGGATGACATCATCATCGGCCTCGTGAAAGACCGCCTGCAGCAGCCTGACTGCAAGAACGGCTACCTGTTCGACGGCTTCCCGCGCACCATTCCGCAAGCGGAAGCCATGAAAGATGCCGCCGTGGCCATCGACTACGTGCTGGAAATCGACGTGCCGTTCGACGCCATCATCGAGCGCATGAGCGGCCGTCGCGTGCACGTGGCGTCGGGCCGCACGTACCACGTCAAGTACAACCCGCCCAAGACCGAAGGCGTGGACGACGAATCCGGCGAACCGCTGATCCAGCGCGACGACGACAAGGAAGACACCGTGCGCAAGCGCCTGGACGTGTACGAGAACCAGACGCGTCCGCTGGTGGACTACTACTCGCAGTGGGCCGCCAACGGCAACAGCGCCGCCAAGGTTGCGCCGCCGAAGTACCGCAAGATCAGCGGCGTGGGCAATGTCGACGAAATCACGGCCCGCGTGTTCGGAGCGCTGCAGGACTAAGCGCTCCCGCGCATTACACGCCAGGAAGAACGGCGCCTCGATTATGAGGCGCCTTTTTTTTTGCGCGATCGACGGCCGCTTCGCGCTACCATACGACGCTGAACTTGACGCGAACGTAAACGTCAAGTAACTCGCAAACCACACACAGGGAGACATGGCATGGAGATTCGCGATCAGGTATTCATCGTCACCGGCGGCGCGTCGGGACTGGGCGCAGGCACGGCACGCACGTTGGCCGAGGCCGGCGGCAACGTGGTGATTGCAGACCTGAACGAGGCCGCCGGCACGGCGCTGGCGCAGGAACTGGGCGGTCGCTTCGTGCGCTGCGATGTCACGTCCGAAGCGGACGGGCAAGCCGTTGTGGACGCCGCCACATCGCTGGGCACGCTGCGCGGGCTGGTGAACTGCGCAGGGATTGCAACGGCGTCGCGCACGGTGGGCAAGACGGGGCCGCACCCGCTGGACCAGTTCGCACGCGTGATCAACATCAATCTGATCGGCACCTTCAACATGATCCGCCTGGCCGCGACGGCCATGGCCGGCAACACACCCAACGCCGGCGGCGAGCGCGGCGTGATCATCAACACGGCATCGGTGGCTGCGTTTGACGGGCAGATTGGTCAGGCGGCCTACGCGGCGTCCAAGGGCGGCGTGGTGGCGATGACGCTGGCGATTGCACGTGACCTGTCGCGTGACGGCATCCGCGTGATGACGATTGCGCCGGGCATTTTCGAAACGCCGATGCTGCTCGGCATGCCGGCCGAAGTACAGGACGCGCTGGGCAAGATGGTGCCGTTCCCACCGCGCCTGGGTAAGCCGTCGGAATATGCGCAGCTCGCGCGTGCGATCGTTGAGAACCCGATGCTCAATGGTGAGACCATCCGCCTGGATGGCGCCATCCGCATGCAGCCGAAGTAAGCGCAGCGATCCGGTCGTCAGGCGGCTGGCAGCGCCATCCGGCGAATCATCTGCCACGCCGCTTCGGCCGCCGGCGACAACGACCGGTCATGCCGACGCGCCAGCACGATCGCGCGCGTTTCCTTAGGGGACAACGGCACCGCCACCAATGGCGACGAGGACGGCAGCGGCAACGACAGCGACGGCACCACGCCCGCGCCGATACCAGCTTCCACCATGCCGAATACGGCGCTGCTGTGACCCATCTCCTGCGCAACGTCCGGGTGAACGCCGTGGCGCAGGAAAATGCGGTCGATGAGCGGGCGGCTGCCCGAAGCATGGTCGAGCAGGACGACCGCCGTGCGATGCAAATCTTTCCAGCGCACACTGCTGCGCTGCGCGAACGGGTGATCCTTGCGACAGACGAGGCAGAACGGATCGACCAGCAGTGGCTCGGTCCATAGGCCTTCGGTATCGAGGGGTTCCACCACCACCCCAAAATCGGCTCCGCCTGTGCGGATCAATTGCAGCGTGTCGACCTGCACGGAGTCACGCACGATCATGCGGATGTCTGGATAGCGCACCGCGCACTCCGCCACGTAGACCGGCATCAACCGGGTCGACACGGTCGGACTGGACGCCACGACAACGCGGCCGCGCCGCTGCTCGCTCACCTGTCGCGCCTGTTGCAACGTGTCGTCCAGATCAGCGACGAGGCGATCCAGCGCCGTCGCCAGCGAGCGGCCCACTTCCGTCAGCACGACTTCGCGGGTGGTGCGATCGAGCAGCTTCAAGCCCAGTTCGCCTTCCAGCTCCGAAATCGAGCGGCTCACGGCCGGTTGCGTCAGGCCAATGGTGTCGCCCGCCCGGCTGAAGCTGTGCGCACGTGCCACCGCGAGAAAGACGCGCAACTGGCGCAAGGTCACATTCATGCCGACGACGTATGAATTGATTCGATCAATGCATTTGTATTCTAGATAGGGATGTTGTGCAATAGCGGCTATCCCGCCATCCAACCCGCGCCGTCACGTAATGGTGACCGCGCACGCACATGAAGATCCCGCTGTTGTCTCCGTTGTTGTCCCAGATCGATGGGTTCATCCGCGCCATGCTCGTGATGGTCGCGCTCGCCCTTTTCTTCCCGGCGCTTGGCGCGAGCGACGGCCCGCTGCGGCTGGACATCGTCACCATCGTCGGCGTGTCGCTGGTGTTCTTCCTGCACGGCGCGGCGCTCTCCCGCGAGAAGATCGTCGAAGGCGCGCGCAACTGGCGCCTGCATCTGTTCGTGCAGAGCTGCACCTTCATCCTGTTTCCGCTGATCGGCGCGGTCATCCTGTTTGCGTGCAAGCCGTTCATTCCGGCTGAACTGCTGCTGGGCGTGTTCTACCTGTGCGCGCTGCCATCCACGGTGTCGTCGTCGGTGGCGATGACGGCGATGGCCAAGGGCAACGTGCCGGCCGCCATCTTCAATGCGACCATCTCGGGCCTGATCGGCATGATCGCCACGCCGCTGCTAATGAGCTTCGTGATCCAGGCGTCGGGCGCGGACCTGTCGGTCGGCAAGGCGCTGCTGGGCGTGGCCGAGCAACTGCTGCTGCCGTTCGTGCTAGGCCAGTTGCTGCGGCCCGTGCTGGGGGGCTTCATCAACAAGCACAAGCCGATCATCAACAAAGTGGATCGCGCGGTGATCCTGCTGATCGTCTTCAACTCGTTTGCTGATTCGACGCACGCGGGTGTGTGGTCGAAGTATCCGTGGGAAACCATCGTGGCCGTGGCCGTGATGAGCGGCGCGCTGCTCTTCGTCGTGCTGGGCGCGACGACTTGGCTGTCGCGGCGCGCGGGCTTCAACCTGGCCGACGAAATCACCGCCGTGTTCTGCGGCTCGAAGAAGAGCCTGGCGAACGGCGTGCCGATGGCGAAGATCCTGTTTGCCGGCAACCCTGCGCTCGGCCTGATCGTGCTGCCGCTGATGATCTTTCACCAGTTGCAGCTCATCGTGTGTTCGACGCTGGCGCGCAAATACGCCGATCGCGTTGCCCACGCAGAGGCCAGCGCGGGGGTCCCGGCGAGCCGCCCGGCTTGATCAGCGCAGGCCCATCAGACCCGCGAGTTTCGCTTCCGGCCAGTGGTAGGTGCGCACCCACGCGTGCCCGCCATCGGCCGTCTCCAGCCAGTCCCGGCTGACCGACACACCGCCCAGGGCTTCGTAGAAGCCGATCGCGGCGGTGTTCGCCTCGTACACCAGCAGATGTAACTGTGTGATGCCCTGAGCCACGGCCCAGCGCGCCGCTTCGCCCATCAGGCGCTTGCCGACACCATGGCCGCGTGACGTCGGCAGCAGATGCAGGTTGTCGACGAGCGCGCCCCATGGCGTATTGTCTTCACGCATGGCGCAGAGGAAACCGATGGTCTCGCCATCCAGATCGGCACACCACACGTATTGCCCGGCCACGGGTGCAGTCATGCGTTCACGCCACTTCGCGTGCATCTCTGCGTTGGCCACGCCGTCGAGATACGCGTCGGACAGGACCCCGAGCCCGCGATACGCGGTCTGCCAGCTTCGCGTGTGGATGTCGGCGATGGTGCTGGCGTCAGACGCACCGCCTTCGCGTAGCACAAGCGTCGTCATGCGTCAGACGCCCGGGTTGCGCGACAACGGCGGGTTCTTGGCAAAGTAGGCGCGAATGCCGCGCAGGATGGCGTCGGCAAGCTGGTTCTGGTGGCCCAGGTCGTTGAGCTTGGCTTCTTCTTCCGGGTTGGAGATGAAGGCCGTCTCGACGAGGATCGACGGAATGTCGGGCGCCTTGAGCACCGCAAAGCCCGCCTGCTCCACCTGCCCCTTGTGCAGCCGGTTGATGCCGCCGATCTGGTCCAGCACGGCCTTGCCGACCCTCATGCTGTCGGTGATCTGCGCGGTGGTCGACAGGTCCAGCAGCACGCGCGTGACCTGCGCGTCCTTCGAGCCGAGGTTCGCGCCGCCGATCATGTCGGCAGCGTTTTCCTTGTTGGCGAGCCACTTGGCCTGCGCGCTCGAAGCGCCACGATCGGACAACACGAACACTGATGCCCCGCGCGCTTCCGGCGAAAGAAACGCATCGGCATGGATGGAGACAAACAGATCCGCCTGCACGCGGCGCGCCTTCTGCACGCGCACGCCCAGCGGGACGAAGTAGTCGGAATCGCGCGTCATCATGGCGCGCATGTTGGGCTGGGCGTCGATCTTGGCCTTGAGCATGCGGGCGATCGACAGCACCACGTCTTTCTCGTGCGTGCCGGCACCGCCCGTGGCGCCCGGGTCTTCGCCGCCATGGCCGGGGTCGATGGCGACCGTGAGCAGGCGGCGCATGCGCGGGCCGTTCGAGGGTGCACGCGGCACGGGTGGCTCGGGAATGATCTCCAGCGGCGGCGTGTTCGGCGCGTTGGCGAGCGTCGACGGAGGATTCGAAGAGGTCGTCGGCGGCACCTTGCGCGGCGGCGTGCGGTTGGCAAGCGCCGGGAGGTGCGGCTCTTCGATCGGCGGCTTGTTTGGGCTGCCGCCGCTGCTGCGGCGTGCCAGCGCAGCGATGGGGTCATCGTCATCCGGTGTCGGCATCGGCGTGCCGCCCGACGCGGCAAAGCGCTCCTGCTTGCCCTCGGTGGCCTGCACGAGCTGCATCAGCGGGTCGGGCGGGTTGGTCGGGTACAGGTCGAACACCAGCCGGTTGCGATAGCCGGCAATCGGCAGCAGCGTGAACACCTGCGGGTTGACGCTTTCCTTCAGGTCGAACACCAGGCGTACGACGCTCGGCCGGTTCTGACCCACGCGCACCTGGCGGATGTACGGATCGTTCGGCGCGATCTTGGCCACCAGCTCGCGCAACGTCGGGTTCAGCTCGAGCCCGTCGATATCGACCATCAGGCGATCCGGATCCTTGATGAGCTGATGCGTGGCCTTGAGCGCGACGTCGGATTCGATCGTCACGCGTGTGTAGTCCTCGGCGGGCCACACGCGCACGGCGACGATGTTGGCGCCGCGCGCAATCTGCGGGCCCACCAGGCTCAGGATGACCGTGCCTGCGCCGGCCTTCGCCATGCGCGTGAGCCATTGGCGGCGGGCCTGGCTCGGCAGGTTGGGATCATCCGGATGGTCGGTCGGCAGATGCTTGATCAGCATGGGAACAGGTGTTGCAACGACTGTAGAAGTTGAAGGCCGGTCTGCGTGCGTGCGCTCAGACGTGCTGCGCGCGGTGCATGCTCAACGCCGTCATCGTAGGTTTCGTGCACAACGTCGACCGATAAGGCGATGTGCAGATCGGGCGTGCCGAGCAGCGCCTGCGCCTTCTCGGGCCATTCGACCAGGCACAGCGCGGGTTCGGCAAAGCAGTCGCGGAAGCCGGCATCGGTCCATTCTTCGGGATCGGCAAAACGGTACAGGTCGAAGTGATAGACCTTTTGCGTGCCCGTAGTTCCGGCAACGTCGTACGGCTCGACCAGCGTATAGGTGGGGCTGCGCACGCGCCCGGTGTGTCCGAGGCCGCGCAGGATGGCACGCGAGAGCGTCGTCTTGCCCGCGCCCAGATCGCCCGAGAGCTGCACCTGCACGGGCCGCGGACCCAGTGCCAGCACAGCCTGCGCAAGCGCCGTGCCAAAGGCCGACGTGGCCGCTTCATCGACGAGCGAAAGCGTGCGCTCGGCGAGCGGAGGGGTCAGACCAGAAGGCACGTCAGCAGGGAGCACGGTGGGCATTGCGTACAATTTGGGCATGTCCGCCACCCCCACGTCATCACCCGAAACGAACCTGGATGCACGCCTGCCAGCCGATGCGGCCGGCATGCACGCGCTCGTGGCGCAGATCCGTTCCTGGGGTGCCGAACTCGGTTTCGATGCGGTCCGCATCGCCGATGTCGACCTGTCGCATGCTGAAGAAGGGCTCCAGACATGGCTTGCGCAGGGGTTTCACGGTGACATGGATTATATGGCGAACCATGGCATGCTCCGCGCACGCCCGGCCGAACTTGTTGCCGGAACGGTACGCGCCATCGTCGCGCGGATGCCGTATCTGCCACATCTGGCCGATCCGCAAA
The DNA here is from genome assembly GCF_056280165.1 of Ralstonia sp. 110700041-2. Classification (NCBI taxonomy): domain Bacteria; kingdom Pseudomonadati; phylum Pseudomonadota; class Betaproteobacteria; order Burkholderiales; family Burkholderiaceae; genus Ralstonia; species Ralstonia sp. 110700041-2. Next base: position 146,182 of record NZ_JBSFAI010000015.1, on the reverse strand, counting down.
CACCCGGCAGCGACTGGCGCACCATCGAGTGGGACCGCCTGCGGCGCCCGGAAGACGCCACCATCTCGCTCTACGCACGCGGCCGCGACTATCACAAGGTACTGCGCCAACGCCTGCAGAAGCTGGCCGAAAAAATTGCCGGTGCCATCGGGCCGTACGGCTTTCGCGTGTTCACCGATTCGGCGCCAGTGCTGGAAGTCGCACTGGCTACCAACGGCGGCCTGGGCTGGCGCGGCAAACACACTCTGCTGCTGGACCGCGATGCGGGCTCGATGTTCTTTCTCGGAGAGATCCTCGTCGACCTGCCCTTTCCCGTTGACCCGCCCGTGGAGCCTCTCTGCGGCAACTGCACGCGCTGCATCGACGTGTGCCCCACGCAGGCCATCGTCGCGCCATACACGGTGGACGCGCGACGCTGCATCTCTTACCTGACGATCGAGCACAAGGGCAGCATCCCGGTCGAGCTGCGCGCGGCGATGGGTAACCGCGTCTACGGCTGCGACGACTGCCAGCTCATCTGCCCATGGAACAAGTTTGCTGTGCCGGCCAACCTGCCCGACTTCGATGTGCGCAACGGATTGGATGCGGCCACGCTAGCAGAGCTGTTCAACTGGACCGACGCCGAATTCAACCAGCGGCTGGAAGGCAGCCCGATCCGCCGCATCGGGCACGAGCGCTGGCTGCGCAACATTGCCGTGGCGATTGGCAACGCACTGCGCGCCCCGCTGCCGGATACCACGCGCGCGCAACTGTTTGCCGCCTTGAAAGCACGCGCCGATGACGCCTCGGAACTCGTACGTGAACACGTGGCCTGGGCGCTGGCACAGACGACGTAAGCGCTCGCTCGGGTTAGGCACGTCAACGCATCAGGACTGTGACGCGTCTTTAATCTGATTTTCCAAGTTGCAACGCCGATTGGTTTAAAAACCAAACAAAGTGTGCCTAGCACAGAGCCATGAATGCCTGCTTAACGCTCATGCCAGCAGGGCCTTATACCGCCTAGTACGCAAACGCTTGCGCATCAGGGCAGACACCAATTGTTTGCAAACAAAATATCGGGAAAATGGCGGCTTAATCTCAAACCGCTCACTCCGATGTTTTCCGCTCCTGTTGATCTCCGCTGCGCGTTGCAGGTTGCTGTGCGTGCCTGCTCATCCCGGATGGCACGCGCGTGGCGCGGCGGCGTCCTGGGCGCGGTGTTCTGCGCCGCGTGCGTGAGCCCGGCATGGGCAACGGTGAACGTCGAGGGCGTGCCCTTCGACGACGCCGCACGCGTAGCCGGCCGCGAACTGCTGCTCAACGGCACGGGTCTGCGTTCCGTGTTTGTCATCAAAGGCTATGTGGCAGGCCTGTATCTGCCCGAGCGCGCGAAAAACGCGGCGGTCATCTTGGGCATGAAGGGGCCGAAGCGGCTGCAGATCCACCCGCTGCGCGATGTGGGCGCCGACACCTTCATCCACGCGCTGAACGACGGCATCCACCGCAACCAGACGGAAATTCAAGTGCAGAAGCTGGCCGACCGCCTGACACTGTTGCAAGACGCGATGCGCCAGATCGGCTCGACCAAGCGCGGCGACACCATCAACTTCGACTACGCGCCCGATGCCGGCACCATCATCAGCATCAATGGCGTGACACGCACCAAGGCCATCCCCGGCGAAGATTTCTACCAGGCCGTGCTCAGCATCTTCATCGGCAACAGCCCGGTCGACCGCGATCTGAAAAACGGGCTGCTCGGAAGCTGACAAGCTGACGATTGGCTTTTCAGGGTTTCCCCGGTTGCCGTGTGGCTGGCGTTTGCCGTTGTGCTATTCAGCAGTTTCCCCACAAGAACGCAGAACGCACACCAAGCTACAAGGAGGAAACGATGACCAAGGGACGACTGATCGCCAGCCTGATCGGTGCCGCAGGAATGGCGTTGTGCGGGCCCGCGCTGGCCGACAACTACCCCGCCAAGCCGCTCAAGCTGATCATTCCGTTTCCGCCCGGCGGCACCACAGACATCGTGGGGCGCGGCGTGGCCGACCAGCTTTCCAAGGTGCTGGGCCAGGCCGTGGTGGTGGAAAACAAGGGCGGCGGCGGCGGTTCGATCGGCGCAGACGCCATCGCCAAGGCGGCGCCGGACGGCTACACGATCGGCATCGCCACCGTCTCCACGCATGCCGTCAACCCGGCGTGCAACCCGAAGCTTTCGTACGACCCGCTCAAGGATTTCAAGCCGATCACCAACCTGGCCACGGTGGCCAACGTGATTGCAGTCAACCCGACCTTTCCGGCCAAGAACTACAAGGAATTCGTCGCGGTGCTGACGGCCAATCCCGGCAAATATTCGTTTGCGACATCGGGCACCTGCGGCATCGGCCACATGCTCGGTGAGGAGTTCAAGGTGCTGACCAAAACGCAGATGGTCCATGTGCCGTATCGCGGCGCTGGGCCGGCGCTGAACGACGTGCTGGCCAACCAGGTGCCGATCATGGTCGACAACCTGCCGTCGTCCATTCAGTTCATCAAGGGCGGCAAGCTACGGCCGATCGTGGTGGCGTGGAACAAACGCATCGATAGCCTGCCCGATGTGCCCACCTTTGCCGAAGTCGGCCTGAAGGATGCGAATGACCCGGCGTGGTATGGCCTGGTCGCGCCGGCGGGCACATCCGACGACATCATCCGCAAGCTCAACGAAGCCGCCGTGAAGGCGCTGAAAGACCCCAGCCTCGTGGACCGATTCCGCGGTGCCAGTGCTGAGCCTGTCGGCAATACCCCGCAGCAATACGCGGCCGAGATCAAACGCGAATTCGACAAGATGCGCACCCTGGTCAAGCAGCAGAACATCAAGCTGGATCAGTAACCCTGCCCCACCTGGGGCCTGTGCTAGATTCGCAGGATTGTTTTCCAGCGCCGGCCCCTGTCATGCCATCCCCTTTCGACGCCGTTCTCGAAGCGCCCTTCGGCAAGCTGGGCGTACGCGTGGCCGACGGCGCGCTTCGTGAACTCGTTTACCTGCCGGAAGGCACGCCCCTCGCCAATTCATCGGACGCGTTGATCGCAAGGCTGGCCCGTCAGCTCGATGCGTACTACAGCGACCCTCGCGCGACATTCGACGTCCCGCTCGCGCGCGCCGGCACCGATTTCCAGCACCGCGTATGGCAGGCCATCAGCGCCATTCCGTGCGGCAGCGTCATCACCTACGGCACCATCGCGCAACAGATCGGCAGCGTGCCACGCGCGGTCGGCCAGGCATGCGGTGACAACTGGTTCCCGATCCTCATTCCGTGCCACCGCGTGGTGAGTGCGTCCGGCATCGGCGGGTTTTCGCATCACACGGATGGCTACCTGTTGAACATCAAGCACTGGCTGCTGCGCCACGAAGGCGTGATGCTGATATGAGAAAGGCCGCGCGGAAAGACGCCGAAGCGCCGTCCCTGCCGCCGCAAAGCGCAGATGCCATCCAGCGTTTTTGCGACGCGCTGTGGCTGGAGGATGGCCTCGCCCGCAATACGCTCGATGCGTACCGGCGCGACCTCACGCTCTACGCGCACTGGCTCGCCGAGCGCAACAAGTCCATCGCCGAAACCGAAGACGGTGACCTGGCTGACTACTTTGCCGCACGCCATGCCGAGAGCCGCGCATCGTCCGCCAACCGGCGCCGCACGGTGTTCAAGCGGTTCTTTCAATGGGCATTGCGCGAGCACGTGGTGAACACCGATCCGTCGCGCCTGCTGCCGACCGCCAAGCAGCCGCCGCGCTTTCCGAAGACGCTGTCCGAAACGCAAGTCGAGGCGCTCATCAACGCGCCGGATGTCGACACGCCGCTCGGCCTGCGCGACCGCGCGATGATCGAGCTGATGTATGCGAGCGGGCTGCGCGTGTCGGAAATCGTCGCGCTGAAAACGGTGGAAGTCGGCCTGAATGAAGGCGTGGTGCGCGTGGTCGGCGGCAAGGGCGGCAAGGACCGCCTCGTACCGTTCGGCGCGGAAGCGGGCGACTGGCTGCGGCGTTATCTGCAGGATCGCCAAACGGGCCGCACCGCGCTGCTCGGCGAGCGCACGGCGGACGCGCTGTTCGTCACCGCGCGCGGCGAGGGCATGACGCGCCAGGCGTTCTGGTATCTCATCAAACGCTATGCGCTGCTCGCCGACATTCACGCGCCGCTGTCGCCGCACACGTTGCGGCACGCATTTGCCACGCACCTGCTCAACCATGGCGCAGACTTGCGCGTCGTGCAGATGCTGCTCGGCCACGCGGATATTTCCACCACGCAGATCTACACCCACGTCGCGCGTGAGCGGCTGCGCACACTGCATGCCCAGCACCATCCACGCGGATAGCGACCGTTCTTTCCTGCCCCGTATGAGCAAGTCAAAGCACGTTTCCGAGACGCCCGCCACCCAGTATCTCAAGGCGCATGGCGTGGTGTTTGCCGAACACACCTACGACTACGTCGACAAGGGCGGCACAACAGAGTCGTCGCGTCAGTTGGGCGTGGACGAGCACCACGTCATCAAGACGCTGGTGATGGAAGACGAGCACGCCAAGCCGCTGATCGTGCTGATGCACGGCGATTGTTCGGTCTCGACCAAGAACCTCGCACGCCAGACCGGCCGCAAGACCGTGCAGCCCTGCAAGCCCGAAGTGGCGCAGCGGCACAGCGGTTATCTCGTCGGCGGCACGTCGCCGTTTGGCGTGCGCAAGGCGATGCCGGTGTTTGTGGAAGCGAGCGTGCTGGAGCTGGAGCGCATCTACATCAACGGCGGCAGGCGCGGCTTTCTTGTGAGCATCGCGCCCAGCGTGCTCACCACCGTGCTGAACGCGCAGCCCGTCAACTGTGCAAACCCCGATTGAAACGAACGCGGCGGCTGGGGCACCCTACGCGGCACGCTACAATCCCGCAGCCTGATTTCCTCGATTTCCTATGTCCCCAGTCGTCGCAACCGTCATTTTTGCCCTGGCCGCCTACCTGATCGGCTCGATCTCGTTTGCCGTGGTGGTGAGCCGCGCGATGGGTCTGGCAGACCCGCGCACCTACGGCTCGGGCAACCCCGGCGCCACCAACGTGCTGCGCTCGGGCAACAAGAAGGCGGCCATCCTCACGCTGCTCGGCGATGCGGCCAAGGGCGGGCTGGCAGTGTGGCTGGCGCAATGGCTGGCGCCGCGCTTTGGCGTGGACGAGACCGGCATCGCGCTGGTGGTGATCGCCGTGTTCCTGGGCCACCTGTTTCCGGTGTTCCACCGCTTTGAGGGCGGCAAGGGCGTGGCCACGGCGGCAGGCATTCTGCTCGCGCTGAACGTGTGGCTCGGGCTGGCCACGCTCGCTACGTGGCTCATCATCGCCGTGTTCTTCCGTTATTCGTCGTTGGCTGCGCTGGTGTCGGCGGTGTTCGCGCCGTTCTTCTACGTGCTGATGAACGGCTTCGACTGGATTGCCGGGGCGGTTGCGCTGATGGCGGTGCTGCTTATCGCGCGCCACCGGGCCAATATCGCCAAGCTGCTGGCCGGCAAGGAAAGCCGCATCGGCGAGAAGAAGAAAGCCGCTTAATTTCGCAGTTCGGCGCGCACCGAATGCGCGCGCCGATGTGCCCCCGGCGGCCGCCCCGTGTGCCGCCGGATCAACCGCCGGAAGGCGGACATGTCCTGATAGCCGCACTGCTCGGCAATCGCCGTCAGGCTCAGCGTGCTGACTTCGAGCAAGTGACACGCGCGCTCCACGCGCAACCGGTGCAGCAATTGCAGCGGCGACATCCCCACCGTTTTCGCGAAATGCCGCAGCAGCGTCCGCTCGCTGGTCGAGGCGGCGGCTGCGAGTTTTTCCAGATCAAACGGGTCGTGCAGATGCTGCTGCAGGTAACGCCGCGCGCGCAGCACGACGCTGTCGCGGATGGCCGGCTTGCTGCGCAGCCAGATGCCGATCGCCTCGCCGCGCGAGGGGTGATCGAGCGCCGTATTGCCCAGCGTGCGCGCGAGCCGCGCATCCGCCAATCGCGCGACTAAGCGGTGCGTGAGCGCCACGCCATGCTCCATCGCCCGTGCGGTGATGACGTTGCCGCTGCTGACAATCGCCTGTGCAGGCACCACCTTCAGGCTGGGGAAATTGCCCTGCACCCACCCGGCAATCAGCCACGTGACGGTCAGGCGCTGCCCGGGCGGCAGCACGTCAGCCAGCATCGCCACACCCGTGAACGGCGACGCCACCAACCGCCCGGCCTGCAGATAACGGCGGATGGTGGCGCGCTCCACTTCCAGGAGAGCCAGGCGCTGTTCCAGCGTGCCAATGTGGTCGAAATGCACGGGCGGGACAATCAACGCATCACCGAGCTGCGCGTCGTCATCCGGTAGTGCATCACAACGGCAAGCGAGCGTTTGTGCCGCAGCCTGCCAATGCGCCGGGTCCCGCGCGATGAGTCGCCAGCCGAACATCGGCGTCTTGGCGGCATTGGCGCGCTTGCCGGCCTGCATGGAAGCCAGCGCATTGGCCACGCCAAGCGTGTCGGCAGCCGTTGCCAGTGTGGAAAAGCCCGCGTCGGGAAAGGTCAGCAGGTCGATTTTCGGCATGCCCGAGTATAGGCGTGTGCGGCAATTCCCGTGGCGATATTGACCCCAATTCTGGCGGGAATACCTCTTTCGAATCAGACGCGCCCGATTGACGATGCGACGGTGGCTGCGCACAGACGCAACCGCCCATAACGACACCGACATCAGGAGACAACGCACGATGCAGCGATTCATGCAGGGATGCGCACTGCGCAGCGCGCTTGCCGTGGCCGCACTTGCGGCGCTGGCCGGCTGCGCAAGCACCGACAGTGGCTGGGCCACGCCCGCGGACACCGGCATCTCGGCTGAAATCAGCCGCACCCGCTTCGGCATTCCGCACGTCCGTGCCAACGACTACGCCAGCCTCGGCTTCGGCATGGCCTATGCCTATGCACAGGACAATGTCTGCCTGCTGGCCGACCAGATCGTCACCGTCCACGGCGAGCGCTCGAAGACGTTCGGGCCGGACGGCACGGTCGTGGTGTCGTTCAAGTCGGTGCCGAACACCCAAGCCGACGCCTTCTTCAAGAGCGCATTCGACGAGGCTGGCCTGCGCGCCGGCTATGCGCAGATGTCGCCTGAAGCGCGCGAGCTGCTGCGTGGCTACATCGCGGGCTACAACCGCTATCTGAAAGACACGCCGGCCGCCAACCGCCCAGCCGCCTGCCGCAATGCCGACTGGGTGCGTCCGCTCACGGTAGCCGACATGATGCTGATGGGCGAAGAAAAAGCCATCCAGGCGAGCGCAGGTGCCATGCTGGCGAGCATCGTCGCCGCGCGGCCCCCGGGCGGCGCCCCTGCATCGGCGGTCATTCCACCCCATGCCGTCGACATCGCTGCACTCGACCGCGACCTGCAACTGCGCGATATGCCGATCGGCTCCAACGGCTGGGCCTTCGGCAAGGACGCCACGGATAACGGCCGCGGTGTGCTGCTCGACAACCCGCACTTCCCATGGACGACCACCAACCGCTTCTACCAGGTCCACCTGACCGTGCCTGGCAAGCTGGACGTGATGGGCGCGTCGATTGCCGCGTTCCCCGTCGTCAGCATCGGCTTCAACAAAGACGTGGCGTGGACGCATACCGTCTCCACCGGCCGCCGCTTCACGCTGTTCGAGCTGAAGCTGGCCGAAGGCGACCCGACCACCTACCTGATTGACGGCAAGCCGCACAAGATGACCACGCGCACCGTGGCTTTTGACGTGAAGCTGCCGGACGGCCGCATCGAGCGCCGCACGCACACCTTCTACAACACGGTGTACGGCCCCGTGCTGTCGATGCCCGCCGGTGGCATGCCGTGGACCTCGCAGAAGGCCTACACGCTGCGCGACGCCAATCGCAACAACACGCGCTCCATCGATACTTGGCTGCATATCGCACAGGCCAAGGACGTGGCGGGCATCCAGCAGGCGATCGGCAACCTCGGCATCCCCTGGGTGAACACGATCGCCACCGACCGAAACGGCCGTGCGCTGTTTGCCGATGTGTCGACCACGCCGGACGTGTCGGCTGAAGCGCTCAAGCGTTGCGCGCCGTCGCCGCTCGCAGACAAGCTCTTCAAGGGCGCGGGGCTGGTGCTGCTCGACGGCTCACGCAGTGCGTGCGACTGGCAGGTCGATCCGGCCTCGCCCGTGCCGGGCCTGGTGGCGCCCGCGCGCATGCCGGTACTGGAGCGGGAAGACTACGTCGCCAACAGCAACGACAGCTCGTGGCTGACCAACCCAGCGCAGAAGCTGACCGGCTTCTCGCCGGTGATGGGCTCGACCGACGTGCCGCAGCGCCTGCGCACACGCATCGGCATCATCGAAATCGAACGTCGCCTGAACGGCACTGACGGGCTGCCCGGCAACAAGGTCAACCTACCGAACCTGCAGGCGATGATCTTCCGCGACGCCAACCTCGCCGGCCACCTCGTGCACGACGATCTCCTGGCCGCCTGCAAAGGCACGTCCGATCTCTACACCGATGTACGCGACGGCTGCGCCGCCCTGGCGCAATGGAACCTCACGGACAACGTCGACGCACGCGCTGCGCACCTGTTCCGCGAGTTCTGGATGCGCGCCAAGGACATCCCGCACGTCCATGCGATCGACTTCAACCCGGCTGATCCGGTCCACACGCCGCGCAGCCTGCGCATGAGCGATGCAGCCGTGCGCACGGCCGTGTTCAAAGCATTGAAGGATGCCGTGGGCGCGGTTCGCACCGCCGGCTTTGCGCTGGATGCGCCGCTGGGCACTGTGCAGGCGGCACACGCGCCGGGCGACAACATCACCCTGCACGGCGGCGAGGAATACGAGGGCGTGCTGAACAAGCTGCAGAGCACGCCGATCGGGCCGAAGGGCCTGCAGGTGTATTTCGGCACGAGCTACATCCAGACTGTCACGTTCGACGATCAGGGCCCGGTGGCCGATGCGCTTCTGACCTACGGTGAATCGACCGATCCGGCTTCACCGCATGCGTTCGACCAGATGCGCGAATTCTCGGCCAAGCGCTGGAACCGGCTACCGTTCTCGGAAGCCGCCATCGCCGCCGATCCAGCACTGAAGGTGACGAAGTTGTCGCAGTAAACTTTGCCGCTGCAAATGCAAACGCCCCGCTCGTGCGGGGCGTTTTGCTTGGAAAGCGCGTCGGGCTCAGTCGCGGAAGTTATTGAAATCCAGCGGCGTGTCGCTCACCTCCTTGCGCAGCATGGCGATCACGCTTTGCAGGTCATCCCGCTTGGCGCCGGTCACACGTACCGCGTCGCCCTGGATGCTTGCCTGCACCTTGATCTTGCTGTCCTTGATCGTCTTGACGATCTTCTTGGCCAGGTCGCCCGAGACGCCCTTCTTGATCTTGACGACCTGCTTCATCTTGTCGCCGCCGATCTTCTGCTTGTCCTGGTAGTCCAGGAAGCGTACGTCGACGTTGCGTTTGGCGAGCTTGTTCATCAGCACGTCGTTGACCTGTTCGATCTTGAAATCGTCGTCGGCAAACAGCGTGAGTTCCTGCTCCTTGTGCTCGACCCGGGAGTCCGAGCCCTTGAAGTCGAATCGCGTCGAAATCTCTTTGTTGGCCTGTTCCACGGCGTTTTTCACTTCCACCATGTTGGCTTCGCATACCACGTCAAACGACGGCATCGTGTTCTCCTTGCAGACTTGAATTCGGGTTGCTGCGGCGCCCTTGTGCGGGTGCCGCGTTCGCCATGGCTTCTATAATCTTGGCTTTCCCAGCAGATTTGGCGCCATGGCGTTGCTCGACACGCATTATCCCCTAGGCCAGCACAACACGTTCCGTTTTGAGGCCACCGCCCGCTACGCCGCGCACGTGCGCACGCCGGAAGACATTCCCGCCGCGCTGGCCGACCCGCGCGTGCAGGGCTTGCCTGTGCTGGTGCTGGGTGGCGGCAGCAACGTCGTGCTCACGCGCGATTTCGAAGGCCTGGTGTTGCTGATGGAGATTATGGGCATCGCCACTGGCCAAAGCATGGTCGATGGCCACGCAGTCAACACCATCACCGCAGGCGGCGGCGAATCTTGGCACGGCCTGGTCGCTCACACCGTCTCTCATGGCTTGCCTGGGCTGGAAAACCTCGCGCTGATTCCCGGTACGGCGGGCGCGGCGCCCATCCAGAACATCGGCGCATACGGCGTCGAGATCAAGGACCGCTTCCAGTCCCTGCGCGCCTACGACCGCCACGCCGGCGAGTTCGTCTCCCTCACCGCCGCCGATTGCGCCTTCGGCTATCGCGACAGCCTCTTCAAGCGCGCCGGCGCCGATCGCTACGTCATCACCGAAGTCACCTTCGCCCTGCCGGTGGATTGGCAGCCCGACACGCATTACGCCGAACTCGCGCGCGAGTTGGCCGCGCAGAACATCGCCCGCCCGACGGCGCAGGACATCTTCGATGCGGTTGTCACCATCCGCCGCCGCAAGCTGCCCGATCCGGCGGAGATTGGCAACGCGGGCAGCTTCTTCAAGAACCCCATCGTCGACGCCGCGACGCGCGATGCGCTGGCCGCGCGCTTCCCGAATCTGGTCGGATATGCCCAGCCGGACGGCAAATACAAGCTCGCCGCCGGCTGGTTGATCGATCAGTGCGGCTTCAAGGGCCGGCAGAGCGGCGCAGTGGGCGTGTATGAAAAGCAGGCGCTGGTGCTGGTGCACCGTGGCGGCGGCAGCGCGGTTCAGTTGATGACACTGGCACGTGAGATCCAGGACGCGGTTCATGCGCGCTTTGGCGTACGCATCGAACCTGAACCGGTTGTGGTGTAAACGGGTTGGTGGATGGGCGGGCTGGGCATCTTGCGCCACATCGCATGCGTCTTGGAGCCAGGCGCCCTTCGGCTGACGTACCCGCGGTCGATCCAATGGCCTAAAATGCTTGGTTTGACCCTACGACCTCCCTTTTCGCGCTCCATTTCATGACCACCGAAACCTTTGACGGCGTCCGCCTGACCACCAAGGCCAATGTGTACTTCGACGGAAAGTGCGTCAGCCACAGCTTTACCCTGCCCGACGGCACCAAGAAGTCCGTGGGTGTGGTGCTGCCGGCCACGCTGACCTTCGGCACGGCCGCAGCCGAGATCATGGAATGCGTGGGCGGTTCGTGCGAATACAAGCTCGACGGCACCGATGAATGGAAGACGTCCGGCGCAGGCGACAGCTTCCAGGTTCCGGCCAACTCGAAGTTCGACATTCGGGTGACCGAGGCCTACCACTACATCTGCCACTACGCCTGAAACCGGCTCACGATCCTACTGCGCACTCCGATCTTGGCCCTGCGATGCTCGCCGTACCCATGTACGGCTGCGCTTCTCGAACCAACCTCGGAGCGCTCGCTGCGGATCGTGAGCCGGTTTGAATCCTGAACGGCTATTTGAAGAGAAAGATTATGGAAACCATCCTGCAACATGTTCCCGTCGGCCAGAAGGTCGGCATTGCCTTCTCGGGCGGTCTCGATACCAGCGCTGCGCTGCGCTGGATGAAGAACAAGGGCGCGCTGCCCTATGCCTACACCGCCAATCTCGGCCAGCCCGACGAAGAAGACTACGATGCCATCCCGCGCAAGGCCATGGAGTACGGTGCAGAGAAGGCCCGCCTGATCGACTGCCGGCCGCAGTTGGCCAATGAAGGCATCGCCGCAATCCAGTCCGGCGCCTTCCACATCAGCACCGGCGGCATCACGTACTTCAACACCACGCCGCTGGGCCGCGCCGTGACCGGCACCATGCTGGTCGCCGCGATGAAGGAAGACGACGTCAACATCTGGGGCGACGGCTCGACCTTCAAGGGCAACGACATCGAGCGCTTCTACCGCTACGGCCTGCTGACCAACCCGGCACTGAAGATCTACAAGCCGTGGCTGGACCAGGCCTTCATCGACGAGCTGGGCGGCCGCGCTGAAATGTCGGCCTTCATGACCAAGGAAGGTTTCGGCTACAAGATGAGCGCCGAGAAGGCCTACTCCACGGACAGCAACATGCTGGGCGCCACGCACGAGGCCAAGGATCTGGAGCACCTGAACAGCGGCATCCGCATCGTCAACCCAATCATGGGCGTGGCGTTCTGGAAGCCGGAAGTCGAGGTCAAGGCGGAAGAAGTCTCGATCACCTTCGACGAAGGCCGCCCGGTCGCTGTCAACGGCCGCGAAATCGCCGACCCGGTGGAGATGTTCCTGGAGCTGAATCGCATCGGTGGCCGCCACGGCCTGGGCATGAGCGACCAGATCGAAAACCGCATCATCGAAGCCAAGAGCCGCGGCATCTACGAAGCCCCGGGCATGGCGCTGCTGCACATCGCCTACGAGCGCCTGGTGACCGGCATCCACAACGAAGACACCATCGAGCAATACCGCATCAACGGTCTGCGCCTGGGCCGTCTGCTGTACCAGGGCCGCTGGTTCGATCCGCAGGCCATCATGCTGCGCGAAACCGCCCAGCGCTGGGTGGCCCGCGCCGTGACCGGTACCGTCACGCTGGAACTGCGCCGCGGCAACGACTACTCGATCCTGAACACCGAGTCGCCCAACCTGACGTACGCGCCGGAGCGTTTGTCGATGGAGAAGGTGGAAGACGCGCCGTTCAGCCCGGCCGACCGCATCGGCCAGCTCACCATGCGCAACCTCGACCTGATGGACACGCGCGACAAGCTGGCCATCTACTCAAAGGCCGGCTTGCTGTCGCTGGGCACCGCCAACGCGCTGCCCCAACTCGACGGCGGCAAGAAGTAACTGCCTGCCGCTTCAAGGCAAAAAGGCCGCTCCGACGTCAATCGGAGCGGCCTTTTTTATGCCTGCAGATCTGGGCGACTGCGCGCTCAGTAGCGACCGCAGAGCAGATATTCCATCAGCGCCTTCTGCACGTGCAGGCGGTTTTCCGCCTCGTCCCACACGACGCTCTGCTTGCCGTCGATGACGGCCGCTTCGACTTCCTCGCCGCGGTGAGCGGGCAGGCAGTGCATGAACAGCGCATCGGGTTGCGCGCGCTGCATCATCGCCTCGGTGACCATCCAGTCGCCAAAGGCCTTCTTGCGCGCTTCGTTTTCAGCTTCGTAGCCCATGCTGGTCCACACGTCCGTGGTCACCAGATGCGCGCCGTCGCAGGCTTCGAGCGGGTTTTCGAACACATGCACGAACGGCAAGGCGGAATCGGCCACCATGGCCGGATCCAGCTGATAGCCCTTCGGCGCAGAAAAATGGAAGCGGAAGCCGAGAATCTCCGCCGCCTGGATCCACGTGTAGGCCATGTTGTTGGCATCGCCCACCCAGGTGACGGTCTTGCCCTTGATGGGGCCGCGCTGCTCGATGAAGGTAAAGATGTCGGCCAGCACCTGGCACGGGTGGTATTCGTTGGTCAGCCCGTTGATGACCGGCACGCGCGAATGCGCAGCAAAGCGCTCGATGATCTCCTGCCCGAAGGTGCGGATCATGATGATGTCGGTCATGCGGGAGATGACCTGCGCCGCGTCTTCGATCGGCTCACCGCGCCCAAGCTGGGAATCGCGCGTATTCAGGAAGACTGCGTGACCGCCGAGCTGGTGAATGCCGGCTTCGAACGACAGGCGCGTACGCGTGGAATTCTTCTCGAAGATCATGGCCAGCGTGCGGTCGTGCAGCGGGTGCCACGTCTCGTAGTTCTTGAACTTGGCCTTGAGGATCGCGGAACGGTCCAGCAGGTATTCGTACTCTTCCAGAGAAAAGTCCTTGAACTGCAGGTAGTGCTTGATCGAGCTTGGTGGGTTCATAAAACAACGAAGGCGGCCTGCAGTTGACGCACCGGGAACATCCCGTGGCACGTCGCCCTAGCCGCCTTGCCTGTTGAAGATTCAGGCCATCATACGGGATCGCCACCGGTTTGGCGAGTTTCGCGCCTGCGCGGGCCGGCTACATAAAGGCCTGGGTGAAAGGCCGATGAAAGTCTTATATAAGATATAATACTTGCTGCCTCGGATGCCCCAACCGTCCGCAAACCGGTACGACAAGCCGGTCCGTCCGGTTCATGAATCGGCAACCAGGCAAGCGCATCATCTGCACCACAAGTGCACCCCGCTCGAACGTTGCGGCACCCGCACGGTCGAAGTCGTTTGCAAATCTCCACAGCCCCACGCAGTCCATGGCAGCCAACCCTCGCCAATTCTTTATCCAGGGCGTCACCCGCGACGGAAAAACCTTCCGCCCGAGCGACTGGGCCGATCGGCTGTGCGGTGTGATGGCGCAGTTCCGCCCTGCCGGCGATTCCGGAGATCCCCGCTTCACCTATTCCCCCTACGTGCGCCCCGTCATGTCGGGCGGCATCCGCAGCGTATTCGTCGACGAGCGCCTGCGCGACATCGAACCCAAGGCGCTGGATTTCGTACTGAACTTCGCGCACGACAACAATCTCCAGCTCGTGGAAGCCTGCATCCTGCCGGAAGGCGGTGCTCCCGCGAAAAGCTAATCTTCGCAAGCTCGTCCGACGCAGCGCCTCGCACATTTACAGCGCGCGCAAAATACAAAAAGCCCGTCCGAAGACGGGCTTTTTTATCGTCGGAGCGCGACGTTGCGTGTCGCGCCATGCCGGCTAGGCCGGCATCAACCGAACTTAGGCAGCCATTGCCTTGATGGCAGCGGACAGACGCGACTTGGCGCGTGCAGCCTTGTTCTTGTGGACGATCTTCTTGTCAGCGATGCTGTCGATCGTGCTTTGGGCGGTCTTGAATGCAGCAGCAGCTGCAGTCTTGTCGCCAGCGGCCACAGCCTTGCGGACGCCCTTGATTGCGGTACGCAGACGCGAGCGCAGAGCCGAGTTGTGAGCGTTCTGAACGACGGCTTGGCGTGCGCGCTTGCGTGCTTGTGCGGTGTTTGCCATGGAAAAATCCCTGAAGAAACGGTAGCAAGCGCCCCGGGAGACACGGAAGGCCGAAGCGCGCAAATTGGTGAAAGACGGCAATTATACGCAGACTTCCGCACCCAACGCAAACCCTGTTGTGAAAATCGCCCGGATAACGGCAGTTTGCGGCTTTTGCGGCACTTTTTGGCGCATGCCGAGCCGGTCCCTATAATACGGCCGCAATTGTGCCCTCCGGTCACGTCAGTCACCCCGGGCGCGAACCCCGCATGGCGCCGTCGGTCAGACCGCCATCGCCGTGTTTGCCTCTCAGGCGGCGCCCAACCACGCATTCATCTTGAATCTCCTCAAAACACTCGCCACGATCAGCGGCCTGACGATGCTCTCGCGCATCACGGGGCTCATTCGCGAGACGCTGATCGCCCGCGCTTTCGGCGCCTCGGTTTACACCGACGCCTTCAACGTCGCCTTCCGTATCCCCAACCTGCTGCGCCGGTTGTCCGCCGAGGGCGCGTTCTCGCAAGCGTTCGTGCCGATCCTGGGTGAATTCAAGAACCGCCAGGGCGAAGCTGAAACACGCGCGCTGGTCGACTCCGTGGCTACGGTGATGACGTGGTTCCTGGTGATCATCTCGGCGTTGGGCGTGATTGGCGCGCCGTTGATCGTCACCGCGGTCGCCACCGGCTTCAAGGAGCACGAGAGCCAGGCGTACATCTCGGCGATCTTCATGACGCGCGTGATGTTTCCGTACATCGGGCTGGTGTCGTTGGTCGCGCTGGCGTCGGGCATTCTGAATACGTGGCGGCAGTTCGCGGTGCCGGCGTTCACGCCGGTGCTGCTGAACCTGTCGTTCATCGTGGCAGCGGTGTTTGTGGCGCCGTACCTTGATACCCCTATCTACGCACAAGCCTATGCGGTGATGGTGGGCGGCGTCCTGCAGCTGGCCATCCAGATTCCATCATTGCGCCGCGTGGGCATGCTGCCGCGCGTGTCATTCAATGTGCGACAAGCGTGGCACCACCCGGGCGTGCGGCGCGTGCTCAAGCAGATGCTGCCGGCCACGCTATCGGTGTCCGTCGCGCAGATCAGCCTGATCATCAACACCAACATTGCGTCGCGCCTGCCGACGGGCAGCGTGTCGTGGCTGAACTACGCAGACCGGCTGATGGAATTCCCGACCGCGCTGCTGGGCGTGGCGCTCGGGACGATCCTGCTGCCCAGCCTGTCGAAGGCCAGCGCGGAGAACAACCGTGAAGAGTACTCATCGCTGCTCGACTGGGGCCTGCGGCTGACCGTGCTACTGGCGGTGCCGTCTGCGGTGGGCCTGTTCGTATTTGGCGCGCCGCTCACGGCCACGCTGTTCCACTACGGCAAATTCACCGGCGTGGACGTCGAGATGACACGCCAAGCGCTGACGTCTTACGGCGTGGGACTGATCGGGCTGATCGTCATCAAGATCCTGGCGCCCGGCTTCTATGCGCGGCAGGACATTCGCACGCCGGTGAAGATTGCGCTGGTGGTGCTGGTGGCGACGCAGTTGTCCAACTATGTCTTCGTGCCGATTTTCGGGCACGCCGGGCTGGCGCTCTCGATCAGCTTTGGCGCGACCATCAATGCGGCGCTGCTGTTCTTCGGTCTGCGCCGGCGCGGTTATTACCATCCCCTGCCGGGCTGGGGGCTGTTCATCGCGCAAGTGATGTCGGCCGTATTGCTGCTGGCCGGGGCGCTGCTGTGGCTTGCCCACAATTTCGATTGGGTGGGACTGGGCGCCAAGCCGCTTGTGCGCATCGCGCTGCTCGGGGCAAGCCTGGTCCTGTGCGCGGTGGTCTATTTCGGTACACTGTGGCTCACCGGATTGAAGTTCTCCACGTTCCGAAAAAAGGCCATCTGATGACCACTAAAGTCCTCGATTATTTTTCGGCCCTGGTCGCGGACGACGACAGCATCCCCCTCACAGAAACCGCCCTGTCGATTGCGCAGGACGCGTATCCGGATCTGGACCTGCAAGCCGAGCTGGCTGCCATTGACGTGCTCGTCGCGCGGATCAAAAACCGCATCGCCGAGGGCACGCCCGCCATCCAGCGCCTGCGCCTGCTCAATCAGTTCTTCTATCGCGAGTTGGGCTTCGGCCCCAATGCAAACGATTACTACGACCCCGAGAACTCTTATCTGAATGCGGTGCTGCAGAGCCGGCGCGGCATTCCGATCTCATTGGCCGTGCTGCTGATGGAAATCGGCCAGCAGATCGGCCTGCCGCTCAAGGGCGTGTCTTTCCCCAACCACTTCCTGGTGCGCATGAGCATTCCTGCGGGCGAGGTCGTGCTTGATCCGCTGACGGGGCAGACACTGTCGAAGGAAGAGTTGCAGGACATGCTCGACCCGTACCTGGAAAAGGAAGGCATCGAAGACCCGAACACGGTGCCGCTCGGGGTGTTCCTGCAAGTGGCCACGCATCGCGAGATCATCGCGCGCATGCTGCGCAACCTGAAGGCGATCTACCTGCAGGAATCGCGCTGGCAACGCCTGCTGGCGGTGCAGCAGCGGCTGGTGATCCTGCTGCCCGATTCCATCGAGGAAGTGCGCGACCGGGGGTTGGCCTACGCCAATCTGGAGTGCTTCCGGCCCGCGCTGGAAGATCTGGAAGCCTATGTGGACGCCCGGCCCGATGCAGCCGACACGGCCAAGCTCAAGGAGCGCATGCCAACACTGCGCGCCATGAGCAAGAACCTGAACTGACGCTTACTTCTGCGCGACGGCGCCGCGACGGCGTTTGAGCAACTTCCACAGCCCGCCGAGCATTAGCGGCACAATCGCCGCGCCCAGGCCAATCAGCACGATCGTGTTCAGGTGATCGCGAATCACGGGCACATTGCCGAACGCCTCGCCCGACAGCACAAGGATCGCCACCCACAGCACCGCGCCGATCATGTTGAAGAGCTGGAACTTCGCGAACGTCATCTTCGACACGCCCGCCACAAACGGCGCGAACGTCCGCACCACCGGGATGAAGCGCGCCATCACGAGCGTCTTGCCGCCGTGGCGTTCGTAAAAGGTGTGGGTCCTGAGCAGCGCTTGGTGATCAAGGAAGCGGATGTGACCGTCGAATACCTTGGGGCCGATCCAGGAGCCGACGAAATAGTTGACCGTGTTGCCCGTCGTCGCGGCAATCACCAGCAGCACGATGAGCAGCCAGGCGTCCATCTGGCCGGTGGCGCACATGGCGCCGGCAATGAACAGCAGGGTGTCGCCCGGCAGAAAAGGCAGCACCACGAGCCCGGTTTCGGCAAACACGATGGCGAACAGCAGCACGTAGACCCACGCGCCGTATTGCTGAATCAGCAAGCCCAACGACTTGTCGACATGCAGCACGATGTCGACCAATTGCATCACGATATCCAAACCATCCCCCTGAACGAGCGGGAAATGATACCGGATGTGACTTAGATTTCCCCTAGCCGTTGGCGAGGCTTGCGTCGGTGCGCCGCACAGGGCGTGACATCTATAATGCCGCGATGACTTCCGCCTCGACTTCCCGCCGCCCCATCCGCCCGCTTCCCGACCAGTTGATCAGCCAGATCGCTGCCGGCGAGGTGGTCGAACGGCCAGCGTCCGTGGTCAAGGAACTGCTGGAAAACGCACTGGATGCCGGTGCCACGCAGCTCCAGATCAAGCTGGAGGAAGGCGGCGTGCGGCGCATTGCCATCACGGACAACGGTGGCGGCATTCCGGCTGACGAACTGCCTGTCGCGCTGATGCGGCATGCGACCAGCAAGATCGGCTCGCTGGAAGAGCTGGAATCGGTGGCCACGCTGGGGTTTCGGGGCGAGGCGCTGGCCTCGATTGCCTCGGTGGCGGAGTTGACGCTCACGTCGCGCACCGCCCATGACGCCCACGCCACGCAGATCATTGCGCAGACCGGGCGCGCGCAGCCGGCGTCCGGCGGCGTCGGCACCACCGTCGATGTGCAGCATCTGTACTTCAACACGCCGGCGCGCCGCAAATTCCTGAAGACCGAGCAGACCGAGTTGGGCCATTGCATGGAAGTGATCCGCCGCACCGCGCTGGCGCGGCCCGACGTGGCCATCTCCGTGCATCACAACGGCAAGCCGCTGGAGCATTGGAACGCCACGCAGGCGGATTCGCGCTCGGCGGCCGTGCTCGGCACCGAATTCGCCCGCGCACGCCTGCCTTTCGAGGAATCGGCCGGCGAACTGCGTCTGTTCGGCTTTGCCGGCCTGCCGACCGCCTCGCGCGGCCGGGCTGATCATCAGTTCTTCTACGTCAACGGCCGTTTCGTGCGCGATCGCCTGCTCACCCACGCCGTGCGCAGCGCCTACGAAGACGTGCTCCACGGCGACCGCTTCCCCGCCTACGTGCTGTGCCTGGAGCTGCCGCCCGAAGCGGTGGACGTGAACGTGCATCCGTCCAAGATCGAGGTGCGCTTCCGCGACAGCCGCGCGGTGCACCAGTTCGTCTATCACGCGGTGCAACGCGCACTGTCCCGCCACGCCGGCGAACAGGGCGACAGCCTGCGCACCGACATCGCCGAAGCGCCTGAGGGTGCTGGGGTCGCGACGGCACCCTCGCCGGCCGACAACACCACGCGCTGGATCAACCAAATGGCCGCGCGGCAGACGTCGCTCGGCATTGCGCAACCGCGTGCAGAATATCTGTCCATGATGCGCGGCGATAGCGCGCCCATGCCGCCGACCCGCCCTGCCTGGATGGCCGATGTGCCGAGCGCCGCGACATTGTTCGATGGCGGCGCCGCAACCGCGCAATCGCCTGCCGCCGTTGCAGAGCCGGCCGCAGCTCAACAGGCTGATGAGGACGATGCCCACCCGCTCGGCTTTGCCGTCGCCCAGTTGCACGGCATCTACGTGCTGGCGCAGAACACGCGCGGCATGGTGCTCGTCGACATGCACGCCGCGCACGAGCGCATCCTGTACGAGCAACTCAAGACCGCGCTCGAAACCAAGCGCGTCGAGGTGCAACCGCTCCTCATTCCGGTCACGTTTGCCGCGAACCCGGTGGAGATCGGCACCGCAGAGGAATTCCGCGACACGCTCACGCTGCTCGGCTTTGACATCTCCGCCGTGTCGCCGACCACGCTGGCGGTGCGATCGGTGCCGACGCTGCTGCAGAAGGCCGATGCGCAAGCGCTCGCCCGCGACGTGCTGCGCGATCTGCACGCCTACGGCGGCTCGCGCGTGCTGGCCGAACGCCAGAATGAACTGCTTGCCACGCTGGCGTGCCACTCCGCCGTGCGCGCCAACCGCCGCCTGAACCTGGACGAGATGAACGCACTGCTGCGCCAGATGGAAGCGACAGAACGCGCCGACCAATGCAACCACGGTCGCCCGACGTGGATCCAGCTCACCGTGGCTGACCTGGATCGTCTCTTCCTGCGTGGCCAGTAATTCCGATGATTGCGTCTGCTGCAAGCGCCCCGCGCGCGATTTGCCTGCTCGGGCCGACGGCGTCCGGCAAGACCGCCGCCGCATTGAAGCTGGCCGAGCGCTGGCCGGTCGAGATCATCAGCATGGATTCCGCGCTGGTGTATCGCGGCATGGACATCGGCACCGCCAAGCCCAGCGCCGAAGAACAAGCCATCGCGCCGCATCACCTGATCGACATCATTGATCCGCTCGATGCCTACTCCGCCGCGCAGTTTGCCAATGATGCGAACGCGCTGATCGATGCCATCCGCGCACGCGGCAAGCTGCCGCTGATCGTCGGCGGCACGATGCTGTATTACAAGGCGCTCACGCAAGGGCTCTCCGATTTGCCCGGCGCCGACCCTGCCATCCGCGCGGAGATCGATGCCGAAGCGGCACGCGATGGCTGGCCCGCGCTACACGCGAAACTCGCACTGGTCGACCCGGTGACGGCCGCGCGATTGCACACAACCGACGCGCAGCGCATCCAGCGCGCGCTGGAGCTGTATCGTCTGACCGGTCAGCCGATGTCCGCCCTGCTCGCACGCGAGGTCGGCGCGAATGCGTTCCAGCAGCACGATGCGGCTGCGCCGTATCTGACGATCGCGCTGGAACCGTCCGACCGCCTCGTGCTGCACGCGCGCATCGCACAGCGCTTCGATGCGATGCTCGCCGGCGGCCTGCTCGACGAAGTGGAGGGCTTGCGCCGCCGCGGCGATCTTTCGCCCACGCTGCCGTCCATCCGTTGCGTCGGTTACCGCCAGGCATGGGCTTACCTGGAAGGCGAAATCGACATGGCTGCCCTGCGCGAACAAGGCATCGCCGCAACCCGCCAGCTCTGCAAGCGCCAGATCACCTGGCTGCGCAGCACGCCGGAGCGGCACGTGGTCGATTGCCTCGCGCCCGATTACGTCGACCAGGTCGCGCGCCTGGTCCAAACCTCACTGGAATCGCAATCCCAATGACCGCCGCCACCACTGCGACTCGCTTCACGCTGCGCCCCGCCACCCCCGATGACTGCACCTCGCTCGTTCGCCTGATCTCTGCGCTGGCCGAATACGAAAAGCTCACGCACCTGGTGCAGACCACGCCCGAAGCGCTGGCGACGATGTTGTTCGGGCCGCGCCCGTACTGTGAGGCGGTGCTGGCAGAAGTCGACGGCCGGGCCGTGGGCTTTGCGCTGTTCTTCCACAACTTCTCGACCTTCCTGTGCAAGCCGGGCCTGTATCTGGAAGACCTGTTCGTGGAGCCCGAATACCGCGGCCTGGGCATCGGCAAGGCACTCCTGATCCACCTGGCGCGCCTGGCGCAGGAGCGGGACTGCGGCCGCTTCGAATGGAGCGTGCTCGACTGGAACGCGCCGTCCATCGCCTTCTACGAAGCCATGGGCGCCGATGTGCTGCCGGAGTGGCGCATCTGCCGCGCCACCGGTGATGCACTCACCAAGCTGGCCGCCACCGCCATGCCCGCCAGCCTGGCCGCACACGCCTGAATTCGACCGCAAGCTCCGGAGTGCCACGCGCACTCCCGTGAGCGTACGCTTGGCGTATCGAATCTCCGAAAGGAGCGCATATGCCGCTTTCCACGGCCGCCGCGCATGTCAGCGCGGGGCACCGTCCCGATCTAGAAGGCGTCGACTGGCGCGCCGTTGAAGACGCGCTCAACGATGTCGGCAGCGCCGTATTGCCGAGCCTGCTGGACAACGATGCCTGCGACGCCCTGACCGCGCTGTACCCGCAGGACCGCCTATACCGCTCGCGCGTGGTGATGGAGCGCCATGGCTTCGGGCGCGGCGAATACCAGTATTTCGCGTATCCGCTGCCAGATCTGATTGCACAGCTGCGCACGTCGCTTTATCCGCCGCTGGCGACCATCGCCAATCGCTGGAACGAAGCTATGGATATCGACGTGCGCTATCCAGCCAAACACGCCGATTTCCTGCGCCGCTGCCACGAAGCCGGCCAGTTGCGCCCGACGCCGCTGCTCCTGCGATACGGCCCCGGTGACTACAACTGCCTGCATCAGGATCTCTATGGCGAGCACGTCTTCCCGCTGCAGGTGGCCATCCTGCTGTCGGAACCCGGCGTCGATTTCACCGGCGGCGAATTCGTCATGACGGAGCAGCGCCCGCGGATGCAGTCGCGGCCCGAAGTGGTGCCGCTGCGCAAAGGCGATGCAGTGGTCTTTGCGGTGCACCATCGGCCCGTACAAGGCACGCGCGGTACGTATCGCGTGAACATGCGCCACGGTGTGAGCCGCCTGCGCTCGGGTCAGCGGCATACTGCAGGCATCATCTTCCACGACGCTCTGTAGCCTGCTCACCATGACCACCGGCGATCTGTTTGGCGACCACCCACCCGCTGACGACACACGCATTGCGCTCGGCGAAGCGGCGTTTGTGCTGCGCGGCTTTGCGCTGTCGGAAGCGCCGGCCCTGATCGCGGCGGTGGATGCCATCGCGCAGCAGGCCGCGTTTCGGCACATGGTCACGCCGGGCGGCTTTGAGATGTCAGTCGCGCTCACCAACAGCGGCGCGCTGGGCTGGACATCAGACCGCCGCGGCTACCGCTATGCCACGCACGACCCGCTCACGGAAGCCGCGTGGCCGCCGCTGCCCGATGTGTTCCTGCGTTTAGCGCACAGCGCGGCCGCCGAAGCAGGCTTCCACGGCTTCACGCCAGACGCCTGCCTCATCAACCGCTATGTGCCGGGCGCGCGCATGTCGCTGCATCAGGACAAAGACGAGCAGGACTACGGCGCGCCGATCGTCTCAGTGTCACTCGGAATGCCGGCGGTCTTTCTGTTTGGCGGACATCGCCGCGCCGACAGACCGCAACGCATTCCCCTGTTTCACGGTGATGTCGTCGTCTGGGGTGGCCCGGATCGCCTGCGCTATCACGGGATTGCACCGCTCAAGGACCACCCGCACGCAATGCTGGGCAGCCAGCGCATCAACCTCACGTTCCGCAAGGCCGGCTGACCGGCAAATCAGCGCATGACTATCGCCGCAGATCTGTCCGAAAGCGCCTACCGGCAAGCCGCAACCTTCCTGGCCACGCTGGACGAAGACTGGGCACGCCATATTTCCG
This sequence comes from Ralstonia sp. 110700041-2, assembly GCF_056280165.1. Lineage (NCBI taxonomy): Bacteria > Pseudomonadati > Pseudomonadota > Betaproteobacteria > Burkholderiales > Burkholderiaceae > Ralstonia > Ralstonia sp. 110700041-2. The sequence continues at coordinate 122,822 of NZ_JBSFAI010000015.1, read as the reverse complement.
CCACCGGCCCCTGCCGCCACACCGCCAAGCCAGCGCGCGAACCTTATGAAGCACTGATCCGCGCGATCGCCTATCAGCAACTGCACGCCAAAGCCGGTGACGCCATCCTCGGACGTTTCCTTGCGCTGTATCCGGCAGCCGCTTTTCCCGCACCGCAACAGGTGCTCGCCACAGAGGAGGCGACGCTGCGCGCCTGCGGTTTCTCTGCGATCAAACTGGCGACCATTCGCGGCATTGCACAAGCCGCGCTCGACGGCATCGTGCCTACGCGTGAGCAAGCGCTCGCCATGCCGGATGAAGCCCTCATCGAGCGGCTGGTGACACTGCGCGGGGTTGGCCGGTGGACGGTCGAAATGCTGCTGATCTACACGCTGGAGCGCTCGGACATCTTGCCCGCAGACGACTTCGGCGTGCGCGATGGCTACCGACGTTTGAAGCGGCTCGATGCCACGCCCACACGCAAGCAGATGGAGACGATTAGTCTTGCGTGGAGCCCGTATCGAACCGTCGCGGCCTGGTACTTATGGCGCGTGCCCGTCAATGTTTCAGGCTCGTGAATCCGGCAAATCTTGCGCTAGATCACGCCACGACGACATATTGCTTGCGCGATATATGTCACGCCGGGATCATGCAAAAACCTTGAATTCCCGTGCGACGTTCACTTTACTGGAAAACGTTCGCGCCATTAGCGCCGCCCTCATTGGTCGAGTCATCGTGGAACAGCCCCAAAACGTCGACGCGCGACGTAAATCCGAAGAGCTGCGGAGCTTTCTGTTTCTGACGGCCGTCATGGTGCCGGTTCTTTCCGTCATTATCGTGGCCGGCTATGGCTTTATCGTCTGGGCAACCCAATTGCTGAGCGGTCCGCCAACGCATTGAAATACGCCCCCGGGGGTCCGAGGGCGAGTCGGGTTGTATGTTCGCGCAGCACTGATTAGAAAAAGGCGTTCATCGCCAAAACAGGGTCATGCGAAACACAAGAAAAATAGATATCCCCGTTCGGCCGGCGCCGCTCGATGACGACGAGTGGCATATCGCCGGCGTTCTGGTCCAGACGCGGCCAACCCATATTGCACGGGTGAGCGAATCCATCGAAAGCATCGCCGGCAGCGAAATCCATGCAGCCAGCGATAACGGCAAGCTCGTAGTCACGCTTGAGGCGCCCAGTTCGCGCGCCATCGCAGCTCACCTGACGTTCATTCAGCAGATCGACGGTGTGCTGAACACCGCCCTGATCTACCAGCACAACGAAATGGCCGACGCCATGAATGAGGAAATGGACGATGAAAGTCTCTCGCCGCGCGTTCATTAAGCAGACCGCTGCCGCCGCGACCGCTTCGGTGGCCGGCGTCACGCTTCCTGCTGGCGCCGCCAACCTCGTCACCGACAAAGAGCTGACGCAGCTCAAGTGGTCGAAGGCGCCTTGCCGATTCTGCGGCACGGGCTGCGGCGTTGAAGTGGCCGTCAAAGACAATCGCGTGGTGGCCACGCAGGGCGACCCGAAGGCCGAGGTCAATCGGGGCCTGAACTGCGTCAAGGGCTACTTCCTCTCAAAGATCATGTACGGCAAGGACCGGCTGACCCAGCCGCTGCTGCGCATGAAGAACGGCAAGTACGACAAGAACGGCGAGTTCACGCCCGTCACCTGGGACCGCGCGTTCGACGAGATGGCGATGCAGTTCAAGCGCGTCATCAAGGAAAAGGGCCCGACCGCTGTCGGCATGTTCGGCTCGGGTCAATGGACCGTTTTTGAGGGTTACGCCGCCGTCAAGCTAATGAAGGCGGGATTCCGCTCGAACAACCTCGACCCCAACGCGCGCCACTGCATGGCCTCTGCCGTGGCCGGCTTCATGCGAACGTTCGGCATGGACGAGCCGATGGGCTGCTACGACGATTTCGAAGTCGCTGACGCGTTCGTGCTGTGGGGCTCGAACATGGCGGAGATGCACCCCATCCTCTGGTCGCGCGTGACGGACCGGCGCCTCTCCGCGCCCAAGACGAAGGTCGCGGTGCTGTCGACGTTTACGCACCGCTCGTTCGATCTGGCCGATATCCCGATCGTCTTCACACCGCAGGCCGATCTCGCGATGCTCAACTACATCGCGAACTACATCATCACCAACAAGAAGGTCAACACGGACTTCGTCAACAAGCACACCGTCTTCAAGCAGGGCGTGACCGACATCGGCTACGGCCTGCGGCCCGACAACCCCGTGCAGAAGGCCGCCAAGAACGCCGACAAGGTGGGTGACTCCAAGCCGATCTCATTCGACGAGTTTGCGAAGTTCGTCTCGACGTACGACCTGGACTACACCACCAAGCTGGCGAACCCGGACAAGAGCAAGGAGAAGGAGTTCAAGCAGCAGCTCCAGAAGCTTGCCGAGCTGTACGCCGATCCGAAGATCAAGGTCGTGTCGTTCTGGACCATGGGTTTCAACCAGCACACCCGCGGCACCTGGGCGAACAACATGATCTACAACCTGCACCTGCTGACAGGGAAGATCGCCACACCGGGCAACAGCCCTTTCTCCCTGACGGGCCAGCCTTCGGCATGCGGCACCGCGCGCGAGGTGGGCACGTTCTCGCACCGCTTGCCGGCCGACATGGTGGTGACCAACCCGAAGCACCGTGAAGAAGCCGAGCACATCTGGAAGCTGCCGGCTGGCACGATCCCTGAAAAGCCCGGCTATCACGCGGTGCTGCAAAACCGCATGCTGAAGGACGGCAAGCTCAACGCCTACTGGGTGCAGGTCAACAACAACATGCAGGCCGGCGCCAACATCAACGAGGAAGGCTACCCGGGCTACCGCAATCCGGCGAATTTCATCGTTGTTTCGGACGTGTACCCGACCGTCACCGCACTGGCCGCCGACTTGATCCTCCCGAGCGCGATGTGGGTTGAGAAGGAAGGCGCCTACGGCAACGCCGAGCGCCGCACGCAGTTCTGGCATCAACTCGTTGATGCGCCGGGTGAGGCGCGATCCGACCTGTGGCAGCTGGTGGAGTTCTCCAAGCGTTTCAAGGTGGAAGAAGTCTGGCCCGAAGACCTCATCGCCAAAAAGCCGGAGCTGCGCGGCAAGACCCTCTACGACGTGCTCTACCGCAACGGCAATGTCGACAGGTTCCCGCTCAAGGACGTCGACCCGGAATACAACAATGCCGAAGCCAAGGCGTTCGGCTTCTACCTGCAGAAGGGCCTGTTCGAGGAGTACGCAAGCTTCGGGCGCGGCCACGGCCATGACCTGGCACCGTTCGACGATTATCACAAGGCGCGCGGATTGCGCTGGCCTGTGGTCAACGGAAAAGAGACGCGCTGGCGCTACAAGGAAGGCAGCGATCCGTACGTCAAGGCCGGCACCGGCTACCAGTTCTACGGCAACCCGGATGGCAAGGCGGTGATCTTCGCCCTGCCCTATGAGGCACCGCCGGAAGTGCCAGACAAGGAATACCCGTTCTGGTTGTCGACCGGCCGCGTGCTGGAGCACTGGCACTCGGGCTCGATGACGCGCCGGGTGCCCGAACTGTATCGCGCATTCCCGAATGCGGTCTGCTTCATGCACCCGGAAGATGCAAACGCGCTTGGGCTGCGGCGTGGTGTCGAGGTCGAAGTGATCTCGCGGCGCGGCAAGATGCGCACCCGCATTGAAACGCGCGGCCGCAACCAGCCGCCGAAGGGCCTGGTGTTCGTGCCGTGGTTCGATGCAAGCCAGCTCATCAACAAGGTCACACTGGATGCAACCTGCCCGATCTCGCTGCAGACGGATTTCAAGAAGTGCGCCGTCAAGATCGTGAAGGTCTGACGAGCACAGGCAGACGACACACGCGCAACAGGAAAACGTCATGAAGCTCAGCCGACTCTTGGGACTGCCAGCCGCCATCTGTGCGCTGCTCCTGGCGACCCTTGCCAACTTGCCCGCGCAAGCCCAAGGCGTGGTCGACGCCATGCGCGGCCCCACGCCGATTGCCGCCGAATCGACACCGCCGATCCTGTATCCGACCGAGAACAAGGACGTGCGCCGCGAGCGCAACTACACCGGGCAGCCGCCGACGATTCCGCACAAGATCGACGGCACCTACATGTATCAGATCAACAAGGACCACAACGGTTGTCTGTCCTGCCACGCGCGTACGAAGGCCGAAGAGATGCGCGCGATCGCGATCAGCCCCACGCACTACGTTGACCGCGATGGCCATCAACTGGCCGACGTTTCGCCGCGCCGCTTCTTCTGCACGCAATGCCACGTGCCGCAGGCCGACGCCAAGCCGCTTGTCACCAATACGTTTGTCGATGTCGATCAACTGCTCAAACGCAAGCCTGATGGCAAGAGCGTTGGCAAGAACTGAGGCGGTGCAGTCATGTTCGACCTGATCAAGCGCTACTGGCGCACCATCAACCGGCCCAGCGCGTATTTCAGCCTGGGCTTTCTAACGTTGGGCGGCTTTGTTGCCGGCGTGGTGTTCTGGGGCGCGTTCAACACCGCGATGGAAGTGACCAATACCGAAGCGTTCTGCACGGGTTGCCACGAAATGCACGACAACGTGTATCAGGAGCTGCAGAGCACGATCCACTACACCAACCGCAGCGGCGTACGTGCAATCTGCTCCAACTGCCACGTTCCGCACGCCTGGACGAACAAGATTGCTCGGAAGATGCAGGCCTCCAAGGAAGTGTGGGGCAAGATTTTCGGCACCATCGACACGCGCGAGAAATTCGAGGCCCACCGACTCGAGCTGGCCCAGCATGAATGGGATCGGCTGAAGGCCAACGATTCATTGGAATGCCGCAACTGCCACAACTACGAATCGATGGACTTCACGCGGCAAAGCCCACGCGCCTCTGCCATGCATTCCCAATACCTGGGCAGCAAGGAGAAGACCTGTATCGACTGCCACAAGGGCATTGCGCACCATCTGCCCGACATGTCGAAGATGAAGGCCGAGTGAGGCACGTGATCGTGCGGCATGCGCTAGCCCCCATTCGACTCCGACACCTGCCGTGCTTGTTGCCAGCCAATTGACGTTTTCGCGCGCCGGCCGCCGGATCTTCCGCGAGTTGGACCTCTCGGTGTCGGCGGCCGAGCTGGTACAGGTAACGGGGGCGAACGGCAGCGGGAAGACCACGCTGCTGCGCGTGCTCTGCGGCTTGCTCGCACCGGCAAGCGGCTCACTGACATGGCACGGCGTACCCGTGCGCAGCGGCGATCCCGCCTTGCTCAATGCGCTCTGCTATGTGGGGCACACCAACGGCATCGACCCTGATCTGACTGTGACAGAGAGCCTGCGTCTGGCCAAGCAGTTGGCCGGGTTGCGCGATTCGGCATCCGAGCCGTTTGGCATCGGGCCCGCACTGGAAGCGCTCGAACTCGGCAAGCTTGCCGCCACGCCCGTGCGCAAGCTCTCGCAAGGCCAACGCCGGCGAGTCGCACTGGCGCGCTTGGTGCTCGCCCGGCGCGAGCTGTGGCTGCTCGATGAGCCAATCGCCTCGCTTGACGACCATGCACTCGGGCTCTTCACCGCACAACTGGATGCACACTTGCGTGCAGGCGGCATGGCCATCATGGCCACGCACCAGTTGCTGTCGCGCCCGCACGGGGCAAATCGCGTACTTCGGCTTGGGGGAACTGCATGAAACCCATGCTGATGGCCATCCTGCGGCACGATCTGGCGCTGTCATGGCGGCGACGCGGCAACCTGGTCGGCGGCGTGGTGTTCTACGTCATTGCGGCGAGCCTGTTTCCGCTGGCCATCGGCCCCGACCCGCAGCAGCTGCGCATGCTCGCCCCGGGCATCCTGTGGGTAGCGGCGCTGCTGGCGTCGATGCTCTCGCTCTCCCGGTTGTTTGCACAGGAACACGCCGATGGCAGCCTCGATCAACTGCTGTTGTCGCCGCACCCGCTTGCGCTGATCGTACTGACGAAGATCGCAGCGCACTGGCTCGCGAGTGGCCTGCCATTGCTGCTGCTGACGCCCATCCTGGCGCAGCAGTACAGTCTGCCGCTGCATGCAACGCTCCTGCTGACAGCCACGCTGCTGATCGGTACGCCGGCCATTGCGCTGATCGGTGCCGTTGGCGCGGCGCTCACACTGGGCGTGCGTAACGGAGCAGCGCTGCTGTGCATCCTTGTGCTGCCGTTGTGTGTGCCCGTGCTTGTGTTTGGTGCAGGCGCCGGATCAGCTGCCGACGCAGGGCTTGATGTCATGCCGCATTTGTCGCTGCTGGGCGCTTGCCTGGCGCTGTCGTTGTTTGTGTGCCCGCTGGCCACTGCGGCCGGGCTGCGGATTGCCGTGGAATGACCCGATGACGAACCGATCAGGACTCCACACCCCTCCCATTGCCGCCCCGCGCGAACCTGCCTCCCGGCGCTGGAACTGGCTCGCGTATGCGTCGCCCGTGCGGTTTGATCCACTCGCGCGCAAGCTGGTGCCGTGGTTTGGCGCGGCGGCACTCATGTTCCTTGTCGCGGGCCTCTACGTCGGCTTTGTGGTGGCGCCCACCGATGCGCAGCAGGGCGAGGTCTACCGCATCATCTTCCTGCACGTGCCGGCTGCGTGGATGTCGATGTTCATCTATCTGGTGATGGCCGGCTATTGCGCGCTGGCGCTGGTGCTGCACACACGGCTTTCGTCGATGATGGCCTCGGCGCTGGCACCCACCGGCGCGCTGTTCACTGCCATTGCGCTGTGGACAGGCGCGCTGTGGGGCAAGCCAACGTGGGGCACGTGGTGGGTATGGGATGCGCGCCTGACGTCGGAGTTGCTTCTGCTCTTTCTGTACCTTGGCTTCATCGCACTGGAGAGCGCCATTGAGGACCCCCGCCGTGCCGAGCGCGCCTGCGCCGTGCTTGGCGTGGTTGGCGTGGTCAACATCCCCGTGATCTATTTCTCGGTGCAGTGGTGGAACACGCTGCACCAAGGCGCATCCATCAGCCTGACGGCAGCTCCGTCGATGGCGATGACGATGTTGCTCGGGATGTTGCTGATGACGCTCGCGTGCTGGATGTACAGCATCTGCGTGGCGCTGATTCGCGTGCGCTGCATCATGCGCGAACGCGCCGACGACGACCTCAACCCAAGCACACCGGCATGAGCCAGCTCTCCGTCAATCACGTCGACTATATTGCGGGCGCGTTTGCCGTGGCCGCCATCTGCATCGCGGCCGAGTTGCTGCTGCTCGCCCGCCGCTGGCGCGCAACCAATCGCGCCAGTCATCCCCATCCTGACGGCGGCGACCAATGACACGCAGACAACGCCGCCTCGGCATCCTGCTCGCCGCGCTGGTGTGCGCGGGTGCGGCTACCGCGCTTACGCTGAATGCATTCCGCTCCAATCTGGTGTTTTTCTTCAGCCCCACCCAGATCGCCGCCAAGGAAGCGCCTGTGGCACAGGTCTTCCGGCTGGGCGGGCTCGTCGAGCGCGGCTCGATCCAGCGCGAACGTGACGGCATGACCATCCGCTTTATTGTCACCGACACAGCGCGCGGCGTGCCGGTCGTCTACCACGGCTTGCTGCCGGACCTGTTCCGCGAAGGCAAGGGCGTCGTGGCACGCGGCCGGCTCGGTGAGGACGGCGTCTTCGTCGCCAACGAGGTGCTCGCCAAGCACGACGAAAACTACATGCCGCCCGAAGCTGCTGATGCCCTACGCCGCGCTGCGCAAGTCAACGAACAGATGGCGAAGGAATCTGCCCGGAGCGCGTCACGATGATTGCCGAGCTAGGCCATTTCGCGTTGATCCTGGCGTTGCTGACTGCTGCCATGCAATCCGTGCTGCCGCTGGTTGGCGCAGCGCGCGACGACGAGCGTTGGATGGCCGTGGCGCGACCCGCTGCGCGCATGCAATGTGCATTGGTTCTCGTGGCGTATGGCGCGCTGACATGGGCCTTCGTCAGCAACGACTTCAGCGTGCTCTATGTCGCCGCCAACTCGAACAGCGCGCTGCCGCTGCCCTATCGCGTGGCCGCCGTGTGGGGCGGACACGAGGGATCGATGTTGCTTTGGACGGCGATGCTGGCGTTGTGGTCGCTGGCCGTGTCGTTGTTCAGCCGTCAACTGCCGTTGCCCGTGGTGGCGCGCGTGCTGGGCGTGATGGGCGCCATCAGCACGGGGCTGCTGCTTTTCTTGCTGTTCGCATCCAACCCATTCCTGCGCCTGTTGCCGCCTGCCCTGGAAGGGCGCGACCTCAACCCGCTGCTGCAAGACCCGGGCATGGTGTCGCATCCACCCATGCTCTACATGGGTTACGTGGGCTTTGCCGTGGCGTTCTCGTTTGCGATGGCCGCGCTGCTGTCGGGCCGGCTCGATGCCACCTGGGCGCGCTGGTCGCGGCCGTGGACGACCGCCGCCTGGGCATGCCTGACGACCGGCATCATGCTCGGCAGCGCATGGGCGTACTACGAACTCGGCTGGGGCGGCTGGTGGTTCTGGGACCCGGTCGAAAACGCGTCTTTCATGCCGTGGCTGGCAGGCACGGCACTGATCCACTCGTTGGCGGTGACGGAAAAGCGCGGCGTGTTCCGCGCATGGACGGCGCTGCTGGCCATCTTCACGTTCTCGCTCAGTCTGCTCGGCACGTTCCTCGTCCGCTCGGGCGTGCTGACGTCGGTGCACGCCTTTGCGGTCGACCCGAAGCGCGGTCTCTTCATCCTCGCGTTGCTGGGCATCGTAACGGGCGGCGCCCTCGGTCTGTTTGCGTGGCGCGCAAAGCGGTTGTCCAGCAGCGCCTCGGAAGGCGCGACGTTCCCGCTGTTCGCGCGTGAATCGTTCCTGCTGGCCAACAACGTGCTGCTGGCGGTGGCGGCCGCCACGGTATTGCTTGGCACGCTGTATCCGCTTTTGCTGGATGTGCTGCGGCTGGGCAAGATCTCGGTCGGGCAAGCGTATTTCGAACAGGTCTTTGTGCCGCTGATGTCTCCTGCGGTGCTGCTGATGGGTGCCGCGCCACTGGCACGCTGGCGTCACGGTGCGCTGCCATCGATGGCGGTGCGGCTGCGATGGGCAGCAGTGGCGAGTGTTGCCGTCGGGCTCGGACTGGCGGTGTTGTATCGGACGTCCGCGCTGGCGGGCCTGGGGCTGACGCTCGCCGCATGGTGTCTTGTGAGCGCGCTGGCCAGTCTGGCCGAAAAGCTTCGCCAGCCCGGCAATCGATTGACGACGCTGCGGCAATTGCCGCCGAGCTACTTTGGCATGCTCGTGGCGCACGCGGGGGTCGGCGTGTTCATTGCGGGTGTCACGCTGGTGCTCAGCCAGGAGACGCTACGCGAGCTGCCGGTGCGCGTGGGCGGCAAGGTGGAGGTGGGCGGCTACATGTTCCACCTCGCCAGCGTTGCGCCTGCGCAGGGCCCCAACTACGACGTCTTGCGCGGCCATGTCGACGTCAGCCGCAACGGCAAACCCGTGGCCACGCTGCTACCCGAGCGGCGCCTGTACCACAGCCAGGAAAATCCCACGACCGAAGTCGCCATCGACAGCGGCATCACGCGCGATCTCTATGTCGCGCTTGGTGAATCACTCGGACAAGACAACTGGGCCATGCGCATCTACATCAAGCCCTTTGTCGGCTGGATCTGGGCAGGCTGTGTGCTGATGGTGCTGGGCGGGCTGCTGGCCGTGTGCGACCGCCGCTACCGGCTGCGCCGCCGCTCCACGTCATCGCGCGCCGCGCCCGACACTGCACGGGGCGGCCCGTCATTAGCGATGCCAGCGACCGAGGAGCTACGGTGAAGCTGCGCTACGTGCTGCCGCTGGCAGCGTTCCTTGTTCTGGTGATTGCGCTGGCGGCGGGGCTGTCGCGCGATCCGCGCGAACTGCCCTCGCCGCTGGTCGGCAAGCCCGCACCGGCGTTCAGGCTAACGGCGCTGGAATCGACTGCCGGCCCCCTCACGCCGCAAGACCTGCGCGGCAAGGTCTGGATGCTCAACGTCTGGGCATCGTGGTGCACCGCCTGCCGCGCAGAGCACGCCGTGCTGAACGCGTTCGCAAAGCAATCAGCCGTGCCGATCTACGGCCTGAACTACAAGGACGACGCCGACGCGGCACGCGCGTGGCTCAAACAAATGGGCGACCCGTATGTCACGTCCCTCATCGACGCAGACGGCAAGGTCGGCATCGACTACGGCGTCTACGGCGTGCCGGAAACCTTCGTCATCGACCGCGCTGGCGTAGTGCGCTATCGGCAGGTCGGCCCCGTGACGGCCGAGTCCATGGAACGCAGGATCGCGCCGCTTCTGCAGCAACTGGAGCAGGAAGGTGGTCATGCATAAACGACTGGCTGCGCTCCTTCTCGCGGGCGTCGCTGCGTTCGTGCTGCAGACGCCCGCCTGTGCCGCAGCGTCGGACACCGATCTCGACACCCGCGTCCATGCGCTGTCGGAGCAGCTGCGCTGCCTCGTCTGCCAGAACCAGACCCTCGCCGATTCCAACGCCGACCTGGCCGTCGACCTGCGCCGCCAGATTCGCGAAAAACTGCGTGCCGGCGCCACCGAGGCCGACGTGAAGGACTATCTCGTGCAGCGCTATGGCGATTTCGTCCTGTACCGTCCGCCTGTCAAACCGCTGACGTATCTGCTGTGGTTCGGCCCGGTGCTGTTGCTGATGTCGGTGGTGTTCGGCATCGTGTCGTCCCGCAAACAGCAGAAGGCCCCCCCTGCCGAGATGGACGCTGACGCGCAAGCGCGCCTCGCCGCCCTGCTTGCGGCGTCGCCACCGGAAGACCCCCGTCCATGACCGTGATGACCTTGTTCTGGCTGCTCGCGGCCGTCCTCACGGCTGTCACCATGGTGGTTCTACTGACGCCATTGCTGCGACGCGCGCGCAACGATGTGGGCGATACGCACATCCAAATCCCCACCGTGCGCAGCCAGATGGTGCGCTGGTACCAAGACCAACTGCGCGAACTGGATACCGACCTGCGCACCGGCGCTATGGATGCCGCAGGCCACGCGCACGCACGCGCAGAGCTTGGCCGGCGGCTGCTGGACGACACAGCCGGCACCGCCAGCACCCCGCAGGCGCGGCCCGACCGCCGCCCCGTTCTGTTCGCCGCAGTGCTGCTGGCCGCGTTGCCCACCTTCGCCGTGCTGCTGTACCAGCACCTGGGAAAGCCCTCTGCTCTGTGGATGCCCGGCGACATGATGACCGCCGCCCGCAGCGACCACACCGGTGGAGATGCGCAGATCGAATCGATGGTCAACGGCTTGGCGAAACGGCTGCGCGACACGCCTGACGACGCACCCGGCTGGGCGCTGCTTGCGCGGTCCTACAGCACGATGGAGCGGCCCGCCGATGCTGTCGCCGCCTATGCCAAAGCGGTCGCCCTTGCCCCCGACGTCGCCAGCCTGCGCGCCGATTACGCCGACGCACTCGCCACCGCGCAGGGCGGCGCCCTGGCTGGTGCGCCCATCGAGCAGGTGCGCCTTGCCCTGAAGGCCGACCCGGACGAGCCCAAAGCGCTGGCCCTGGCCGCTTCCGCCGCCGTCGAACGTGGTGACGTGAGCGATGCCATCGCCCACTGGGAGCGCCTGTACCAGTTGCTGCCGCCCGAATCTGCCGGTGCCAAGCAGATCGCCACCAACCTGGCTGCCGCGCGCGCCGATCAGCAAAAAGCACCCCGCGTCAAGTGACGCGTGCGCTGCTTCGAATTTGACCGCAAGACCCGGAGTGTCCCGCCAGGGGGCCACACCTACAGTACAGTCATCCCAGTCCATTGGATGACGTCATGCAAACCTCCGCCCGCCCCGTACCGGACACCACCCTCGTCGAACACGACCCGCGCTGGGCTCGCGTGCTGGCGCGCGATGCCTCTGCCGACGGGCAATTCGTCTATGCGGTGAAGACCACCGGCGTGTATTGCCAGCCGAGCAGCCCGTCGCGCCTGCCGCGCCCCGAAAATGTCGAGTTCTTCGAAACGCCTGCCGACGCAGAAGCCGCCGGTTACCGCCCGAGCCGCCGTGCTGGCCCGGATCAGACCACCGTCCGGGCGCAGCAAACCGCGCTCGTCGCGCAAGCGTGCCGGCGCATTGAAGCAGCCGACACGCCGCCCACGCTCGACGCGCTGGCGCAAGACGCCAGCCTGAGCCCGTATCACTTCCATCGTCTGTTCAAAAGCGTCACCGGCCTCACGCCCAAGGCCTATGCCGATGCGCATCGCGCCCGCAAGCTGCGCGCGCAACTGGAACGCGGCAGCAGCGTCACCGAAGCCATCTACGACGCCGGATTCAACGCCAGCAGCCGCTTCTACGAGGCGTCGGACAACGTGCTCGGCATGACGGCCAGCCGCTACCGCGCAGGCGGCGCACAGACGACGATCCGCTTTGCCGTGGGCGAATGCTCGCTCGGCTCGATCTTGGTGGCGCAGAGCGATCGCGGCATCTGCGCGATCCTGATGGGCGACGACCCCGACGCGCTCGTGCGCGATCTGCAGGACACCTTCCCGAAGGCCGAACTCATCGGCGGCGATGCGAGCTTCGAAAATCTGGTGGCGAAAGTGGTGGGTTTTGTCGAAGCGCCGTCCATCGGCCTGGACCTACCGCTGGACGTGCGCGGCACCGCGTTTCAGGAGCGCGTGTGGCAGGCGCTGCGCGAAGTGCCGCCGGGCAGCACCACCAGCTACACCGAGATTGCCGCGCGCATCGGTGCCCCCAGGGCGGTGCGCGCGGTGGCGCAGGCCTGCGCGGCCAACCACATTGCGGTGGCCATCCCATGTCATCGCGTGATCCGCCGAGACGGCAACGCCTCGGGGTATCGCTGGGGCGTGGAGCGCAAGCTGGCGCTGCTGGAGCGCGAGGCGCAATCCGCTGCATGAAACCCCGTGAGAACGTGGACGCTCACCGGCGCCAACGGCCAGCCCTATGAGAGCGCCGCGCCCGGCACGCTGGGCGGGCATCGGCGCGCGCGCATCTACGGCCGGCTCGATTGCGCAGCAGCACGCCGGGCCATCGAGCGCGGCGGTTACGTGCGCCACCGCGTGTTCTTCCTCAACGAAGCCGACGCGCGTGCCGCTGGCTACCGGCCCTGAGCGCTGTGCATGCCCCAGGCGTATGCGGCATGGAAACGATCGGTCAGTTCCGGGTAAAGTCGTGGGCTGAACATCGCCGACACGCTCCGCACATCATGACCAAACCCCTGCTGCTTGCCGTGCTCACCGCTCTGGCGCTGGTGGGCTGTGGCCGCTCCGACGACGCGCACACGACTGTCTCGCCCGCTCCGGCCTCCACGCCTGCGGCCCCCGCCCCCGGCGCATCCAACGCGGCCAATGCGCCGCCCGCCAGCGCGCCCGCCGTCAGCGAAGCCGAACAGACCAAGGCCGTCGATCTGGCCCGCGCCGCCATCGAAAAGTACAAGCTGACCACCCTGCCGCAGGAGTGCCTGTCGTTCATGGTGGACCGCGCCGATGACACGCACAACAGCGTCGAAGTGCGGGAAAACCACACCCCCGCGTGCGGCGGCGACCCGAACACCGCACCGCGCGTGGTCACGTTGCTCATCGACAAGAACACCGGCGCGCTGCAGAAGGACGACCCCGCCAGCGGCGAATACGTCCCGCTGAAATAAGCGCCCGCAAGACAACGCGCATAAAAAAACCGCCGAACACATCGGCGGTTTTTTTGTTGAGGCGAACTTCGCGTCAGACCACGATCGTCTGCGCTTCGCCGGCTTGGCGTGCGCGGATTTCGCCAATCTGGTAGACCGTCTCGCCCGCGTCCTTCAGGTGCGCGATCGCGGCCGGTGCATCGGCTGCCGACACGATCACCACCATGCCGATGCCGCAATTGAACACGCGATGCATTTCGTCATCGGCCACGTTGCCGGCCTTCTGCAGCCACTGGAACAGCGGCGGCAGCGTCCAGGCGCTCTTGTGCAGCACGGCGGTCAGGTTGTCTTGCAGCACGCGCGGCACGTTTTCGGTCAAACCACCGCCGGTGATGTGCGCCATGCCCTTGACGGTCAGCTTCTCCATCAATGCCAGCAGCGGCTTCACGTAGATGCGCGTCGGCGCCATGATGGCGTCCTGCAGGCGCTGGCCGTGGAAATCGGCGTTCAAGTCCGGGCGCGATACTTCGATGATCTTGCGCACCAGCGAGTAGCCGTTCGAATGCGCACCCGACGAAGCCAGGCCCAGCACCACGTCGCCCTCGGCAATGGTCGTGCCGTCGATGATCTTGCGCTTTTCGACGGCGCCGACGGCAAAGCCGGCCAGGTCGTATTCGCCGTCCGGGTACATGCTCGGCATTTCAGCGGTTTCGCCGCCGATCAGCGCGCAGCCGGCCAACTCGCAACCCTGGGCGATGCCCTTGACCACGGTGGCAGCGGTGTCGACGTCGAGCTTGCCGCAGGCGAAGTAATCCAGGAAGAACAGCGGCTCGGCGCCCTGCACCAGGATGTCGTTCACGCTCATGGCGACCAGATCCTGGCCAACCGTGTCGTGGCGATTCAACGCAAAGGCCAGCTTGAGCTTGGTGCCCACGCCGTCGGTACCGGACACCAGCACCGGCTCCTGATACTTCTTGGACAGCTCGAACAGCGCGCCGAAGCCGCCGATGCCGCCCAGCACGCCTTCGCGCATGGTGCGCTTGGCAAACGGCTTGATGCGGTCGACAAGGGCGTCACCCGCCTCGATGTCGACGCCCGCGTCGCGGTAAGACAGGCCGGTCGATGCGGATGGGGTATCGGAAGCGCTCATACAGTCGTCTGAATTGAAAAAACCGGGAAAGAAAGCGAGACGGCAGCGGGAAGTCACAAAAATCGGACCCGCCGGTCCAGTAAAATCGCGATTTTACCGGATGCGGCCGTCCCGATGGCCGCTTTTCCGACTCCTCCACCCCGCCATCGGAACCGTCGCCCCCATGAACGCCCCCGTGCTGTCACAGGAAACCAAGCGCACGCTCGCCTGGATCGCCGTGGCGCTTGTCTTCCTGGCCCTGCTCAAGGCGCTGGCGCCGACGCTCACGCCCTTCGTCTTCGCGTTCATCCTGTCGTACATCCTGCACCCGGGCGTGGAATGGCTGCAGCGCCATCGCGTACCGCGCGTGCTGGGCGTGTTTTTGATGATCCTGGTGCTGTCGGTGGTCGGCGTGGCGCTGATGCTGCTGATCCTGGCGGTGCTGCAGCGGGAGATTCCGGCCATCCACGAGCAATTGCCCGGCATGCTCGCCAAGCTCAACGCGTTTCTGTCGCCAAGGCTGGCCGAGATGGGCCTGCATGTCAGCTTTGATTTTCCCGGCCTGCGGGCGCTGCTCACGGAACAGCTCGCCGCCAGCCCGGACGACGTGGTCGCCCGAGTGCTGACCTATCTGCGCGTGTCGGGCTCGGCGGCCATCCAGGTGCTGGGCATCTTCTTCCTGGTGCCCATCGTGATGTTCTACCTGCTGATGGACTGGAACATGCTCATGCGCCGGCTCGAAACCGCCGTGCCGCGCCGCTGGCTGCGCAAAACGCGCGAACTGGCCGCCGAAACCGATGGCCTGCTTTCCCAATACCTGCGCGGGCAGATCATCGTGATGCTGGTGCTGGCGGTGTACTACTCGGCGGGGCTGGCGCTGGCGGGTTTTGACGTGGCGCTGCCGGTGGGCATTTTTACGGGGCTGGCCGTGTTCATCCCGTATATCGGCTTTGGCGTGGGGCTTACGCTGGCCATCCTGGCCGCACTGTTGCAGTTCGGCAACCTCTATGGCCTGCTGGCGGTGGCCGTGGTGTACGGCATCGGCCAGTTCCTGGAAGGCTTCTACCTGACGCCCCGCCTGGTGGGCGAACGCATCGGCCTGCATCCGCTGGCGGTCATCCTCGCCTTGCTGGCTTTTGGCCAATTGTTCGGTTTTTTCGGTATCCTCCTCGCCCTACCGATGAGTGCTGTGCTGCTGGTCGGTCTGCGGCAGATCCGACAGCTTTACCTGGGCAGCCGGCTCTACCAGGATTGAAAGCCACCAAAGGCAACTGAAAAGTACGGCGACTCCACTCCACGTTTCATGGCCACACCCGAACAGCTCCCGCTCGAACTCGGTGCGACACCCGCCCCGACCTTCGACAACTTCGTCGCCACCGGCAACGAAGAGGCGGTGCTGCGCCTGCGCGCCCTGATTCCGCAAGTGGTGGACGGTACCGCCACCGACCGCCTGGTCTACCTGTGGGGCGAGGAAGGCAGCGGCCGCAGCCACCTGCTGCAGGCCATCTGTGCCCAGACCGAGGCCGGCGGCTACGAAGTCCGCACGCTGGAACCCGACGCCCCGCCCGAGGCCTTCGAATTCGACCCGACCATCACCGTCTGGACCATCGACGACGCCGAGCGCCTGGACGAATGGGCGCAGATCGCCGTGTTCAACCTCGTCAATGAAGTGCGCGCACATCCGCATGCCGCCATCGCCATTTCCGGGGCAGCTGCGCCGATGGCGATGCCGCTGCGTGAAGATCTGCGCACTCGGCTGGGTTGGGGTCTGGTCTACTGGTTGCGCCCCCTGTCCGACGCCGACAAGGTTGAAGCGCTGCGCCAGGCCGCCCGCGAACGCGGCATGCAGCTCTCAGCCGATGTGCCGCAGTGGCTCGTGACGCACTCCTACCGCGACATGCCGAGCCTGATGGCTTTGCTGGACGCTCTCGACACCTACTCGCTCGCCCGCAAGCGCGCCGTCACCCTGCCGCTCGTGCGCGACATGCTCGCGCTGATGAAGTGAGCCCCGGGGCTGGCGCGGCCGGTTATGTAACGTTCGGGTAAAATCGCGCCCCATGAATCTGGCCCTCTTCGACCTCGATCACACCCTCATCCCCACCGACAGCGACCACGAGTGGGGACGCTTCCTCATTCGCCGCGGCGTGGTGGATGCGTCCGAATACCAGCGCAAGAACGATCAGTTCTATGCCGACTACAAAGCCGGCACGCTGGATATCCACGCGTTTCTGCGCTTTGCCCTGGCACCGCTCGCTGCCCACCCGCGCGACACGCTCGCCCAGTGGCACGCCGAGTTCATGCACGACGTGATCCGTCCGAAGATCACGCCGCAAGCGCAAGCGCTGGTCTACAAGCACCTGGACGCCGGCGACCTGTGCTGCGTGGTCACCGCCACCAACAGCTTCGTCACCCGCCCGATTGCCGAGGCGTTCGGCATCGATCACCTGATCGCCACCGAACCGGCCACCACCGACGGCAGCCCGGACAGCGCCTTCACCGGCGATGTGGCCGGCACACCGAGCTTCCGTGAAGGCAAGGTTGCGCGCGTGCACGAGTGGCTGGCCAACATGGGCCGCGGCTGGAGCGATTTCGAGCGAAGCACCTTCTACAGCGATTCGGCCAACGACGTGCCGCTGCTGGAGGAAGTGACTGACCCCGTCGCCACCAACCCGGACGACACGCTGCGCAACCTCGCAGCCGCGCGCAACTGGCGCATCATGGATCTCTTCTAAGCAGGGCGCGGCGTGATCAAGAAACTCATCAATCGCCTGCTGGGCAAAACCTCCGCAGAGCCTCAGGCACCTGCTGAACCCGGGGCGACCGCCGCCAGGAAGACCCGCGCGCCCAAGGCACCGAAGGCGGCCAAGGCTCGCACCAAGGCCTCCGCCGGTGGCGTGCCGCGCCAGGCACGGGTATGGAGCGTGGACGAGCACGGTATCGACCCGAAGCTGCTCTCCCGCAACGCGGTCAAGGTCACATCCACGCTGCAGGAAGCCGGCTACGCCGCCTTCATCGTGGGCGGTGCCGTGCGCGACTTGCTGCTCGGCATCAAGCCGAAAGACTTCGATGTGGCGACCAACGCCACGCCCGATCAGGTCCAGGCGCTGTTCCGCCGCTCGCGCATCATCGGGCGCCGCTTCCAGATCGTGCACGTCACGTTCTACGGCGGACGCGATCAGGAAATCATCGAAGTCTCGACCTTCCGCGCGCTCGTCGACGCGGTTGACGCCGAGCAGGTGCCCGCCGGCAAGCGCGTCAAGCGCACCGAGCTGGACCACCACACGCACGCCGTCGACGCCAGCGGCCGTGTGCTGCGCGACAACGTCTGGGGCACCCAGGCCGAAGACGCCACCCGCCGCGACTTCACCGTCAACGCGATGTATTACGACCCCGCCGACGAAACCGTGCATGACTACCATCACGGCATGGAAGACATGCGCGCCCGCACGCTGCGCATGATCGGCGATCCGCACACCCGCTACCGCGAAGACCCGGTGCGCATGCTGCGCGTGGTGCGCTTCGCAGCCAAGACCGGCTTCGACATCGACCCGGACACGCGCGCGCCGATCGCGGAGCTGGGCCCGCTGATCCACAACGTGCCGGCCGCCCGCCTGTTCGACGAGATGTTGAAGCTGCTGATGTCGGGCCACGCCTGGGCGTCGCTGCAGGAGCTGCGCAAGGCGGGCCTGCATCGCGGCCTGCTGCCGCTGCTGGACGTCGCACTGGAGCAGCCGATGGGCCAGCGCTTCGTGCAGCTTGCGCTCGACAACACCGACGATCGCGTCAAGGCTGGCAAGCCGGTCTCGCCGGGCTTCCTGTTTGCCTCCCTGCTGTGGCATCACGTGGTCGAACACTGGAACCGCCGCCGCGCTGCCGGCGAGCCGCTGATCCCCGCGCTGCACACCGCCATGGATGAAGTGCTCGACCGTCAGACCGAGCAACTCGCCATCCAGCGGCGCTTCACCTCCGACATGAAGGAAATCTGGAGCATGCAGCCGCGCTTTGAGAAGCGCTCGGGCCGCATGCCGTATCGGCTGCTGGAGTCGCCGCGCTTCCGCGCCGGCTACGACTTCCTCGCGCTGCGCTGTGCCTCGGGCGAATTGCCACAGGAACTCGCCGACTGGTGGACCGACTTCCAGAGCGGCGACGGCGAAGCCCGCGAAGCCCTCATGGCACAAGCGAAGCACGCACCGAGCCCCTCGGCAAATGCCGGCCCGGCCAGCCCGGGCAAGCGCCGTCGCCGCCGACGTGGTCCGGCAAAATCGGATACAGTCGGTGACGTCAATCCGGGAAGTTCGGAGGAAACGTGAAGACAGTGGCGTACATCGGCATCGGCGCCAACCTGGGCGACGCGCGCCAGGCTGTGAAAGACGCCGTGGTCTGCCTCGCACAGCAGGTCGGCATCACCGTCACCGGCAAATCGAGCCTGTATCGCAGCGCGCCCGTCGAATCCAGCGGCGACGACTACATCAACGCCGTGGTGCGCATCGATACGCATTTCACCGCCGACCAGCTGCTCCGCATCTGCCACCACATCGAAGACCAGTTCGGCCGCGAGCGCCCGTTCCACAACGCGCCGCGCACGCTCGATCTGGACTTGCTGCTCTACGGGGACCACGTCCTCACCTCACCCGAGCTGACGGTGCCGCACCCCCGCGTGGGCCAACGCGCCTTCACCCTGCTGCCCCTGCATGAACTGGCGCCCGACCTCGTGATTCCAGGCATTGGCGCCGTGGCTGCGCTGCTGCCCGGCGTGGCCGACCAGCGCATCGAAAAGACCACGATGTGTCAGTGCATGCGCGCCAAGCAGCCCGCCGCCTGATCATTCGCACCACGCACAAACACCTGCCGATGGCCCTGGACCACCTGCGCCGCATTGTTGTCGAGGGGCCCATTGGCGTGGGCAAGACCGCGCTCGCCCAGCGTCTGGCCGATCATCTGCGTGCGTCAACGTTGTTCGAGACGCCCGCCGAAAATTCCTTCATCGCCCGCTTTTACGAAGACCCCGCGCGCTATGCGCTGCCGGTGCAGCTGCGCTTCCTGCTGCAACGTGCCGAGCGTCTGAAGGCGTGGCACAAGGCAACGCTCGCCGGCGAGCGCATCGTCGCCGACAGCTTCCTGCCGCGCGACCGGCTGTTCGCCCAGCTCACGCTGCCCGCCGATGAACTCGCGCTGTACGACGCGATGGCCAATGCGCTGGCCCTGCCGCAACAGCGCATCGACCTCGTCATCTGCCTGCAGGCTCGCGCAGAAGACCTGCTGCCACGCGTCACCCGTCGCGCCGTTCCTTACGAAACCGGCATCGATGCGGAGTATCTCGAACGCATCTGCGCCGCATACGGCGAGCTGTTTCTGTATTACGATGCCGCACCGACGATGATCGTCGACACCGCTGCCTTCGACCCCGCAGGCAACGACGACGATTTCCGCACCTTGCTCGCCCGCATCGACGCGATGCGCGGGCCCAAGGAATTCATCAAGCTGGCAACGCGCTAGTCGACGCACCACATGGTCTGCGTGGGCGCTCGCGATGCCCCAATGAGTCTCAGTCCATGAGCTATCTCCAGGAATCGAACCGCAAGGCCGTCACGGTGACTTCGCTGCAGGCCATGCGTGCCGCCGGCGAGCGCATCGTCATGCTGACCGCCTACGACTCCAGTTTCGCCGCCCTGATGGATCGCAACGGCACCGACGTGCTGCTCGTCGGCGATTCGCTCGGCAACGTGATGCAAGGCCAGAAGACCACGCTGCCGGTCACGCTCGAGCACATCGTCTATCACACCGAATGCGTATCGCGTGGGACGACCAAGGCGCTGCTCGTGTCGGACCTGCCGTTTGGCACGTATGGCACGCCCGAACAGGCTTTCCACAGTGCCGTACGCGTGATGCAGGCCGGTGCGCAGATGGTCAAGCTCGAAGGCGGCGTGTGGCTCGCGCCAACCATCAAGTTCCTGGTTGAACGCAGCATCCCCGTGTGCGCGCACATCGGCCTGACGCCGCAATCGGTGCATGCATTTGGCGGCTTCAAAGTGCAGGGCCGCGGCGACGAGGCGGCCGCACAACTGAAGGCCGACGCGCTGGCCGTGCAGGACGCCGGCGCGCAACTCGTCGTCATGGAAGCCATCCCGGCTGGGCTGGCCGGTGAAGTCACTCGTCTGCTTGCCATCCCGACTATCGGCATCGGTGCCGGGTTGGAGTGCTCCGGCCAGGTGCTCGTCATGCACGATATGTTGGGCGTATTCCCGGGTCATCGCCCCAAATTCGTACGCAACTTCATGGACGGGCAGACCACCATCGATGGTGCCGTCGCCGCCTATGTGGCTGCCGTCAAGGACGGTACGTTCCCCGGCCCGGAACACACCTTCGCCTGAGCGGCATCCGCATGGAAATCTGGTCGGCCACCGTCGACGCCTTCGCCCTGCTTGCCAGCGGCGATGCGGCGTTGTGGCGGATCGTCTGGGTGTCGTTGAAGGTGGCGATCGCGGGGCTGCTGCTGGCGGCGCCCCCCG
This sequence comes from Ralstonia sp. 110700041-2, assembly GCF_056280165.1. Taxonomy (NCBI): domain Bacteria; kingdom Pseudomonadati; phylum Pseudomonadota; class Betaproteobacteria; order Burkholderiales; family Burkholderiaceae; genus Ralstonia; species Ralstonia sp. 110700041-2. The sequence goes on along the minus strand of NZ_JBSFAI010000015.1, from coordinate 101,659 downwards.
GTCTGCTCATCGCTTACCTCATCGCCATGCACCGGTTTGCGGGGCGCCGTGCGCTGGTGGTGCTGGCGCAGGCATCGCTGTCGTTTCCGACCGTGCTGATCGGGCTGTTGCTGTATCTGCTGCTTTCGCGCCAGGGGCCGCTGGGTGGCTTCGGGCTGCTGTTCACGCAAGGCGGCATGATCCTCGGACAAGCGGTGCTTGGGCTGCCGGTGATCGTGGCGTTTGCACTGACTACACTTGAGCGGGCGGATCCGCGTCTCGCAGAAACCGCACGTGTGCTGGGCGCCGGGCGCGTCCGTTTGCTGTTGACGGTGTTTCGTGAATTGCGCTTCGGCCTCATGGCTGCAGTGGTGGCCGGCTTCGGGCGCGTCATCGCCGAAGTGGGCTCGGCGCTGATGGTCGGCGGCAACATCGAGGGCGTCACGCGCACCATGACCACCGCGATTGCGCTGGAAACAAGCAAGGGCGAGTTTGCACAGGGCATCGCACTCGGCATCGTGCTGATCGTGCTGGCACTGCTCGTCAACCTTGTGCTGGCGTGGTTGCAAGGGGCTGGCAACTATCGCAGGGAGCCGGCATGAGCGCGTTCTCGCAGCCCACGATGGTGTTTGAAGGGTTGCGCTGCCAGCACGGCGCGCGCGTGCTGTTCGAGATTCCGCGCCTGGCGCTGTCGGCAGGGCATGCGATTGTCATCACGGGCGCAAACGGCGTCGGCAAATCAACGCTGCTGCGCATGCTGGCCGGGCTTGCACCCGCCAATGGTGCGACCGTCGATTTGGGCCGCGGGCGGCAGGCGCTATCGCCCTACCCGCACGAGCTGCGCGCGCGGCTGACCTACGTGCACCAGCATCCCTACCTGTTCCGCACGTCGGTACGCGCGAATCTCGCCTATGGGCTGACCACGGGCGCGCACCGCGTGGCACGTGCGGAGTTGGATGCGCGCGTCGGCGATGCCCTGCGCTGGGCGGGCCTGCAACACGTGGTGGATGTGCCGCCCGAGCGTCTGTCCGGCGGCGAAACGCAACGTCTTGCATTGGCGCGCGCTCGGGCGCTGCACACCGACGTGCTGCTGCTCGACGAACCGACGTCGAACCTGGACGGCGCCGCACGCGAGCAAGTCATTGCGCTTGTGGGAGAACTGGCAGCAGAGGGCCGCACACTGCTGATGGTCTGCCACGACCGCGAACTGATCAACCTGCCCGGCGTGGCGCGCTGGAAGCTAGAGCACGTCAACGGTCAAGGCCGGCTCGAAATGCGCGGGCACCACACCGCGTAAGGCGTTGCATACGGCGATGGCCTCTGCGCGGGCAACATCGGCGCGGGTGAGCGAACGCTCTTGCAGCGGCCCGCCAAGCCATGGCAAAGCGTCGTTCAACAGCACGGCACGCATCACCCCCGGCAAGACGCCTGCGGACAGCGGCGGAGTGCACCACGCGCCATCGAGCTTGACCAGCAACGTGCTGCGCCCCCCTTCGGCCAATGTGCCATCGGCGTTGAAGAACACGGCATCGAATGCACCTGCGCGCTCGGCGGCCTGCCAGGCTGCATCGTAGCCTTCGCGCAACGTGGTCTTGTGCGTCGGCAGACTGTGCGTGACCTCACGCGGTTGCGATGCGACCAGCAGGCGGACCGGCGCATCCCAGCTGGCATGCAGCGGTGACAGCGGCACGGCCGATACGTTTGCTCCACCGTCCGGGGTAAGCAACAGGCGCATGCGATAGGCGCCCTCGCCTTCCAGCGTTGCGCACGCACGCGCCACATCATTCGTCAGTGCAGTCCGATCGAACGGGAAACCAAAGGCTGCCGCTGAACGCTCCAGCCGCGCCAGATGCCAATCCAGCAGCGCCACGCCCTCGCGCGTCGCGCGCATCGTCTCAAACAGCGATAACCCCGGGTCAAGCGCCGTCACGAAGCGCGCTTTCAGTTGGCACTCCGCGTACTCCTCATCGGCGATGCTGTCGTGCACGATGCCGGAGCCAATGCCTAGTTCGCCGCGACGCAGACCATCGGTGCCGGGCGCGCCAAGGACCAGCGTGCGGATCGCCACCGAGAAGCATGCGTCGCCCATCGCTCGATCGTCGGCAGGCGCATCGATCCAGCCGATGGCGCCGGTGTACAGACCACGCGGCTCGGGCTCGAGCGCCTCGATGATCTCCATGGTCCGCCGCTTGGGCGCGCCGGTGATCGAGCCGCACGGGAACAACGCTCGCAGGCAATCGGCAAGGCCGGTGGCGGGCGGAATCTCGGCCTCGACGGTTGACGTCATCTGGAGCACGCTGCCGAACGGCGTCACCTCGAACAACGCCGGCACGTGCACTGACCCCGCTCGCGCGAGGCGGCCCAGATCGTTGCGCAAGAGGTCGACGATCATCAAGTTCTCGGCGCGGTTCTTTTCGTCTGCGGCCAGTGCGATGGCGCGGGCTTCGTCGACTTCGACGTCGCCGGAGGCTGGCGCGGTGCCCTTCATCGGCCGCGCGACAAGCTGGCCGGCGCGATGCGAAAAGAACAGCTCCGGCGAGCACGACAGAATCGCGGCGCCCTCCGGCAGCCCGATGAAGGCGCCGTACGGCACCGGCTGACGCGCACGCAGGCGCCGATACAACGCCGCTGGCGCGCCAAACGCCGTCATGCGCAGGCGGTACGTGTAGTTGACTTCGTAGGTATCGCCCGCCGCAATCCAGTCGTGGATGCGCGCGATGGCGTCGGTATAGGTGGCGTGATCGACGCTGGCCGCACAATCGAACAGGCCCGCTGCCCCGCTCGCTTCGGGCCACGCGTCGAACAACGTATCGACCTCTGCCGGCGACAGCACCTGCATCGTGCGAAACAGCAGCACGCGCAGGCGGCCATCGTGGCCAGGCAATGAAGAAGACGTTTCCGTGGAAGCCGGCAGACCGACCAGCGGCCCACCAAACTCATACGGCGCAATGATCAGGGCATGCAAACCCTCGCGCCAGGCGGCACGAAGATCATCGTCCAGCCCCTCGAGCATGCCGGCCGGCCGGAAGAACTCGCCGACATAACCGGCGTACCAGCGCGAGCACGGCGCGTCGCCCGAGGTGGCATCGTCCAGCAGCGCGAACGGCGCGCCGGCGTCTGGCGCTTGGAGCGGCTGCATGACGAAGTCCTGATCGAAAAGATGGTGTTCAAGAAGCCTCGAAAAGCGTAGCGAGCGGCCCGAGGTTGGTACGAGAAGCGCAGCCGTACATCGGTACGACGAGCATCACAGTGCCAAGCTCGGGCCGCGCGGTACCTTTGCGCGGCTTCTTACGAGGAGAAGAAGTTCTTTACCTTGTCCAGCCACGACTGCTCTTGCGGGCTGTGCCGCGAGCCGCCTTCGTGCACGGACTTGTCGAACTGCTTGAGCAGGTCCTTCTGGTGCTCCGTCAGCTTGACCGGCGTCTCGATGTTGATGTGCACGTAGAGGTCGCCCGCATAGCCCGAACGCACGCCCTTGATGCCCTTGCCGCGCAGGCGAAACGTCTTACCGGCCTGCGTACCTTCGGGCACCGTGAACGAGGCGCGACCACCCAGCGTCGGCACTTCGATGTCGCCGCCAATGGCTGCCGTCGCAAACGAGATCGGCATCTGGCAATGCAGATCGTCGCCGTCGCGCTCGAACACCGCGTGCTGCTTGATGTGGATTTCCACATACAGGTCACCCGGGGGCCCGCCGTTGATGCCCGGCTCGCCGTTGCCCGACGAACGGATGCGCATGCCTTCGTCGATGCCGGCCGGAATCTTCACTTCCAGCGTCTTCTGGCTCTTCAGCTTGCCCTGGCCGTGGCACTTGGTACACGGCTTGGGGATGTACTTGCCGCTGCCGTGGCACTTCGGACACGTCTGTTGCATCGTGAAGAAGCCCTGCGACACCCGCACCTGACCGGCGCCGTGGCAGGTGGGGCAGGTCTCCACGCTGGAACCGGGCTCCGCGCCCTTGCCATGACAGTGGTCGCACTCGTCCCAGTGCGGCACGCGGATCTGCGTATCGTAGCCATGCGCGGCCTGCTCCAGCGTGATCTCCATGCTGTAGCGCAGGTCGGCGCCGCGATACATCTGCGGGCCACCGCCGCGACGTCCGCCCTGGCCCTGGGCCTGCCCGAAGATATCGCCAAAGATGTCGCCGAAGGCCTCGGCAAAGCCGCCGCCAAAGCCTGCACCGCCCGCGCCAAAGCCGCCAGCCATGTTCGGGTCGACGCCCGCGTGGCCGTACTGGTCGTAGGCAGCCTTCTTCTCAGCGTCGGAGAGCATCTCGTAGGCCTCTTTGGCCTCCTTGAACTTGTCTTCCGCTTCCTTGCTGTCCGGATTGCGGTCCGGGTGGTACTTCATCGCGAGCTTGCGATACGCCTTCTTGATCTCGTCGTCGCTCGCGTTCTTACCCACCCCGAGCACTTCGTAGTAATCACGTTTTGCCATGGTGGCTTCAGTCGTCGCCTGTTTTTACTGCGTGTCGAATAGCAAAAAAGCCGAGCGTGACATCAGGTGCGTCCCGCACAACCCGATGATCACTGCCCGGCGTACCCTCACGTCCGCCTGGCGGACGATCTGGCTTACTTCTTGTCGTTCACTTCCTTGAACTCGGCATCGACGACGTTATCGTCGTGCGGTGCGCCTTGCCCTGCTTGCGCGCCTGCCTGGGCACCAGCGGCTTGTTCAGCGCCACCCGCCTCGCCCTTGGCCTGCATGTCGGCGTAGACCTTCTCGCCCAGCTTCTGCGAGGCGGTCGCCAGCGCTTCGGTCTTGGCGTCGATCGCGGCCTTGTCGGTCCCCTTCAGGGTCTCCTCAAGCTCCTTGATCGCGGCTTCGATCTTGTCCTTCTCGCCAGCTTCCAGCTTGTCGCCGTACTCGCCCAGTGCCTTCTTGGTCGAGTGCACCAGCGCTTCACCCTGGTTACGGGAGTCGACCAGTTCGCGCAGCTTCTTGTCTTCCTCGGCGTTGGCCTCGGCGTCCTTCACCATGCGCTCGATCTCGGCTTCCGACAGGCCGGAGCTTGCCTTGATGGTGATCTTGTTTTCCTTGCCGGTCGCCTTGTCCTTGGCGCCCACATGCAGGATGCCGTTGGCGTCGATGTCGAACGACACTTCAATCTGCGGCGTCCCGCGCGGTGCCGGCGGAATGCCTTCCAGGTTGAATTCGCCGAGCATCTTGTTGCCCGAGGCCATCTCGCGCTCGCCCTGGTAGACCTTGATCGTCACGGCCGGCTGGTTGTCGTCGGCGGTCGAGAAGGTCTGCGAGAACTTGGTCGGGATGGTCGTGTTCTTACCGATCATCTTGGTCATCACGCCACCCAGCGTTTCGATGCCCAGCGACAGCGGCGTCACGTCCAGCAGCAGCACGTCGGTACGGTCACCGCCCAGCACCTGACCCTGGATGGCAGCGCCCACGGCAACGGCCTCGTCCGGGTTCACGTCCTTGCGGGCTTCCTTGCCGAAGAACTCCTTCACCTTCTCCTGCACCTTCGGCATGCGCGTCATGCCGCCCACCAGGATCACGTCGTGGATGTCCGACACCTTCACGCCAGCATCCTTGATGGCGGTGCGGCACGGATCGATCGTACGGGCGATCAGGTCTTCGACCAGCGCTTCGAGCTTGGCGCGCGTGATCTTCAGGTTCAAGTGCTTCGGGCCCGAGGCATCCGCCGTGATGTACGGCAGGTTAATTTCAGTCTGCTGCGTGCTCGACAGCTCGATCTTGGCCTTTTCAGCGGCTTCCTTCAGGCGTTGCAGTGCGAGCACGTCCTTCGACAGGTCGACGCCCTGCTCCTTCTTGAACTCGCCGATGATGTAATCGATGATGCGCTGGTCGAAGTCTTCGCCGCCCAGGAACGTGTCGCCGTTGGTCGACAGCACTTCGAACTGCTTCTCGCCGTCCACGTCGGCAATCTCGATGATCGAGATGTCGAACGTACCGCCGCCCAGGTCATACACGGCGATCTTGCGGTCGCCCTTCTCGTTCTTGTCCAGGCCGAATGCCAGCGCAGCCGCGGTCGGCTCGTTGATGATGCGCTTGACGTCCAGACCGGCAATGCGGCCGGCGTCCTTGGTGGCCTGGCGCTGCGAATCGTTGAAGTAGGCCGGCACCGTGATCACGGCTTCGGTCACTTCCTCGCCCAGGTAGTCCTCGGCGGTCTTCTTCATCTTGCGCAGGGTTTCGGCTGAGATTTGCGGCGGTGCCAGCTTCTGGCCGCGCACTTCCACCCAGGCGTCGCCGTTGTCGGCCTTGACGATGGAATACGGCATCAGGCCGATGTCCTTCTGGACTTCCTTCTCTTCAAACTTGCGGCCGATCAGGCGCTTGACGGCGTACAGCGTGTTCTTCGGGTTGGTCACCGCCTGGCGCTTGGCCGGGGCACCGACCAGGATCTCGCCATCTTCCATGTAGGCGATGATCGACGGGGTGGTGCGAGCGCCTTCCGCATTCTCGATCACCTTGGGGGTGTTGCCCTCCATGATGGCGACGCAGCTATTGGTGGTACCCAAGTCGATACCGATGATTTTGCCCATGTTCTTGCTCCTCGAATCTGGTGTCAGGACTGCACTGAATACAAACTTGGATCGGATGTGGGAGTGCCGTCCGGCTTTTCAAGGCCGAATTTTGAAAAGTTGAGCATTTTGGCCGGTTTTTCCTGGGAAAGCACCCGAAAACGTGCGCTCCCTGGCAAAAACGTGCGTTTTGAACGCCCGGAGCCGCAAACCGGGCACAAAAGGTGTGGGTGGTACCCTTGCGCGCATTGCCACTCGCCGGACACGAACCTGGCTTTTGCGCCCATGCCGTTGCCCTCGCTTCGATCCATCCTTGGCGCTACCTTGCTTGCCGCATGCGCCGTGCCCTGCGCCGATGCGGCCGTTGCCCTCCTTCAGCCCTCCCGCCGCGTCAATGCCAACCAGCCGTTCAATCTGACCCTAGTCATTTCGGGAGACGCCGCCCAGCGCAGCTATGCCGTGCCAGCCAAGCTACGCGTCACCGCCAGCGCTGATCTGCAGGGCCCGGTAGAAGTGATTCTTGATCGACACAACGCTGGCGAAGAAACCCTGCACCTGCGTCTCGGCCAGGTCCGCACGGTCGCCTATACGGGCACGCTGCCCGAGGTGCTGCGCGGTACCGTCCGGATTGATGTGCCGGACCTGGATGCAGCGCCCGTTCTGGTGACGCTCGTGCGTGGCGCAGACGCCCCGCAGATTGCCGCGGATGGCGCCCCCACCGGCGCCGCCCGCAACGCCGCCGCCGAAGCGACCCGCCCCGGCGGCGCGCTCGGCACCAACCCGAGTGCGCTCGCTGCCAACGCAACCGCTACACCGCCCATTCCCGTGGCTGTGGCCGGCAATGGCGAGGCGTCCCGCCCCCCGGAAGAAACCGCGCGCCTGACGTTCCACGAACCCATGTTCGCCGCCGTGGGCGCGCATGGGGGCCTGAACGCCAAGTTTCAGTTGAGCTTCAAATTTCGGATTTTTCAGCCGGAAAACCCGGCATCGGCAGCGCTGTTCGATAACCTGTATTTCGGTTATACGCAGTTCTCGCTGTGGGATCTGGGCAAGGAATCGGCGCCGTTCAGGGATACGAATTACCGGCCGAGCGTCTTCTATTACCGCCCCGACACGGGCGTCCATGGCGGCGCGCTCACACGGCTATCGTTCGCGGCCGGCATCGAGCACGAATCGAACGGCCGCGACGGTGACGCCTCACGCGCCATCAACACCGCATTCGTACGCCCGACGTTCCACTTTGGTGACCTGAACGATTACCACTGGAAGTTCGAGCCCAAGCTCTACGCGTACCTCACGCGCACCGGCAACACCGACATCGCCCACTACCGTGGTTTCGGGGATTTCCGCGTGTCGTACGGTGCGCCCAACGGCTGGGAACTGGCCGCCACGCTGCGCAAGGGCACCCGCAAGGCCTATGGGAGCGTCGACGCGCAATTGACGTATCCGATGAGCCGAATCTTCACTGGCACGGCCGGCTATCTGTTCATCCAGTATTTCACCGGCTACGGCGAGAGCCTGCTCGACTACAACCACAAGCTGGGCTCGCAGTTGCGCGTCGGGTACAGCCTCTCGCGATAGGACGCAGCCGGCTTACAGCGTGTGCTGGCCGGCCGCCTCGGGCTGGAACGCCACGCGATCGATGCGCAACGAACGCTGAGCACCATTGGGCGCGGAGTATTTGACCGACTTGCCCGCGCGCGCGCCCAGCAGCGCAGCGCCCATCGGCGAGAGCACCGACAGCTTGGCCGACGCCACGTTGGCCTCTTCCGGGTAGACGAGCGTCCACTTTTGCTCGGCGCCGGCGTCGTCCACCACGCACACGACCGAGTTCATGGTCACCACATCGGCGGGAATCTTGTTGCTGGGCACCACGTTGGCGCGGGCAATCAGGTCGTCGACCAGATCCGCCAGCGGCGAGTTGCTGCCCGCGCGGTTGGCGGCGTTTTCCAGGCGGGTGAGGTCCAGCTCGGTCAAGTAGATGGCGGCTGCTTTGGCCATGACGATCTCCTACAAGTCTGTGTTCAACACGAAGCAAAGCCGCTGCCGATAGCCGCACAGGCCAACGCAAAGCAGCGGCAAGGAAACCAGCGGGCACACAGGCCGGCCAGCGGTAACACGCACTAAAACTGCTGGTGAAAGAGAGCGAGCCCGGCGGCAACGTGCCGCAGGGGCACTAGAACGACCGCCGGGCGGCGGCAAGGGCCGCGGTCATCGCCTGAGCGGCGCGCGGCAAGGGGCGCACAGCACGGGAAGGCGAAGCAAGAAAGAGGGCCGCAGCCATGGGCGTCGACGTCATCATGGTCGCTGCCTCAGACAAGCGGCTTGCCGGCCAGCTTGTTGCGCGCATTGGCAACGGCGGCGGCAAACTGCGCGTGGCCATGCCAGCCGGTCGCCCGGCCAAGCTTCTTGCCACGATGGAAGAACATGAACACCGGAATACCGTGCAGGGCAAAGCGCTGGCCCAGCTCCGGGTGAGCATAAACGTTGGCATGCAGCCAACTCAGTCCCAGTTCACGCACGGCGGCCGGTTGCGCGAGCATGGCCTGCTTGGCCATCTCGCAGTTAAAGCAATCGACGCCCCAAAAGAACACGCACACGAGCGCATCGCCCGCGGCCGCAATGGCCGCGTCGAAGGTCTCGGTGTTCACCTCGCGCATGCCGAACGCCGCGAGCGCGGTCTTGTCGACCGGGATCGCGGCGTGGGCGTCGTGCGAAGTGGCTATGTTCTGGATCATGGGGCGCGTCGGCTCACTTGGGAGCCGCCACCGTCACGAGGGCCGGGCGCAGCACGCGGTCGGCCAGCGTGTACCCGCGCTGGAGCACCGCCACCACGGTGTTGGCTTCCTGGTCAGCCGGCACCATCGAGATAGCTTGATGGCGGTGCGGATCAAACTTTTCACCCACCGGGTTCAGCTCGGTCACACGGCCCTTCTCGAACGCGGCGTAGAGCTGCTTGAGCGTGAGTTCAACGCCCTCACGCAGCTTGGTGGCGTCGCCCGACGTGTCCGCCAAGGCGGCTTGCAGGCTGTCCATCACCGGCAGCAAGTATTCGGCAAAGCCTTCGATGGCGAACTTGTGGGCCTTGGCCACATCGTCCTGACCACGGCGGCGGATGTTCTCGCCTTCGGCCGTCGCGCGCGCCCAGTTTTCGTAATTCTGGCGAGCCTTTTCTTCTGCGGCCTCCAGTTGACGACGCAGTTCAGCGACGTCCACGTCGGCCACAGCTTCTGCCACGGCGGCTTCGTCACCGGCGACAGCCTGGGCGTCGGCGCTTGCGCGCTGCGCCTGACTCGAATAGGCATGGGCCGCTTGGCCCGTCGCCGATGCGTTCGGCTGGGTGGCTTGGCTGTCCGATGGCATGTCCGAGTTCGAGGGGGTGTCCGAAGTGTGTTTCATAGCGCTGGATAAAGGGGATCGACGCACGGCATGTGCCCGGAATCGATCCGCTGGATTTTTACAAACGATTTGTCCCCGTTATGGGGCATTTGGCGCGCTTTTCAAGGGCGCCGGATGCGCGACAACTGTGCGCCGTGCATCACGAAATATGGGGTTACAACTTTCATCAGACTGCAACGGCACAGCAATTGCGACGCCCCAATTGGCCGCCTATGATGCAAGAAAAAATCGGGGGGCGCGAGCTTCTTTGAGGGTTCGTATCATGCACAACAAATTGCCCGTTCTGACCGTGCTCCTGCTGTTGACCCTGACCGCAGCCACAACGTTCATTTGCCTGTCTGGCGCTGTCACGCCACGTTATACGGAGTACGGCAGCGGCAAGGCATTCTTCAAGCACTACATCATCAAGCCGGCGCAGATGGAGCAGATGCCGCGCGGTTTGATGAGCGTATCAAGTTAGCACACACTCGCGCGGAATGCGTCATTCGCCGCCGAGTTTGTCGATGCGCCGCCGGTCGCGCTTGGTCGGCCGGCCGGCAATTTGTGTGGCGGGTTCCCGATAGAGCCGGCGCTTGTCGGCGTTCTCTTCGCGTTTTAAGCGACTGGTGTCCGTCTCGGCGTAGAGCGTTTGGGCGACCGAAGCTGGGCCGCGCACTTCCGCCAGCGCCAATACTTCCACTTCCCACTGCTGTTCATGCGCGTGCACCCGCACGCGGTCACCGATCTTGACATCCTTGGCGGGGCGAACCGCCTGATCGTTGATCTGCACGCGACCGCGCTCCACCGCGTCCGTCGCCTGCGAACGCGTCTTGAAGAAGCGCGCCGCCCACAGCCATTTGTCGATACGCACGCGATCGGCCGCGTCCGTGCTCACCTTCATGCGGCCGCTCCCTTGCTCTGCGCACGCGTGCGGCTGGCTTCCAGCACGTGCGGATGCGTAAGCGTGAGCGGCCAGCCCTGCAGATGCGCAAGCGCGATGTCGGCAATGCCGGCGATCCAGGCTTCGCTGTCATTGAGGCACGGGATGTAATGGAATTCCTTGCCGCCGGCGACACGGAAGGTCGACTGCCCTTCCATGGCGATCTCTTCCAGCGTCTCCAGGCAATCGGCCGGGAAGCCCGGGCAGAACACATCGACGCGGTTGGTGCCGACTCGGCCAAGCTCTTCCAGCGTGGGCGCGGTGTATGGTTGCAACCATTCGGCTCGGCCAAAGCGTGACTGGAACGTGACCAGGTACTGACCCGGCTGCAGGCCGAGCGCTTCTCCCAGCAAGCGCCCGGTCTTCAGGCATTCGCAGTGATACGGATCGCCCAATTCCAGCGTCCGTCGCGGCACACCATGAAACGACAGCACCAGCTTGTCGCCGTGCGCGAAATCGGGTGCGCCGTGCTGTGCCCAATACGCCCCCACCTGCTGGTGCAGCGCATTGATGTAGGCAGGGTCATCGTGGAAATGCTTGACCAGCCGCAACTCCGGCTGATTGCGCATTTCGCCCAGCACGCGGAAGACCTCATCGAAGGCCGTCGCGGTGGTGGTGCCGGAATACTGCGGATACATCGGCAACACGAGGATACGCTCGACGCCCTGCTTGCGCAGCGCCTGCATGACGGACGGAATCGAAGGATTGCCATAGCGCATCGCACAGGCAACCACCACATCGTGGCCCTGGGCGTTCAGCAACTGCTGCAGCGCATGCGCCTGGCGCTCGCTGTAGACGAGCAGCGGCGAGCCCGTCATGTTGGCCTCGCGCAGCCATATGCTTTCGTACTTGTGCGCCGACGCCCGCGAGCGTAGCGGCACGATCAGCACGTTGAGGATGAACCACCACACGGCGCGCGGAATTTCCACAACGCGGGGGTCGGACAGGAACTGACGCAGGTAGCGGCCGACCTCGCGTGGCGACGTACCGTCGGGCGTACCGAGGTTGACGAGCAGGATCGCCGTGCGATCGGGCTGGCCGTGCTGGAACAGGGGTTCGGGCAAGAAGGGCATGGGCGCGGGTTCGCGATAGACCGGCCGATTATACGAGCCGATTCATCGCGTGTTCCTTACGCCACCACGGCGCCGTCCTTGACCACACCAACACACGGGTTAAGCCCCATCGCGTACGCCAGATCGGCGGGCCGGTCGATGCGCCACAGAGCGAAATCGGCCGCGCAGCCCGGAGCCAGCACGCCACACGTGCCAGACAGGCCCAGCGCGGCGGCAGCATGACGCGTGGCGCCGGTCAGCGCTTCCAGCGGCGTCATGCGGAACAGCGTGCACGCCATGTTCATCGCCAGCAGCAGCGACGACAACGGCGATGTGCCAGGGTTGCAGTCGGTCGACACGGCCATGGGCACACTGGCGGCACGCAGCGCGGCCATCGGCGGCAGGCGCGTTTCGCGCAGGCAGTAGAACGCGCCGGGCAGCAGCACGGCGACCGTGCCGGCTTGCGCCATGGCGGCAACGCCTGCATCGGTCAGGCATTCGAGATGATCCGCTGAAAGACCGCCGTAGCGAGCCACCAGCGCCGCGCCGCCCTGGTCGGAGAGCTGTTCGGCATGCAGCTTGACCGGCAGGCCGTGGCGCTGGGCAGCGTCGAACATGCGCACTGTCTGTGCGGGCGTAAAACCAATGGTTTCGCAGAAGGCGTCAACCGCATCGACAAGACCTTCTCCGGCAAGCGCGGGCAGCACATCGGCGCACAGATGATCGATGTAGTCATCCGCGCGGCCGGCAAATTCGGGCGGTACGGCATGCGCGCCGAGGAACGTGGTCCGCACGCGCACTGGCAATGCCTGGCCGAAGCGGCGCGCCACCCGCAGCATGCGGCGCTCGGTTTCGAGGTTCAGGCCGTAGCCCGACTTGATTTCGACGGTCGTGACACCTTCGGCGCTCAGGGCATTCAGGCGAGGCAGACTGGCTTCGGCCAGCGCGTCCTCGCTGGCCGCCCGCGTGGCGCGAACGGTCGAGAGGATGCCGCCGCCCGCGCGCGCGATCTCTTCGTATGGCACGCCGTTCAGGCGCGCTTCGAATTCATTGCTGCGGTTGCCGGCGTAGACGAGGTGTGTGTGGCAGTCGATCAGGCCGGGCGTGAGCCACGCGCCGCCGCCATCGTGTTCGCGTGTGGCGCGGGCGTTGACGGGCACATCAGCGCGGTACCCAAGCCACGCAATGCGGCCGTCCTTGACGGCGATGGCGCCGTCGCGGATCTCGCCGTAGCCGTCGGCATCGGCGGCGAGCGTGGCGAGATGGACGTTGGTCCAGAGCCCGTCCCAGTGCGGGTTGGCCGGATCAGCCATGTGCGGCTCCCTGCAGGCCAATGCCGTCTGCCACGCGCGCCACGAGGCGGGCAGCAACACGTGCCGTGTGGTGATCAATGTCGAGCGACGGGTTCAGTTCCGCCACATCCGCCAGCCGCAGCTTGCCCGAGCTGACCACGCGATCGACGATGGGCTCGATCACGTCCATGCCCACGCCGCGTGCGGACGGCGCGCTCACGCCCGGAGCCACCGCGGCCGGCAGCACGTCCAGGCACATCGTCAGATAGACGTGGTCGACCTGACTCAGAAACACCTCGACCACCTTCAGCACGTGCGCGAGCTGCATGACGTCCATCTCATCGTCGTGCATCCAACGCACACCGAGCTGGCGCGCACGCGCGAACAGCGCTTCGGTGTTGGCGTAGGTGCTCACGCCCAGGCAGGCGTAGTGGAACGGCCAGCCGCGCCGTGCGCAGTCTTCGGCGATCTGGCGGAAGGGTGTGCCCGAGCTGCCGCGCTCGCCGGCGCGCAAATCGAAATGCGCGTCCAGATTGAGAATGCCGATACGCGGGGGCTGGTTGGATTTCGCCGCCAGATGCCTCGCCAAGCCGCCAAACGATGCCCACGCGATCTCGTGGCCGCCGCCGAGCGCGATCGGAAATGCGCCGCGGTCGAGCAGATCGTGCAGCACACCGGACAATTCGCTCTGCGCGTCTTCCAGCGCATCGCCTTGGCATGTCACGTCGCCCGCGTCGACGACCACACGGCCCGCACGCGCGGGCAGGTTCGCGAGCATCTTGCGGATGGCCGCGGGGCCCGCCTGTGCACCGGTGCGCCCGTGGTTGCGTGCGACACCCGCATCGCAGGCAAAGCCCGCCAGGGCGACGGTGTTGGCCAGCGGCGTCGATGCATCGATGCGGCGCACCGTCTGGTGCCAACGCAAGCCCAGCGGGCCTTCCTCCGCATCGACGCGGCCTTGCCAGACGTTCGGTTCGGCTTGGGCGAGCATGGTCAGACGAGTGCGAGTTCGCCGACGTGCGCGCGGCACGAATCGCCGAGGGCACCGTCGAGCACGAGGCGGCGGGCGGCTTCGATGTCGGGGGCGAACAGGCGATCTTCACCGTAGTACGCCACGCGCGCACGGATGCAGCCATGTGCCTTCTGCAGCGTGTCGGACGTCGCCAGCGGCTTGTGGAAGTCGATGCCCTGCGCCGCCGCCAGCGCTTCGATGCCGACGATGGTGGCGGTGTTCTCAGCCATGTCCTGCAAACGGCGGCCTGCAAAGGTTGCCATGCTGACGTGGTCTTCCTGGTTGGCGGAAGTCGGCAGGCTGTCGACGCTGGCCGGGTGGGCGAACGTCTTGTTTTCCGACGCCAGCGCGGCGGCCGTGACGTGGGCGATCATGAAGCCCGAGTTCAGGCCCGGCTGCTCGACCAGGAACGGCGGCAAGCCCGACAGCGTGGAGTCGATCAGCAGCGCGATGCGGCGCTCGGACAGCGCACCGATCTCGGCAATCGCCAGCGCGAGCATGTCGGCGGCAAACGCCACCGGCTCGGCATGGAAGTTACCGCCCGAGATCACTTCACCGGCGTCGGCGTAGACCAGCGGGTTGTCGGTCACTGCGTTGGCTTCGGTGAGCAGCGTGGCGCCGGCCTGGCGGATCAGATCGAAACATGCACCCATGACTTGCGGCTGGCAGCGCAGGCTGTATGGGTCTTGCACGCGCTTGTCGCCCACGAGGTGAGACTGACGGATGGCGCTGCCGGCAAGCAGGTTGCGGTACACGGCCGCGGTGGCGATCTGGCCGGCTTGCCCACGCACAGTGTGCACGCGCGGATCGAACGGCGCGTCGCTGCCCTTGGCGGCATCCACCGACAACGCACCCGACACCGTGGCGGCTTGCAGCAGTCGCTCGGCCAGGAACAGGCCGTTGAGCGCCAACGCGGTCGACACCTGCGTGCCGTTGATGAGTGCCAGGCCTTCCTTGGCGGCCAGCGCGATCGGCTCGATGCCCGCGGCAGCCAGTGCCGCACGTGCCGGGGTGCGTACGCCGTTCACGCGCACGTCGCCTTCGCCCAGCAGGGCCAGCGTCATGTGCGCCAGCGGCGCCAGATCGCCCGACGCGCCCACCGAACCCTTCGACGGAATGCAGGGCACGATGCCGGCGTTCAGCAGTGCCAACAGCGTGTCGATCACAACACGGCGCACGCCCGAATAACCGCGCGCCAGGCTCGCTGCCTTCATCAGCAGCACCAATCGCGCCACGTTGTCGCTCAAGTCTTCACCGGTGCCGACAGCGTGCGACAGGATCAGGTTGCGTTGCAGGCGCTCCAGCTCGTGCGTGGCGATCTGCGTCTTGGCCAGCAGGCCGAAACCGGTGTTGATGCCGTAGGCCGGCGCGCCCTTGGCGACGATGGCCTGCACGGTGGCTGCCGAGGCTTCGATGGCGGCAGCGCAATCGCCCGACAGCGCAACAGGCGTGGGGGCGAGCCAGACGCGGCGCAGGTCGGCAAAGGACATTGCGCCCGGCTGCAACGTGATGATGGGGGGCGTGGTCATGGTGTTCATAGCAATGCGAGAGGATGTCTTTAACTTAGCCGATCATCGGCAGGTTCAAACCGTTGCGCTTGGCGCAGGCAATGGCGGTTTCGTAGCCGGCATCGGCATGGCGCATGACGCCCGAGCCGGAATCGTTGACGAGCACACGACCCAGACGCTTGGCCGCAGCGTCCGTGCCGTCGGCGACGATCACCACGCCCGAGTGCTGCGAATAGCCCATGCCGACACCGCCTCCGTGGTGCAGCGACACCCACGTCGCACCGCCGGCCGTGTTGAGCAGCGCGTTGAGCAGCGGCCAGTCCGACACGGCATCGGTGCCGTCGCGCATGGCTTCGGTTTCACGGTTGGGGCTGGCGACGGAGCCGGTGTCGAGGTGATCGCGACCGATCACGATCGGCGCCTTCAGCTCGCCATTCTTGACCATCTCGTTGAAAGCCAGACCGGCCAGGTGACGCTCGCCCAGGCCGAGCCAGCAGATCCGTGCGGGCAACCCTTGGAAGGCGATGCGATCACGCGCCATGTCGAGCCAGCGATGGACGTGCGTGTTGTGCGGGAAGAGTTCCTTGATCTTGGCGTCGGTCTTGTAGATGTCTTCCGGATCGCCCGACAGCGCCACCCAGCGGAATGGGCCCTTGCCTTCGCAGAACAGCGGTCGGATGTAGGCCGGCACGAAACCCGGGAAGTCGAAGGCGTTCTTCACGCCCTGGTCGAACGCGACCTGGCGGATGTTGTTGCCGTAGTCGACGGTCGGAATGCCCATGGCCTGGAAGTCAAGCATGGCCTGCACGTGTACGGCGCACGACTTGGCGGCCTCGTCGGTCAGGCGGGCGTGCTGCGACGGGTCGCGTTGCGCAGCACGCCATTGCTCGACCGTCCAGCCAATCGGCAGGTAGCCGTTGACCAGATCATGCGCCGAGGTCTGGTCGGTCACCAGATCCGGCTTCAGGCCGCCGGCGCGGGCACGCTTGACCAGCTCCGGCAAGATTTCCGCCGCATTGCCGAGCAGACCGATGGACACGGCCTCGCCGCGCTCGCAATGGTGGCGAATCAGGTTGAATGCGTCGTCGATGTCCTTTGCCTGCTTGTCGAGGTAGCGCGTACGCAGGCGGAAATCGATGCTCGATTGCTGGCACTCGATGTTCAGCGACACGGCGCCGGCCAGCGTGGCGGCCAGCGGCTGCGCGCCGCCCATGCCGCCCAGGCCCGCCGTGAGAATCCAGCGGCCAGCCAGCTTGCCGTCGTAATGTTGACGACCGGCTTCGGCAAACGTCTCATACGTGCCTTGCACAATGCCCTGGCTACCGATGTAGATCCAACTGCCGGCAGTCATCTGGCCATACATGAACAGGCCCTTGCGATCCAGCTCGTTGAAGTGCTCCCAGTTCGCCCACTTGGGCACCAGGTTGGAGTTGGCGATCAAGACGCGCGGTGCATCCGGGTGGGTCTTGAACACGCCCACCGGCTTGCCCGATTGCACGAGCAGCGATTCGTCGTCGTTCAGCTCGCGCAGCGTTTCCAGGATCTTGTCAAAGCAGGCCCAGTCGCGCGCAGCGCGGCCAATACCGCCGTAGACGACGAGGTGCTTGGGGTTCTCGGCCACATCCGGGTCGAGGTTGTTCTGCAGCATGCGATAGGCCGCCTCGGTCAGCCAGCTCTTGCAGTGCAGCTCGGTGCCACGCGGGGCACGGATTTCGCGCGAGGCGTCGTAGCGCGGATCGTTGGTCAGGTGGGCAGCGTGGGTCGGGGCGTTCATGTGAGGTCTCCTGCGAACTCCTTTGTCATGGAGCGCATCTTATGTTGTATATACAACTTAGGCAAGAAAACTTTACAAGCTAAGAGCAAACCCTGATGATGACCGCCATCCGCACATCACTTCCGCGGCCCTACCCGCACCGCAAGCCACGCCCATGTCACACGACCCGTCCGCCAGCACGCCCGCCTTCCAGCGCATCAAG
This sequence comes from Ralstonia sp. 110700041-2, assembly GCF_056280165.1. Lineage (NCBI taxonomy): Bacteria > Pseudomonadati > Pseudomonadota > Betaproteobacteria > Burkholderiales > Burkholderiaceae > Ralstonia > Ralstonia sp. 110700041-2. Next base: position 84,019 of record NZ_JBSFAI010000015.1, on the reverse strand, counting down.
GAAGACATCCTCATGCGCATCCGCAGCGGCGAGTGGCAGGAAGGGGAAATGATTCCCGGGGAGACCACGCTCGCGCAGACCTTTGGCGTGTCGCGCATGACGGTCAACCGCGCGCTGCGTGAGTTGACCGCCGAGCAGATCCTCACGCGCGTGCAAGGGTTGGGAACGTTCGTCGCGCAGCAGAAATACCAGGCGACGCTGGTGGCGATCCGCAACATCGCCGAGGAAATTGCGGCGCGCGGCCATCGGCACCGCGCCGAACTGCACAAGCTGGAACGCGCCCGCGCCAACGAAGCGATGGCGGCTTCGTTTGGTGTGCCGGCCGGCGGCGTGCTCTTCCATTCGCTGATCGTGCACTTCGAAAACGACTTGCCGATCCAGGTGGAAGACCGTTGGGTGAACGCGGCGTTGGCGCCCGAATACATGGAGCAGGATTTCACGCAGACCACGCCGAACGCCTACCTGATGCGTGCCGCCCCATTGCAGGGCGTGGATTACGGCATTGAGGCGCGCCTGCCGCCGCGCGAGATTGCGGAGATGCTGCACATGGACGTGCGCGAGCCCTGCCTGATGCTGCGGCGGAAAACGCTGTCGCAGGGCCAGGTCGCCTCGGTGGCGACCATGTGGCATCCCGGCGGGCGTTATCAGTTCACGGGCAGTTTCTGAGTCTGCGCTAGCTGCGACCCTTCCAGGGCACCACGCGCGCTTCGATGGCGCGCATGGCCAAGTCGAACACCCATGCAATCGCGCCGATCAGCACGATGCCCATCACCACGAGGTCGGTGCGTAGAAAGCTCGACGCATTGAGCACCATCTGCCCCACGCCCACGGTTGCAGCCACCATTTCCGCCGCCACCAGCGTGGTCCAGCCGAAGCCGATGGCGATACGCAAGCCGGTCAGTATCTCCGGCAGCGCGGCGGGCAAGATCACATGCCGCACCACCTGCGTGAAGCTTGCGCCAAGCGCATACGCGGCGTTGATCTGCTCAAGCGTGGCGCTGCGCACGCCGGCACGCGCGGCCATGGCAATCGGTGCGAAGCAGGCAAGGTAGATAACGACAATCTTGGCGCGCTCGTCAATGCCCAGCCAGATAACCACGAGCGGCAGGTACGCCAGCGGCGGCAGCGGGCGATAGAACTCAATGGGCGGATCGAGCAAGCCGCGCGCGGTGCGGGAGACACCCATCGCGAGGCCGATCGGTATGGCCGTCACGGCAGCCAGTGCAAACGCGCCGAACACGCGTAGCGCACTCCAGCCAAGATGTGCTGCCAGCGGCTGGCCGCCTTGAATATCGCCATGCCAGGCATCGATGAATGCGCGCCCCACGGCCTGCGGCGAGGGCAGGAACAACGGCGGCACCCAATGGAAGGTGGTGGCCGCCCACCAGAGCACGAGCAGCGCAGTCACCGACAACACGCTGAGCCCCGATGCGCTGCCCTCGCCCGGCAGACGATAGCCGCGCAGCCTGCGCACCGGTCTGCTGGAGGGCGGCGCTGCATCGAGGGAGGCGCGCTGCAGCACGGGAGTTTCGAGCGCGCTCATGCGATCAACTCCTCGGGGGCATGGTGGATCAGCGCCAGCACACGCTCGCGCCAGGCAATGAATTCCGGCGACGATTTCACCGCGCGGGCGTCGCCGCCTGCCAGCGCCTGCCGCGAGAACGGCAGATCGAATGTCTGCACGATGCGCCCCGGCGATGGCGACATCACGATCAGGCGCGTTGCGAGGAACAGCGCCTCCTCCACGTCGTGTGTGATGAAGAAAACGGTCGTGCCGGTGCGTTGCCAGACATCGAGCACCAGCGTCTGCATGGTCTCGCGCGTGAACGCGTCGAGCGCGCCCATCGGTTCGTCCATCAGCAGCACGCGGGGCTCCGTCGCCAGCGCTCGGGCAATGCCCACGCGTTGCTGCATGCCGCCTGACAACGCATAGACCGGCGACGTAGCATGCGCTTCAAGTCCGACCCACCGAAGCAACTCAAGCGCACGCGCATGCCGCGTCTTGCGATCGACACCGCGCAGCTTGAGACCAAGCGCCACGTTGTCACGCACGTTCAGCCATGGCATGAGCCCATAGCGCTGGAACACCACGCCGCGATCGGCGCCCGGACCATCGATTTCGCGCCCGTCCAGGAGAATCTGCCCCGACGTGGGCGCCACAAAACCCGCAAGACAGTTCAGCAGCGTAGTCTTGCCGCAGCCGGAAGCGCCCAGGGCCACGACGAACTCGCCGGCGTTGATCGACAAATCCACACCGGCCAGGGCGCGGGTGGTGCGGCCGTGCGCGTCGGTGTAGTCGACGCGCAAGCCACGCACATCGATACGGCTCATCGCGTTGCGGTGGCGACAGCCTTGTTGGAAGTACCAGCCGCGCGCTGGACAAAGCGCGAGTCGATGGTCGCACCGTAATCCGGCAGCACCGCCTGGATCGTGCCCTGCGTCTTCAGGAACTGTGCTGTGGCGAGCAGCGACTGCGCGGCGCCCGATTCCGCCCCGCCACCCAGCCATCGCTTGGAGGCCTGCTCCGCCGCATCCGGGAAGGCATACAGCGCAAGACTTGCCGGCACGTCCGCCGCCGTCGCGCCCGAAGTCTTGGCCACGGCTGCCACCTGCGGCGATGTCGCCGTCCACGCGGCCTTGTTGTTGCGATAGGCGGCATCGGCCTTGGCCAGCACTTCGACAAACTTGGCGATGAACTCGGCATGGTCACGCGCGAACTTGCGATCCGCCACGAAGCCATCGAAGGTCGACTTGCCGGTGGCGGCGGCGATCTTGCCGGAGGTGGTCAGCACGGTGCCGTTCTTCTTCACCTTGGCGAGTACCGGATCCCAGATAAAGGCCGCATCGACATCGCCCCGGTCCCACGCGGCCGCCAACTCCTGCGGCCGCAGGTTGAACACCTTCACGTCGCGCGGCTCGAGCCCGGCTTGTTGCAGCGCGACCAGCGCATGGAAATGCGAGGTCGACACATACGGCACGCCCAAGGTCTTGCCCTTCAGGTCGGCCACCCGCGACACGCCGCTGCCGTTGCGGGCAACCAGCGCTTCCGCATCGTTGATGTTGTCGAGAATCCAGAACAGCGACAGGTCCACGCCCTGCGACACGCCGGCAGCAATCGGGCTGGAGCCCGCTTCGCCGACCTGCACGGAACCCGAGGCGATGGCGCGCACCACGTCGGCACCGCTGGCGAGCTGGCGGTACGTCACCTTATAGCCGGTGGCACGCTCGACCTCGCCCGTGGCTTGGGCGTAGCGCCAGGGCAGCACCATGTCCTGATAAGCGATAACAACCTCGCGGTCGGCCGCGCGTGCAGGAGCAGCCCCAAACAAGGCGAACGAAATGGCCGCAGACATCGCTGCAGCCAGCAAGCGAGAGAGGGAAGAACCAGCCATGAAAGACTCCGGCAGAAAAGAATCGCGCACATGCGCCGGAGTCGATTGTGAGAGACGGCAGCGTAGCCTGTCGTCGAAGAAAATCGGCTGAGCTTATGCGGCTCGCAGACAGAACAACCGGTAGATCAATATTGGCTGAGCGTGCTGGACAGCAGCTTGGCCGTGATATCTACAATTGGGATCACGCGCTCATATGCCATGCGCATCGGCCCGATCACGCCGAGCGTGCCGACGATCTTGCCGTCCACCTCATACGGTGCGGTGATGACCGCCATGTCTTCGTGCGGGACGAGGCTGCTTTCGCCGCCGATGAAGATCTGCACGCCCTCGGCGCGGCTGGATACGTCGAGCAATTGCAGCAGGCCAGTCTTCTGCTCGAACACGGCAAAGAGCCGGCGCAGCTTGTCCATGGACGAAGACAGGTCTTCCACATCCAGCAGCTTGCGCTCGCCCGAGATGACGACCGGCTCCTCGTCCGACACGGCACTGCTGCCCGCCTCCACGGCCGCCTGCATCAGTGCCGTCATGTCGGCCTGCAGCGCAGAGAGTTCACCCCGCAGGCTTTCGCGCACTGCATCGAACGTCTGGCCACCGTAATGCGCGTTGATGTAGTTGGCCGCTTCCACCAGTTGCGACGGGCTGTAAGGCGTATCGGTATGGATAATGCGGTTCTGCACGTCGCCCTCGGGCGTGACGACGATCAGCAGGATGCGCGATTCCGACAGCCGCAGGAATTCGATCTGCCGGAACGCGTGCGTGCGCCGCGGCGTCATCACGATGCCGGCAAACTGCGAGAGGTTGGACAAGGTTTGCGCCGCCGCCGCAATTACCCGCTGCGACGATTCCGCCCCATGCGACGCAAGTTGCGAGCGCACCTGCTCTGCGATCGCGCCCACCATCTGCTGCGCCATGCGATCCTGCGTGCTCAGCACATCCAGCGGGCTGGCCGTCAGCATGGTATCGACAAAGAGGCGGTAGCCGCGCGGCGTCGGCACGCGCCCGGCCGAGGTGTGTGGGCTGGCAATGAAGCCCATCTCTTCCAGGTCAGACATCACATTACGGATGGTGGCCGGCGACAGATCGAGCCCCGAATATTTCGACAAGGTGCGGGAGCCCACGGGCTGCCCCTCGGCGATATACCGTTCGATCAGGGTCTTGAGGAGGATGGTGGCGCGCTTGTCCATGATTCGTCAATTTTACGCAAAATCGGCGCCCGCCTGCGGGTGATGTCGGCGTTTCTCCACGAAACACGCGCTAACGTGGCGACGGTCATATCGATATGGTGTAATGCGCGCATGTCGACCTCCCCGTCCGCCGTGGCCCCGCAAGCTCCCGCCACCTCGCCTGTCTCGCCTTTCAAGACCGTTGCGCTGGTCGGCCGGTATTCGGCCGCCAACATTGCCGGCCCGCTCATGGAGCTGGCGTCGTGCATCGCCGGGCGGGGGCATGACATTGTGTTCGAGCGCGAAACCGCGCTCAACATCGGCGTCCAGGACTACCCCGCCCTGCCGCCCGAAGAGATGGCGCGCCACGCTGATGTGGCCGTCGTGCTGGGCGGCGACGGCACGCTGCTCGGCATCGGGCGTCACCTGGCTGGCGCCAGCGTCCCCGTGATCGGCGTCAACCACGGGCGGCTCGGCTTCATGACCGACATCCCGTTCGACGACGTGCACACCGTGCTGCCCGACATGTTGTCCGGCCGCTACGAGGCCGAGACCCGCACGTTGCTGCAGGCACAGGTCGTGCGGGATGACGAGGTCATCTTCTCCGCCCTCGCCTTCAACGACGTGGTGGTCAACCGCTCGGGCTTCTCGGGCATGGTCGAGCTGGCCGTGTCGGTCGACGGCTTCTTCATGTACAACCAGCGTTCGGACGGCCTGATCGTTTCCACGCCCACGGGCTCGACGGCGTATGCGCTGTCCGCGGGCGGGCCGATCCTGCATCCGGCGCTCTCGGGTCTGGTGCTGGTGCCCATCGCACCGCACTCGCTGTCGAACCGGCCGATCGTCATTCCGCAAGACGCCGAGGTGGTCATCCAGGTCACCAGCGGGCGCGATGCCAGCGTCAACTTCGACATGCAGTCGCTCACGTCCTTGCTGCCCGGCGACCGCATCGTGGTGCGCCGCTCGGAGCGCACGGTGCAGCTGCTGCACCCCATCGGCTACAACTACTACGCCACGCTGCGCAAGAAGCTGCACTGGCACGAGTACCCGACTGAAGACAACCGGCTCTAACACCCTTTCCATGCTGCGCAGCCTCACCATCCGCGATTTCGTCATCGTTCACGCGCTGGATCTCGATCTGGCCGACGGCTTTACCGTGTTCACGGGCGAGACGGGCGCGGGCAAATCCATCCTGATCGACGCACTCGCACTCACGCTGGGCGAGCGCGCCGATGCGGCCGTCGTGCGCGAAGGCGCGCCGCGTGCCGACATCACCGCCGAGTTCGACGTGCATCCGCATGTGGCCGCATGGCTGGAGGCGCACGAACTGCACGACGACGAGGGCGTGATCCTGCTGCGCCGCACGGTCGATGCCGCCGGCCGCAGCAAAGCCTTCATCAACGGCGCGGCAGTCACGCTGGCGCAGTTGCGCGAAGTAGGCGAGCAACTGGTCGACATCCACGGCCAGCATGCCCATCAACTGCTGCTCAAGACGGATGCGCAGCGCAGCCTGCTCGACGCCCACGCAGGCCTGGAAGGTGCCGTGCGCGTCGTCAGCGAGCACTTCCGCGAATGGCACGCCGTGGTGCGCGCACGCGAAGCCGCCGAGCAGCAGTCGCGCGAAGCCCAGCTCGAACGCGAGCGCATCGAATGGCAGGTCAACGAATTGCAGAAGCTCGCCCCCCAACCCGGCGAGTGGGAAGAGGTCCAGGCCGAGCACCACCGTCTGTCACACGCAGCCAGCCTGATCGAAGGCACGCGCGCGGCGCTGGATGGCTTGTCCGAATCGGAAGGTGCGGTGCTCACGCAACTGGGCACGACGCTCCATACGCTGCGTGAACTGGCCGAGATCGATCCGGCGCTTGCCGATGTCCTGGCCGCGCTGGAGCCGGCCGAGGTGCAGATCCAGGAAGCGGTGCATACGCTCGCTCGCTATGCCGATCGCGCGGAACTGGATCCGGACCGCCTGGCCGAAGTCGATGCGCGCATGCAGGCCCTGCACACGATGGCGCGCAAATACCGCGTGGCTCCTGAAACGCTGCCGGCTGAACTGGCGGAGCGCCAGGCGCAACTCGCTGCGCTGCAAGCCGCGTCCGATCTGGATGCGCTGCAGGCGCAGGAAGCGCAAACCCACGCCGCCTATATGAGGGTGGCGCAATCGCTGTCGCGCGACCGAGCCAAGGCAGCACGCGAGTTGGCCGACGCCGTGACCGGCGCCATGCAAGGGCTCTCGATGGCCGGCGGGCGCTTCGACATCACACTGCACGCGTTGGAACATGGCGGCGCAGCGGGGCTGGAACAAGTCGAATTTCTCGTCGCTGGGCATGCGGGCGTGTCGCCGCGGCCGTTGGCGAAGGTCGCCTCGGGCGGCGAACTGGCGCGGATCAGCCTGGCCATCTCGGTGATTGCCAGCGAAGCGAGCCCGACCCCCACGCTGATCTTCGACGAAGTGGATTCCGGCATCGGCGGAGCAGTCGCGGAAGTCGTGGGCCGACGCCTGCGCGAACTCGGCATGCGCCGCCAGGTGCTGTGCGTCACGCACCTGCCCCAGGTGGCGGCGCTCGCCAATCACCACATTCAGGTCGCCAAGCAGACGGTGGCCGGCAGCACGCGCTCTGACCTCGTGGTCCTGGACGCCACGGGCCGCGTGGACGAGATCGCCCGCATGCTGGGCGGGGCGTCGCTCACCGACACCACGCGCCGCCATGCAGACGAGATGCTCGCCGCAGGCCGTGCACAATCGGCGCCAGAATCCTCGGCGCGGAAATCCCGCCGCGTGGCGCAGTGATCGCCTATACCGGAACCATTTCTGCCACTGCTGGCGCGAAGGTTCCGGCTGCACCCGCCACAGACACCCACCATCGAATCCAAGGAGAACTTCATGGCCCACATGGCCCAATCATCGGCTGCCCGCCCTCGATTCCTGCTGTCGTCCGCCAAGCCTGCGGTGGCGGTGGCTCTCGGCCTGTGCCTGCTGGCCGCGTGCAAGTCCGTGCCGGCCATTGATCCGGGCAAGCCGCCTGCCATGGACCCCGCCTCGGCCAACACCCAGCCGCCGGCTTCCGTGTCGGCTGCGCACAGTCTGGGCGACGTCATCATCGGCCTGAGCACGCCGACCACGTCGTCTGCCACCGTGCAAGGCCTGCTGGATGCTGCCGGCGCACGCGCAACGCCACGGCTGGCGTTTGCCGTGGTACGGCCGATGTCGGGCGGGTTCTGGGTGGTGCGCGCCAGTTCGGGCGATGCATCGGCCACGTTGGATGGCGCGGTGGCAGCGTTGCGCAGCACGCCCGGCATCGCTTCGGCCGACCCGGACCGCGTCGTGAAGATCCAACGCTGAACCGCCGCAAGATCGCTCCACACTGTGAATCATCGGGCGCCGTCTGGCGTCCGGTTTCCAGCTTCACATCCCCTCACCCGGCCCGTATTCTGCTTCGGTTGCGGCGCACAGACCGGCTCTTTTCCGCTCGCAAACGTGATCGGCCATCGCCACCACACCAGGTGGGCGAGTCGCGTGCTACCTTTGGTTTTGTGTAACGGTGTGTCAACGATCACATCGTGACGACGTTTCTCATGACAACGAGACACCACGGAGCACGTGCTGATGACCCCCTCCCTCTTCCGGTTGAAGTCTTGGCTCCGCGCAGGCGCCAGCCTTGCCTGTGTTGCCTGGGTGGCGAGCAGCCAATTCGCCACAGCTGCCACACCGCAGCCGCAATACACCGGTGACCTGATCATCAAATGGCGCGACGACACGAGCGGCACGCGCAAGACGCTCTCGGCCAGCGAGGCGAGCAACCGCTTGCTGTCGGTCGCGCAGGCCGCGGGTAGCACGCTGCAGGTCAAGCGCACGCTGGCCACCAACGCGCAACTCATGCGCACCGGCCTGACCGACGCCGCGAGCATCCAGGCCACCGTCGACAAGATCGCGCAGGACGCCCGCGTGGCCTATGTGGTGCCCGATCGCATCCTGCGGCCCAACACCGTTCCGAACGATCCGCTGTTCGCCACGCAGAACAACCTGGCCGCGCCGGCGCTGGTGCCGGGCGGCATCAACGCGGCCGCGGCATGGAGCATCACGCAGGGCTCGACGGGCATCGTGGTGGCGGTGGTCGATACCGGCTACACCGATCACCCCGATCTGTCCCCCAAGATCCTGCCGGGCTACAACTTCATCTCGGACCCGGCGCGCGCGGGTAACTCCTTTGGCCGAGGAACGGACGCGCACGACCTAGGCGACATCGTTACGTCAGCTGACGTTCCCAAGATTTCCGGCTGCACGACCAATGACATTAGCAATCCGCCTGCAAGTAGCTGGCACGGCACCGAGGTCAGCAGCGTGCTCGCCGCCCAGACAAACAATGCGCTCGATATCGCGGGGGTCGGCTGGAACACGCCGATCGTGCCGGTACGCGTGTCGGGCAAGTGCGGTGCGCTGCTGTCGGACACGGTCGACGGCATGTTGTGGGCGGGCGGCATCAACGTGTCTGGCGTGCCGGCCAACGCCAACCCGGCGCGTGTTGTGAACGTGAGCCTGGGCAGCGTTGGCCAATGTTCGGCCGCAGAACAAGACGCAGTGAATCAGTTGGCCGCACGCGGCACCATCGTCGTAGCTGCTGCCGGCAACGAAGCCGCGCAGACCGTTGACGCACCGGCCAATTGCTCAGGAGCGATCGCCGTCACCGCGCACGTCGACAGCGGCGAGAACGCCAGCTACGCGAACGTGGGGCCGCAGGTGGCGCTGTCCGCGCCGGGGGGTGGCTGCGGCAACTCGAAGGTCGTAACAACGACAAATCCCGCGACTTGTGCGGAGCCCGTTTCCGTCATCCAGGCCGACTCCAACGATGGCACACAAAGCGTCGGCAACCCCACGGTCAAGTCGGTGGCAGGTACAAGTTTCTCGACACCGGAAACCGCCGGCACTATCGCGCTGATGCTTAGCGTGCAACCCCAGTTGTCGAACGCGCAGATATTGGCTGGCCTGAAGCAGACCGCGCGGCCGCACCCGAGCGGCACGTTTTGCGCCGTAAACACCGGCATCTGCGGCGCAGGCCTGCTGGATACCGCCGGTGCCGTCGGCTATGCCCAGAACACGGCCCCGGCTGGCGCGGGCAGTGGCACGACGGGGTCGGGGGGATCGACCGGGGGTACTAGCAGCGGTGGCGGTGGTGCCATTCCGCTGGCCGGTGCCGCCCTGCTGCTGGCGGCTGGCATGGCCGGTGGTCGCCGTCGCCTAAAGGCGCCTTAAGACGCATTCAGCGCCCGCGCCTCCAAAAAGGCGCCTCCGCTTTTCGCGTGTAACGCCGCGCGGGACGCGGCTCTTGGCCGGTTACGTTGATTGGTTGGACCGCACGTGCGATTTCAAATAGATATAAAAATTACTAAACAACGCAGTTAGCCTGTTTAAGGTGGGAAACGCGCAATTCTTGTGATAATTGCGCCTCCGTTTCCTACAACAACAGGGTTAACTACATGAAGTCGATTGCCCAGGGGGGTATCGTCCGCGCGCTGGTCGCGCTCGGACTGGTTTCGTATCAAGCTGCGCCGGCGCTGGCCGGCGGCGATACAGCAAACGCAGGCGCCCAAACACAGTGGGTGTCGCAGTTGATCGTCAAGGAAAAGAGCGGCGCCAATGGCGCTCTCCAATTGCAATCCGCAGAACCAGACGGGCGCATCATGCGAGTCGACGTTGCGACGGTGCAACGCTGGTCTGCCGCCGCACAGCTGCCCGTGACGTACAAGCGCGCCATGTCGGGCGGCGCCCATGTGGTGACGCTGCCTAGCACCATGACGCTGGATGACGCCCAAGCCGTGGCGCAGCGCATGGCCGCGACCGGCCAGTTCGAATATGTTGCGCCTGACCGCATCCTGCGCCCGGCATTCACACCATCGGCTGCATGGTTCAGTTCCCAATGGAACCTGATGGCCACGAACGCAACGATCACCACCATCCCGAATTCCAGTGGCCCGTTGCAGCCGGCCAGCGGAACCGCTGTGGGCGGAGCCAACCTGACGACCGCGTGGGACACGACCACCGGGTCGAATACGGTCAATGTCGCAATCGTCGACACCGGCATCCTCAGCCATGCCGACCTTACGGGCGCCAAGATAAACCCGGGTTCCAACTTCATCACCAATACGTTCAGAAACAACTCGGGCGACAGCATCGGGACGGACCCGGGCGACGCGATCACCGCTACGGACATCACCAACAACCCGACGGTTTGTAACGGTGCGACGCCCTCCAATAGTTCGTGGCACGGCACCTTTGTGACAGGTCTGGTCGCTGCGCAGCACAGCGGGACTCGTGTCGCAGGCATTGCCCCGGGCGTTGGTGTCCAGATGGCACGCGCCCTCGGCCGTTGCGGGGGCGCCGAGTCGGACATCATCGATGCGGTTACATGGGCAAGCGGCGGTGTCGTAGGCCGCATCTCCCCCAGCGTCAACCCGACACCCGCAAAGGTCATCAACATGAGCCTGGGCGGCACCGGAAGTTGTGACCTGCCCATGCAAACCGCCATCACCAACGCGCGCAATCGCGGCGCGGTGATCGTGGTCGCTACCGGCAACGAGAGCGCATCGGCAATCGATTCACCGGCCAACTGCACGGGAACCATCGCCGTCACGGCCCATACGCTGGAGGGCGACAAGGCGACCTACGCCAACGTGGGGACGGGTACCACGCTGAGCGCTCCTGGCGGCGGCAATGGTGCCGTGGTCAACGGTTTGGGGGCTCTGATCGCGTCGCTCTCGAACACTGGCACCACCAGTGCCGGTTCCCCCGGCTACTCGGGCGAAGCCGGTACTTCCATGGCTACGCCACACGTGGCAGGCGTTGCTGCCCTGATGCTGTCGGTCAACAGTGCCCTGACACCAGATCAAATTGCCACCGTCCTTAAACAGTCGGCTCGGCCATTCCCGGCGGGCACATACTGCGCAACGCATGCGGGTGTCTGCGGCGCGGGCATGCTCGATGCCGGTGCCGCCGTTGCGCTGGCGAAAGGCAATCCGAGTGTGCATGCATCGACGTCGGCAAGCGCAGTGGTCGCAAACAACGCGGTCACGCTCACAGCGACCGGCAGTGCAGGCCTCGTCAACACCATCACGAGCGTGCAGTGGGCGCAGACTTCTGGGCCATCCGTCAGCCTTACCACAGCCGGCCCCGATAGCAACGGCAATTACACCGCCACATTCACGCCGTCCGCGGCGGGCACCTACGCCTTCAACGTCACGTTGACGAGCAACACCGGCGCGACCGCCACGGATACCGCGAACGTGACAGTCACTGCAGCAGCCAGCGCCAACACCCCGCCTGCTGCGACCTCCCGCGGCGGCGGTGGCGGTGGCGCCATCGGTCTGGCCGGCGCAGCATTGCTGCTGGCCGCCGGTTTGGCCGGTCGTCGGCGTCGCGCTAAGTAAGCCTATTTGTACTTTCGGCCCGCGTCTTCATTGGACGCGGGCATTTTTCCCCCTCCTGCTTTAACCCCTCCGGCGTTCCGCTGCTCACCTATGCAGCCGATTGTCTGCGAAGACCCCACTCCCCCAGCACCCACACCAGCAATCCGCTCACCGCACCAAACGCATGAGCGATGCGCACCACGCCAAACCCCCAGTGCGGGTCATAGGCGACGGGCGACAGCCACGATTGCTCGAGCCACACTTTCACCAGCACGCCCACACACAGCGCCACGCCAATCCAGCGCGAGAAGCGATCTTCGGCCCCGTCGGCGGACGGTTTCAGCAGCCGCAGCCCGCCCCATGCCGCCAGACCATGCAGCGCGCCAGAGAGCCCGCCGTACCACTGCACCGTCGGCCGAGTGAGCAAAGCGATCTGTACGAGCACGCCGCACACCACCAGCGCTCCAACGATGGCTTGCGGCCGCAACACGCGCGCCAGCAGCAGGATGAGCCCCACCGCGGCCATTGCATCCGCCAACCAATGCCACGTATCCAGATGCACCCACATGGCGGTCACGATGCGCCACCACTGCCCCGCGCGCACAGCCTCGCGTTGATACAGCCCGAACGCGTACAGCCACGGCACGAACGAGAACGCCGCCGACAGCGCAGCCACAACGGCGCACGCGCCCCATGTGTGCAGCGCGTGCCGATGCGCCGTCATTGCGCGGGCCCGAACACCTGCTCCCACAATGCACGCACGTGGCCGGCTTCGCGCGCGCAGGTGCCGACGGGTACGCGCGCGGCGGACTGCCCGTCAAGCCGCAACTTGTGCTGGCGTGCGCGGAAATCACGGTAGGCATCGGCCACCTGCGCGGCCGCCGTCGCGTCAATCAACCCGAGTTCGCCAGCCATGCGTAGCAGCGCGATATTTCCCTTGTTGAGGGTCAGCTCGGCATGCGCCGCGCTGTGCAACAGCACCAGGAATTGCACGGTGAACTCAATATCGACCATGCCCCCGCGATCGTGCTTGAGATCAAACAGCCCGGTCGGGTTCGCATGGCCTTCCGCCACGCGTTCGCGCATGGCCACGATCTCGTCGCGCAGCGGCCCGGGATCGCGCTCCTGGCGCAACACGGCGGTACGGAGCGCCTCAAAACGCTCGCCGATTTCCGCATCGCCCGCGCAGAAGCGTGCACGCGTGAGCGCCTGGTGTTCCCACACCCACGCAGCGTTGTCGCCCTCGCGCATCTGATAGCGGCGGAAGGCTTCGAAGTGCGTGACCATCAAACCCGCCGCACCGTTCGGTCGCAAGCGCGTATCGACGTCGAACAGCGTGCCCGCGGCGGTATGGCTGGTCAGCCACGTGATGAGCTTGCGCGCGAATGACGCGTAGACATCGGGTGCGCGTTCGTCATCGTCGTCATACAGGAAGATGATGTCGAGGTCTGACGCATAGCCGAGTTCCTTGCCGCCCAGCCGCCCGTAGGCAACCACGGCAAAACGTGGCACCTCCCGATGGCGGGTGGCGACCTGCTGCCAGACGGTTTCAAGCGTGAGGTCCAGCACGGCGTCGGCCAGATCGGAGAGCCGGTCGCTGATGTGCTCGACACTCAGCATGCCCTGCAGGTCCTGTAGCAGCACGCGGAAAGTTTCTGCATGGTGCTCCTGGCGCAGGATGTCCATCTGCATCTCGACGTGGTCGGACGCTGCCTGCAGGCGCTCTCGCACGCGCGCCCTGAACGCTGGCCAGTCGGGCTCGGCCGACAGCGCTTCCACATCGAGCAGCTCATCGAGCAGTTGCGGATGGCGTGTGAGGTAGTCCGCCGCCCAGCGCGATGCATGGAGCGTGTGGGCCACGCGCTCCATGGCCTGCGGGTATTCGCTCAGCAGCGACAGGTACGACGAACGCCGGCTGATCGCATCAAAGAAATCGAGAAAGCGCGCGATGGTGACATCGGCATCGGTCTGCCGCGATGCCTGATCAAGCGCACGGTTGATCAGCAAGTCGAAACGCTGCCGGCTGACTTCGGACAACGCCCGATAACGCGGCGAATTGCGCGTTGCACGCAGCCGCTCCAGCACGCTCTCCGGATTTGCATAGCCGAGTTCGGCGAGTTGTACGCGGGCGGTTTCGGTGTGCTCGTCGTCGAGCAGGTCTGCGTGCCAGACCGCGGCGCACGGCGGCTGGCTGTCCTGCTTGTCGGAGAAGGTCTGCTCGAAATGCTGTGCAACTTCGTCCTGATACGTCTCAAGCGTGGTGACCAGCGCCGCATAGTCGTCAAAGCCCATCATGTGCGCCACGCGCAGTTGGTCTTCCGGCGAGCCCGGCAGGTTGTGCGTCTGCGCGTCTTCGATGTACTGCAGGCGATGTTCAAGCTGGCGCAGGAAGCGGTACGCCTCGGTCAGGCGCTCCACCGCTTCGGGCTCGATCAGGCCGCGCTCCGCCGCCACCCGCAGCACCTCCAGCGTGGGCCGCACGCGCAGCCCGAAATCCTGCCCGCCGCGAATGAGCTGAAACACCTGCGCGACAAATTCGATCTCGCGGATGCCGCCGCGCCCGAGCTTGATGTTGGGCGAGCGCGCCTGCAGGTGGCCCGTGTCATCGCGCTGCTGGTTGGCACCGTTGCTGCGCTTGGCTGCCTCGTTGCGGATCTGCGCATGCAGCGCGCGAATGGCGGAGATCACGCCGTAATCGAGATAGCGCCGGAACACAAACGGGCCCGTCACGCGATCCAGCTGCTGGATCACGCGGGCGGCATGCGGGCTGGTCGGGTCGGTGATCACGCGGCCCTTGATCCAGGCGTAGCGCTCCCATTCGCGGCCCTGCACAACGAAATACTCCTCCAACATGCCGAGGCTGCACGCGAGCGGCCCCGCATCGCCGTTCGGACGCAGGCGCATGTCGACGCGGAAGACGTAGCCATCCTCTGTCACATCGGCCAGCGCGTTGATCAGCCGCCGGCCAAGCTTCGTGAAATATTCATGATTGGAGAGGGGGCGCGCACCACCCTGGGTGTCGCCGTCGTCGTCGTAGAGAAAGATCAGGTCAATGTCGGACGAGACGTTTAGTTCCCGCCCACCCAGCTTGCCCATGCCGACCACCACCAGTTCCTGCACCTCGCCGGAGGATTGCCCGATCGGCTGGCCGTGCAGGGCGCTCAGTTCCTGGCCGATCACGGAAACGGCCGTGCGCACGGCAAACTCGGCCAGGTCGGTCATCGTGCCCGTCACCTCATCGAGCGTCGCGGCGCCGGACAGATCGCGCTCAACCAGTGCACCGAAGACTTCATTGCGCAGCAGCCGCAAGGCGCGCTTGAGCGCGGCCTCGACTTCCACAGCCTTCGTGTCGAACAGTTCGGCAAAGCGCGCCGACAGCCAGGCCACGTCAATCGGACGGCCTGCGCCGGCCTGCACGCGCTCGGCCCAGCCCGGGCGTGCTTGCGCCTGACGCTGGAGGTAGCGCGAATACGTAAGCGCAAAAGGCAGCGCAGCAGCGGGGGCTTCCGGGGCACGGGCTGGAGCTTGCAGAAATGGCTGGGCGGACAAGGCGGAATCAGTCATGCGGACCCATCGAGCATTGGCGGAAACGTCCATTCTCGCTGAAATGCGCGCCGATATACGCAGGGCCATCCGTGATCACGAACGTCCACGGGCATTGAGCGTGCTTGCCGCTGAGCAGGCGCAACGCCCAACCCCAAATGTGGCGCCGCCTGCTGAATATCGGATAATCCGCATCATGCCTCGCCCGTCCCAGCCCCCAGAATCGCCGAAGTCCGATGGTGGACACGCCAGCACCCTGTCCACACGCGGGGGGGGCCGGCCCACGGCCTGGGCATGGCTGGTACGGCTTGCCCGCCGGGTCGGCGCGGGCATCGGGGCTGCTTTTCGCGCCCCGATCTGGCGCAAGCTGTGGCGGGTGCTCTGGAAGACGGCCGCCGCGCTGGCCGTCTTGGCCGTCGTCGGCATGCTGGCGGTGCGCTTCATCCTGTGGCCGCGCGCGAGCGTGGCACGCGAATGGATGCAGCGCGAGGCGTCCAGCGCACTGCACGCCACGGTGGACATCGGCTCGCTTGAGACCTACTGGGAGGGCTGGCACCCGGCATTCCGCGCCCAGCGCATCGACGCGCACGACACCGCGGGCCGCCGCACCTTCGCGATACAGGACGTGCAGGCGCGGCTGTCCTGGCGCTCGTTGCTGCGCATGCAGATCACCTTTGCCGCCCTGCACGCCAGCCAGGCCGACGTGCTGGTACGGCGCGATACGCAGGGCGCCCTGCTCGTCGCCGGCATGCCGCTCGGCCCCGACACCGGCGGCGACAGCAATTTCCTTGATCAGTTGCTCTCCCAGGGCGACATCGATTTCCAGCAAGGCGCCGTCCGCTGGCTTGACGAACAGCAGAAGCTGCCTGAAGTGGCGCTGGGCAATGTGCGGGTGCAGCTACACAGCGGCCCGACGCGCCACCGGCTGGAGGCCAGCGGAACCTCGGCCACGCTGTTCAACGGTCCCATCAAACTGCACGCCGATTTCCGTCACGACCTGCTCGCCCGGCCCGGCGACTGGCGCCACTGGCACGGCCAGGCCTCCTGGCAGGTCGATACGCTGCAGTTGGCTGCCGTGCAGCGCTACGTGCCCGTGCTGGCCGCCGCCAAGAGCGGCACGCTCACCTCCGACGGCTCGGTGGAGTTCGCCGGCGGCGTGTTCACGCGCAGCCAGGCACGCCTGACCGGGCAACAGCTTGATCTCCAGGTCCGCAAGGATCTGGACCCGCTGCAGCTGCGCAGCCTCCAGGCGCTGGCCACGCATCAGCGCAACGCGCGAGGCGAGCACGCCTTGCGCCTCGACACGCTGCTCTGGCAACCGCTGAACCCGCCCGCCCAACCGCCGTCGGTACCCGAACTGGCAGGCCCCGGCATCCAGGCGCCGACCAACCCGGCTGGCACGCCGCGCGGCGTGCGCAATGTCACCGTCGGGTGGGCGCTCGACGCGCGCGATGCGCTGCGCAGCCTGCAGGTCAAGGCCACGACACTGGATTTGGCCGACCTGCGCAACATCGCCACCGCGCTGCCGCTGCCCGCCGGCGTGCTCGAACCACTGCGGACAAAGCAGCCGTCCGGCCGCATCGACGATCTGGACATCAACTGGCAGCGCGATGTCTCCCGCTGGCGGCCAAATACGCCGGCGCCGGTGCACTTCACCGGCCGCGCCACGATGCGCCAGGTCTCGTTCGGCCCCGGTGCGCTGCCCGCGGTACCGCCGGGCCAGCATCCCGAGCCAGCCGTGCCCGGCGTTGAAAACCTCTCCGGCAACGCCGTCTTCTCCGACGACAAGGGCACGCTGCGCATCGAGTCCAACGACACCGCCCTACTGCTGCCTGGCACCTTTGCCGACGCGCGCGTGCCGCTGGACCGGCTACAGGGCACGTTCAACTGGACATATCGCAAGCAGGAACTGGTTGTCGCCAGCGACAACCTCGCGTTCTCCAACGACGACCTGTCAGCGCGTATCACGGGCAGCTATCGCCACGCGCCAGACACCAGCCATCTCGGCACCATCGACCTGAAAGGCACGCTCGACCGTGCCAACGTTCCGCGTGTGCCGCGCTACCTGCCGCTGTCGATCGGACAGCATCTGCGCGACTACCTGGGCGGTGCGCTGCAAGCCGGCACGGCGAATAACGTCGGGTTCGCACTGGCAGGTGATCTGCACGACTTTCCGTTCCGTCCGCCGCACAAAGGTGTCTTCCGCGTGGAAGTGCCGATCCAGGACGTAACTTACCAATCAGCGCCGGCCGAAGCCGGGCACAACCTGCCGGGCCGCGTGCCCACGCACCCGGGCGACTGGCCGGCGTTCACCAACATCGACGGGACAGTGATCTTCGATCGCGCGTCCCTGGCCTTCAAGGTTGCGCGCGCCAAGGTGATGGGTGTGAACTTGCAGGACGTGAATGGCAGGCTGCCCGACATGGGCGACCACAACCCGCTACTCACCATCGAGGGCCGCGGCGACGGCGCCACGCAAAACTTCCTGCAATACGTTGAGGCCAGCCCCATCGGCCAGTGGATCGGCCACTTCACCAAGGACGCGCGCGCCCAGGGCAACGCCACGCTGGCGCTCAAGCTGGACCTGCCGCTGCACGAGATGCATTCGACGCGCGCCCAGGGCAGCGTCACGTTCCTGCGCAATGACGTCACGCTGGTTCCGCAGGCGCCGCCGCTCACCGATGTCAACGGCGCGCTGACCTTCACGCAAAAAGGCATCGGTTTCGACAACCTGCGCGCGCGCTTTGCCGGCGGCGAAATCCGCCCCACGGGTGGCACCGCGCCCGATGGCACGATCCGCATCCAGGTGGCGGGCACCGCATCGGCACAAGGGCTGCGTGAGACGACGCCGGAAAACAGCCCGGTGGCCGCCGTTGCACGCTCGCTGGAGGGCAGCGCGCCTTACAGCGCGACCATCAGCGTCAAGCAGCATCGCCCGCTCATCCAGGTGCAGTCCGACCTCACGCCGATGACGGTGCGTCTGCCGGCGCCGCTCAACAAGGCCGCCGGGCAGCCGTTGCCGGTGCGTTTCGAGATGCAGCCGCTGGCTTCCAACAACGCCATCGACGAAATCGTTTTGCAGGTCGGCAATATCGTCAGTGCGCGCTACGAGCAACGCAGCACGGGCAACGGCGTCGAGGTGCTGCGAGGCGGGATCGGCGTGCGGCAACCGGTGCCGCAACCGCAGGAGGGCGTGCAGGCCAACCTGGCGCTGGATCAACTGGACATCGACGCCTGGCGCCATGTCTTTGCCGCACCCGCCGCAGACAAGAGCGCCGGCCAGATTGCCGCCGAACATGCCACCAATGCTCCAAACGCCTCCGACAGCCACAGCGCGTATCTGCCCAGCCACCTGAGCGCCCGCGCGCAAACGCTGCGCATCCTGGGCCGCGACTTCAACGCCGTGCGCATCGATGCGACGCGCGACGGCCCCAACTGGCAATCGACCATCGATTCGCGCGAGATTGCAGGCAGCGCGCGCTGGCACGCCGAAAGCGCCGCCGTGCCCTTCGGCGAGCTGACGATGCGCCTGTCGCGCATGAGCATCCCAGACGCCAAGGAAGAGACGGCGCTCACCGAATCGCTGGCCAGCAGCTCGCAGGAAATTCCATCGCTCGACCTCGTCGCCGACAAATTCGACCTACGCGGCAAGGCGCTCGGCAAGCTGGAGATCAAGGCGCGCAGCCAGATCACCGACGGTGCGCCGGTGTGGACGCTCGAAACGCTGAAGATCGAGCAGCCTGCTGCCACGCTCACGGCCCACGGTACGTGGCGCATCCCGCGACGCCTGCGCGGCGGCGGTGATGATCCCGAGCGCCGGACGTTGCTCGACTTCAACCTGGATCTGCGCGACACCGGCGAGCTGCTGCAAAAAATGGGCTTCGCCAAGGTGATCGACGGTGCCAAGGGCAAGCTCGAAGGCCGCGTGGTCTGGCGCGGCTCGCCCATGTCGATCGACTACCCGACGCTCAACGGCCGCATGGCGCTGAACCTGGAGCGCGGCCAGTTCCTCCCGGTCGATCCGGGCCTGGCCAAGCTGGCGGGCGTGCTGAGCCTGCAGGGGCTGCTGCATTTCGCGACCGACCTGCGCAGCGCCACCGGGCGCGGCACGCCGTTCGAGAGCGTGGCAGCCACCGGCACCATCGCCAGCGGCATCGCCCACACTGAAGATTTTGCCGTCAAGGGCCCGCAATTCCAGGTGGCCATGCAGGGCTCGGCCAACATCCTGGATGAAACGCAGGACCTGCGCGTCAAGGTCACGCCCAAGGTGGACGCCACGTCGGCCTCGCTGGCGGCGGCGTTCATCAATCCGGCCATCGGGCTGGGCACGCTGGCCGCGCAGTTGGTCCTGGGCGACCAGTTGTCGAAGGCATTCGTCACGCAATACCACGTGACCGGTAGCTGGGCCGATCCGAAGATCGAGAAAGTCGCATCCAACGGTAATTCCGGCAGCCAATCGCAAACCTCGGCAAAATAGGGCCCATGACTTCGACCACCGTTGCTCCGGCCTCCGCCGCTTCCGGCATGGATGCGCCTTTCGAGGCACCTTTTCGTGTCGCCGCCATCCAGACGGTGACGGCCATCGATGTGGACGCCAACCTGGCGCGCGCAGATGCGCTGCTCGCCGAGGCCGCCGCGCAGGGCGCGCAACTCGCGCTGCTGCCCGAGTACTTCTGCATGATGGGCCGCAAGGACACCGACAAGGTCGCCATCCGCGAAGGCGACGAGGATGGCCCGATCCAGAGCTTCCTCGCCGATGCCGCGCGACGCCACAGGCTGTGGCTCGTCGGCGGCACCTTGCCCATGTGGTGCGAAGACGCACAGCGCGTGCGCAATACGTCTCTCACATTCAACCCGGCCGGATTGCGCGTCGCGCGCTACGACAAGATCCACCTGTTCAACTTCGTGCGCGGTGAAGAACGCTACGACGAAGCCCGCACCATCGAGCCCGGCGCCACGCCGGTCGCCTTCGATGCGCCGTGCGGCCGCGTGGGCATGTCGGTGTGCTACGACCTGCGCTTTCCCGAGCTGTACCGGGCGCTGGCGTCGCAGGGCAACCTGAACTTGATTCTGATGCCGGCGGCCTTCACCTACGTGACGGGCGCCGCGCACTGGGAAATCCTGCTGCGCGCCCGCGCCATCGAGAACCAGTGTTATGTGCTGGCCGCCGCTCAGGGCGGGCGCCATGAAAACGGCCGCCGCACGTGGGGGCATTCCATGTTGATCGACCCGTGGGGGGAAATCATCGCCTCCGTTCCTGAGGGCGAAGGGGTTGCCATCGGCGACATGGACCCCGCCCGCATCGCCCAAGTGCGCCGGGATCTGCCGGCGCTCAAGCACCGCGTGATGTAAGCCAATCGAATTTTTTGCGAGAACCGACCATGAACGCAGGCGACATCGCCATCCAGAATCTGTCCATCGCGCGCCGCGTGCTGCTCGATCCGTACGGCCTTGATGAAGCGCATCTGCAGCGCGCGCTGGCCGACATCTTCACGCACCGCGTGAACTATGCCGATCTGTACTTCCAGTACACCCGCAACGAGGCATGGAGCCTGGAAGAAGGCATCGTCAAATCCGGCAGCTTCAGCATCGACCAGGGTGTGGGCGTACGCGCCGTCTCGGGCGACCGCACCGCGTTTGCGTATTCCGACGACATCAGCCTGCCCGCGCTGATGCAGGCTGCCGGTGCCACGCGCACCATCGGCAAAGCTGGCGCCGGCCGCGTGAAGGTGGCGGGCAGCCTTGCCAGCACCCCGGGCAGCCACTCGCTCTATGCACCGAACGACCCGCTCGATTCGATGACGGCCTCCGAAAAGGTTGCCCTGCTCGAGCGGATCGAAAAGCTCGCCCGCGCCAAAGACCCGCGCGTGGTGCAGGTGATGGCCGGCCTGGCCGGTGAATACGACGTGATGCTCGTTGCGCGCAGCGACGGCGTGATCGCCGCGGATGTGCGCCCGCTGGTGCGCATTTCCGTCACCGTCATCGCCGAGCAGAACGGGCGCCGTGAAATGGGTAGCTCCGGCGGCGGCGGCCGCTATGCCTATGGCTACTTCACCGACGAACTGCTGCGCGAATACGTGGACGAGGCGGTCTCTTCCGCGCTCGTCAACCTGGAAGCCAAGCCGGCACCGGCCGGCACGATGACGGTGGTGCTCGGCCCGGGCTGGCCCGGCGTGCTGCTGCACGAGGCCATCGGCCACGGGCTCGAAGGCGACTTCAACCGCAAGGGCTCGTCGGCGTTTTCCGGCCGCATGGGCGAACGCGTGGCGGCCAAGGGCGTCACCGTGGTCGACGACGGCACGCTGGCCAACCGCCGCGGCTCCCTGAACCTCGATGACGAAGGCAACCCCACGCAGTGCAACACGCTCATCGAAGACGGCATCCTCACCGGCTACATGCAGGACACGCTCAACGCGCGCCTGATGAAGATGCCCGTGACCGGCAACGCGCGCCGCGAGAGCTACGCCGCCCTGCCGATGCCGCGCATGACCAACACCTACATGCTGGGCGGCGACAAGGATCCGCAAGAGATCATCGCGAGCGTCAAGAAGGGCCTGTATGCTGTCAACTTTGGCGGCGGCCAGGTCGACATCACCAACGGCAAGTTCGTGTTCTCGGCCAGCGAGGCCTACATGATCGAGGACGGCAAGATCACCGCTCCGGTCAAGGGCGCGACGCTGGTCGGCAGCGGCCCGGAATCGCTCAAGCACGTGACCATGATCGGCAACGACATGCGCCTCGATTCGGGTATCGGCGTGTGCGGCAAGGAAGGCCAGAGCGTGCCGGTGGGCGTCGGTCAGCCGACGCTGCGCATGGAGAACATGACGGTGGGCGGCACGGCTTAATCGCCCTGAAACCGTCGTCTTGACGCCGCAGGCCCGGAAAATCCGCGCTTGCGGCCCTCAAAAAAAGGGTTTATAAAGACGGTTCGATTGGTGCGGCGCAGTAGTTCCAAGTCACCCACGCGCCACAATTTTTCCTGCATTGCCTGGTTTTCCTCTCATGTCCTTCGCCAAGTTTTTTTACTTTTACTTTTGGCATCTCGCACCGCTGGCGGAAGGAGAGGGGCGCTTGCAGCAAAAATAAAGCACCCAGCAGATACCGAAAACCGCCAGCGACCCTGGCGGTTTTTTTTCGCCCAGTCACCTGCCCCACCCCGGCACCGACGCGAAACATGATCCGAACACAGTAGACGTTTCCAATAGAACTCAAGACACATCCCCGGAGCTTTCCATGCCGAAGAACACCGACGATTTGCGCATTCGCGAACTGAAAGAGCTGACGCCGCCCTCGCATCTGATCCGCGAATTCCCGTGCAGCGACACCGTGTCCGACCTGATCTACCAAAGCCGGAACGCGATGCACCGCATCCTGCATGGCATGGACGACCGCCTGATCGTCATCATCGGCCCCTGCTCCATCCACGACACCAAGGCAGCGATGGACTACGCCCGCCGCCTGGTCGAGCAGCGCGAGCGCTTCAAGAACGAGCTGGAAATCGTGATGCGCGTGTACTTCGAGAAGCCGCGCACAACCGTCGGCTGGAAGGGTCTGATCAACGATCCGCACATGGACGGCAGCTTCAAGATCAACGACGGCCTGCGCACCGCGCGCGAGCTGCTGATGAACATCAACGAACTGGGCCTGCCCGCCGGCACCGAATACCTCGACGTGATCAGCCCGCAGTACATCGCCGATCTGGTGAGCTGGGGCGCCATCGGCGCGCGCACCACCGAAAGCCAGGTGCACCGCGAACTGGCTTCCGGCCTGTCGTGCCCGGTCGGCTTCAAGAACGGCACCGACGGCAACGTGAAGATCGCCGTGGACGCCATCAAGGCCGCATCGCAGCCGCACCACTTCCTGTCGGTCACCAAGGGCGGCCACTCGGCCATCGTGTCGACGGCAGGCAACGAGGATTGCCACATCATCCTGCGCGGCGGCAAGGCGCCCAACTATGACGCGGCCAGCGTGCAGGAAGCCTGCGACGCCATCTCCAAGTCGGGCCTGGCCGCGCGCCTGATGATCGACGCATCGCACGCCAACAGCAGCAAGAAGCACGAGAACCAGATTCCGGTGTGCGAAGACATCGCCCGCCAGATGGCTGCCGGTGACAACCGCATCGTCGGGGTGATGGTGGAATCGCACATCAATGCCGGCCGCCAGGACCACGTGCAAGGCACGCCGGTGTCCGACCTGGCCTACGGCCAGAGCGTGACCGACGCCTGCATCGGCTGGGACGATTCGGTGAAGGTGCTGGAAACGCTGGCCGACGCCGTGCGCAAGCGCCGTCTGGTACCGGGCAGCGGCAACTAAGACGCCCTCAGCGTGATTGGAAAGGACGCCTGCGGGCGTCCTTTTTGTTTGCGCGCGCATCAAAGCTCAGATCTATAACAAATGTGAGCGAAACGTATCAAAGTCACACAAGTGCGTTGTCTTTGACATATCGTAGGTGGGTTTCCCCCTGCTCTTTCGGAGGCACCCATGGCAGACAACCTGGCGGACACCGCCGTCAACACCGCAAGCAAGTACCAGGCAATCGTGGCGCAATACGCCACCGACGTCGGCATGAAGATCCTCGGCGCGATCGTTTTCTGGGTGGTCGGCCGCTGGCTGATCAATCTGGCGGTGCGCATGGTGGAAGGCTCGTTGAGCCGACAGAAGGTCGATCCGACCGTGCTGCGGTATGTCGGCTCCATCATCACCGTCACGCTGAATGTGCTGCTGGTGATCGGCATCCTCGGCTATTTCGGCATCCAGACGACGACGTTCGCGGCGCTGATTGCCGCAGCCGGTGTGGCGATCGGCATGGCATGGTCGGGCCTGCTGTCGAACTTTGCTGCGGGCGCGTTCCTGATCGTGCTGCGGCCGTTCAAGGTGGGCGACTTCGTGACGGCCGGCGGCGTGACGGGCACCATCAAGGAGATCGGCCTGTTTGCCACGACCATCAACACGCCAGACAACGTGGTCAGCATTGTCGGCAACGGCAAGATCTTCGCGGACACGATCCAGAACTACACCTCCAACCCCTTCCGCCGCGTCGAGCTGAAGGCACAACTGGCCGGAAGCGCCGACCACCGCGCCGCCATCGCGCTGCTCAAGGAGAAGGTGGCCGCCATTCCCAACGTGCTGACCGAACCGGCGGTCGATGTTGAAATCCTGGAATTCAACCTGGTCGGGCCGGTGCTGGCCGTGCGCCCGTACACGCACAACGACAACTACTGGCAGGTCTATTTCGACACCAACCGCACCATCAAGGAAGCGCTGGCCGAAGCCGGCTTCCCGGCGCCGACGCCATCGCAGGCGCTGACCATCACCACGCCGGGGCAATTGGCGGGGCTGGCCGCCGTGGCGCAAAGCACGACGACACCAACGAGCGTGAACTAAGTCAGCGCTGCAAGAAAATGGCCCGGCGAGTTGCCGTCACTCGCCGGGCCGTTTTGTTTGGTGCCGACGGTGATTACGCCGGCTTGTGCTCGTCGCGTTTCCAGAGGACGTCCGTGCCGCCATCTGCGCGATTGAGCACGCGCGCCAGCACGAACAGCAGGTCCGACAGTCGATTGACGTATTGGCGCGGCGCCTCGCCAATGGTCTCGGCGCGGCCGAGTGCGACGATGCTGCGCTCGGCACGGCGCGCGACGGTGCGGCAGACATGCGCCTGGGCCGCAGCGCGGCTGCCGCCGGGCAGGATGAATTCGGCCAACCGCGGAAGATCGGCGTTGTAGTCGGCCAGCCATTGGTCGAGCCGCAACACGTGCGCGGTCGTCACCATCGTGTAGCCCGGAATGCAGAGTTCGCCACCCAGATCGAACAGGTCGTGCTGGATGGCGGTGAGCGCCGTGCGCACGCCGTCGGGCAGCGTTTCCGTCAGCAGCACGCCGATGTGCGAGTTCAGCTCGTCGACGTCGCCGATGGCGGCGATGCGCAGGCTGTCCTTGGCCGTGCGGCTACCGTCGCCGAGGCCGGTGGTGCCGTCGTCGCCGGTGCGTGTGGCGATCTTCGATAAGCGGTTGCCCACGGTGCGTCTCCCTGTATCGCGTCAATGTTGGTGGCGCCATTATCGCAAGGGCGGCACGACCCCGGCGTTAGAATGACAGCCCGAGCCGGCTTCAGACCGCTGCCCCACGCGAGACGCCATGAACCATCCAGCCCCGCCCTCCCAGATCATCCGCAAGCCGATTCCCCCGGCCATGCTCGACGCGCTGCGCACCCGCTTCGGCGATCGCGTCTCCATGAGCGAAGCCGTGCGCGCCCACCACGGCCGCGATGAATCCGCCTACGACCCGATGCTGCCCGACGCCGTCGTCTTCGCGCAGACCACCGAGGAAGTCGCTGCCGTCGCCAAGCTCTGCTTCGAGCACGAGATTCCGCTGATCCCGTATGGCGCCGGATCGTCGCTCGAAGGCCATCTGCTGGCCGTGGCCGGTGGCGTGAGCCTCGATCTCTCGCAGATGAACCACGTGCTGTCGGTGCACTCCGAAGACCTGACGGTGACGGTCGAGCCGGGCGTCACGCGCAAGCAGCTCAATACCGAGATTCGCGATACCGGTTTGTTCTTCCCGATCGACCCGGGCGCGGATGCATCCATCGGCGGCATGTGCGCGACGCGCGCTTCGGGCACCAACGCCGTGCGTTACGGCACGATGCGCGAAAACGTCCTGAACCTGACGGTGGTCACCGCTGACGGCCGCATCATCAAGACGGCCAACCGCGCACGTAAATCGTCGGCGGGGTATGACCTCACACGCCTCTTCATCGGCAGCGAGGGGACGCTTGGCATCATCACCGAGATCACGCTGAAGCTGTATCCGCAGCCCGAAGCGGTATCCGCGGCCGTGTGCGCCTTCCCGAGCATGGGCGATGCGGTGTCGGCAGTGATCGACACTATCCAGATGGGCGTGCCGATTGCGCGCGTGGAATTTGTCGATGCGCTGGCCATCCGCGCGATCAACCAGTACGACAAGCTCACGCTGCCCGAGATGCCGACGCTGTTCTTCGAGTTTCACGGCTCGGAGCACGGCGTGCAGGAGCAGGCCGAGACCGTCCAGCAGATCACTGCTGAACACAAGGGCCAAGGCTTCGAATGGGCCACGCGCCCCGAAGACCGCAGCCGCCTGTGGAACGCTCGCCACAACGCCTATTTCGCCTTTCTGCAACTCAAGCCGGGCTGCCGCGCCGTCACCACCGACGTATGCGTGCCGATCTCGCGCCTGGCTGAATGCGTGGTCGAGACCGAGAAGGACCTGCTTGCCAGCGCGCTGCAGCTGCCCGCCCCCATCGTCGGCCACGTGGGCGACGGCAACTTCCACGTTGCGCTGCTGATCGACCCGAACAAGCCGGAAGAACTGGAAGAGGCCGAGCGCATCAACCAGCGCATCGTCGCCCGTGCAATTGCCATGGACGGCACCTGCACGGGCGAGCATGGCGTGGGTCTGCACAAGATGGACTTCCTCATCGCCGAACACGGCAACGATGCGATCGACCTGATGCGCAGCATCAAGCAGGCGCTGGACCCGAAGCACGTCCTGAACCCCGGCAAGATCTTCCACGTGTAACCGATTCACCTACCAGCGACCGCCCGCATGTCTTCCGTCTTCAAGCGCGTTCCTCCGCTGCATCTGTTGATTGCCTTCGAGGCCGGGGCGCGCCATGCGAGCTTCGCGCGCGCGGCCGAAGAACTGTCCGTCACGCCCAGCGCGGTATCGCACCGCATCAAGAATCTGGAAGAGCTGTGGGGCGAAGACCTCTTCGTGCGCACGGGCACGGCGTTGCGGCTGACCGCCGCGGGCACGCGCTACCTGCGCAGTGTGCAAGTGGCGCTCGACACCCTGCACGAACTGGCACGGCCGGAATTCAGCAAGCAGCGCGCGCGGCTGCGCGTGGCGATTCCGCCCACGTTCGGACGCCAGCACCTCGTGTCGCGTCTGCCGGAGTTCAACGCGCTGTACCCGCACATCGATCTGGAACTGCATCTCTCCATCCCGTTCCTCGACGTGAAAGCCGAGGACACCGATGTCGAAATCCGCTACGGCACCGGCCGCTATCCGGACCTGAAGACCACGCTGCTGCTCAACGAGCCGGTCTTCCCGGCGTGCGGGCGGGCCTACTTCGAGCAGATCAGCGGCAACACCATCACCGAAGCGTCGCAGTTGCTGAACCTCACGCTGCTGCGCAGCCCGCTGGAGCCCTGGCGCCCATGGTTCGAGGCGGCCGGGCTGGACGCGGCGGAGCCTGCGACCGGCTCGCTGTTCAACGACATCGGCCTGATGCTCGAAGCCGTCGCCTCCAACCAGGGCGTGGCGCTGGTGCGTCAAGCCATGGCGCGCAACTGGCTGGCTTCGGGGCAGATCGTGCGGCTGCTGGACATCGAATCGGCGTCGCCACATGCTTATTACATTGTCCAGCGCGAGCAGGCGCCGATGAAGCCCGAGGCGCGGCATTTTGTGGATTGGTTGCTTGGGCTGGATTGGTAAACCGCTCAGCGGCCGGCCCCCGAGCCTCGCGGCTGGGTCTCGAACTACCGGATTCGAAACTTTTAGTTTCGACGTTGAAGCCCTGAACCCTCAGCGCTGATGAAAAAAACAGCAACGTCGGGGCAAAAAGCGTCATGGGTCGAGCCCCAGGGCCTCGAAGTTGACGTTCCGAACGTCATCGTTGCTGCTTTTTTCATCAACGCCGATCCTATTTGCCTCACGCGCGAGGTACCTGAACCTCGGATTCGATACTTTTAGTGTGAAGCTCGGTGCTTTGCACCCCACCGTCGGCGGTTGAAGGCTCGATCGTGGAGGTCAGGCTCGCGCGAATGGGCAATGAAACCTTGCTGCCCCGCGATGAACCGCATTGGCCGCTCCGGCGAGCCAAATTCATCGCAGCAAAAGTCCTTAACACGCCGCATGGCGCGGCGGCCGGGCTATAGTGCCCTCCATCCCGGCCACCGCTGCCGGGCACAACGATGAGAGACACCCCATGAACGCATCGCTGCCCGCCACCGCTCGCGATCCGTCTGCCCTGCAGGCTGAGCTGACCGCCGCGCTGTCCCAGATCGTGTCCGACGACGCGCTGCTCTGGGAGCGCGAAGACACCACCCCGTATGAATGCGACGGCTTGGCCGCTTACCGGCAGGTGCCGCTGGCCGTCGTGCTGCCGGATACCGAGGCGCAGGTCGTCGAAATCCTGCGCGTGTGCCACCGCATGGGCGTGCCCGTGGTGCCGCGCGGCGCGGGGACGAGCCTGTCGGGCGGTGCGATGCCGACGCCGGGCGGGCTGGTGCTGTCGCTGGCCAAGTTCAAGCGCATCATCAAGGTGGACCCATACACGTGTACGGCGGTGGTCCAGCCGGGCGTACGCAACCTCGCCATTTCGGAAGCCGCCAACCCGCACGGGTTGTATTACGCGCCCGATCCGTCATCCCAGATTGCCTGCACCATCGGCGGCAACGTGAACGAGAACTCCGGCGGCGTGCATTGCCTGAAGTACGGCCTGACCGTGCACAACGTGCTGCGCGTGCGCGCCGTGATGATGGACGGCGAGGTGGTTGAATTCGGCAGCGAGGCGCCCGACGCCCCCGGCCTGGACCTGCTGGCCACGGTGATCGGCTCCGAAGGCATGCTGGCCGTGGTGACGGAAGTGACCGTGCGCCTGATCCCCAAGCCGCAACTCGCGCAGGTGATCATGGCGAGCTTCGACGACGTGGAATCCGGCGGCAACGCCGTGGCCGACGTGATTGCCGCGGGCATCATCCCGGCGGGGCTGGAAATGATGGACAAGCCCGCCACCGCTGCCGTTGAGGAATTCGTCTGCGCCGGCTACGACCTCGACGCGGCCGCCATCCTGCTGTGCGAATCCGACGGCACGCCCGAAGAAGTGGCCGAAGAGATCGCGCGCATGAGCGAAGTGCTGCGCGCCTCCGGTGCCACGCGCATCCAGGTCTCGCAAAGCGAAGCCGAGCGCCTGAAGTTCTGGAGCGGTCGCAAGAATGCCTTCCCGGCAGCCGGGCGCATTTCGCCGGACTACTACTGCATGGACGGCACCATCCCGCGCAAGCACATTGGCACGCTGCTGCGGCGCATCCAGCAGATGGAGCAGAAGTACGCCCTGCGCTGCATCAACGTGTTCCACGCGGGCGACGGCAACATGCACCCGCTCATCCTCTTCAACGGCGAAGACCAGGACGAATGGCACCGCGCCGAACTGTTCGGCTCCGACATCCTCGAGACCTGCGTGGAACTCGGCGGCACCGTAACGGGCGAGCACGGCGTGGGCGTGGAAAAGCTCAGTTCGATGTGCGTGCAGTTCTCGGCAGAAGAACGTGACGCATTTCTGCGCGTAAAGGCCGCGTTTGACCCGGTGCGTTTGCTGAACCCCGACAAGGCCATCCCCACGCTCGCGCGCTGCGCCGAATACGGCAAGCTGCACGTGCGCAACGGCCTGCTGCCCCACCCCGACTTGCCGCGTTTCTGATCGCCGCCTGACCATTCCGAAGCCGCACGCAGCGAACAAGCCGTTGCGCCCGAAGGTTCAACATGCCCATCACGTCTGACTCCGCCCTTTCGCCCGCGCTCGCACGCTTTCGCGACGCCATTACGCAGGCCGCAAGCAACCGCACGTCGCTCACCCTGCGCGGCGGCGGCACAAAGGATTTCTATGGCCGAGCGCCCGCACCCGACGGCACCGTGCTCGACACGCGCGAGTGGTCCGGCATCGTCGATTACGACTGTGCAGAACTCGTCATCACAGCGCGCAGCGGTACACCGCTGGTCGAGATCGAAGCCGCATTGGCCGAGCACAAGCAGATGCTGGCGTTCGAGCCGCCCCACTTTGCTGCGAATGGCCGACAGGCAACGGTAGGCGGCGCGTTTTCATCCGGCCTGTCCGGCCCGCGCCGGCAGTCGGTGGGCGCGCTGCGCGACTTCGTGCTCGGCGCTGTCGTCATGGACGGCCGCGGCGACATGCTCAACTTTGGCGGCCAGGTGATGAAGAACGTGGCCGGCTACGACGTCTCGCGCCTGATGGCCGGTGCACTCGGCACGCTCGGGTTGATCGTGCAGGTGTCGCTCAAGGTGCTGCCGATGCCGTTCTGCGATGCGACGCTGCGCTTTGCCATGGCACAAGGCGAGGCCATCGACACACTCAACCGCTGGGGGGGCCAGCCGTTGCCGATTGCGGCGTCCGCGTGGATCGACGGTGCCCTGTGGGTGCGCCTGAGCGGTGCCGATGCGGCCGTGCGCGCAGCCATCACCAAGCTCGGCGGCGAGCGTGTCGAGGACGCAGAAGGGACCGCGTTCTGGCGCGACCTGCGCGAGCAATCGCATGCGTTTTTCGCGCGTGCCGTGCAAGGCAGCCTGCCGTTGTGGCGCATCGCTTTGCCTCCAGCCACGCAGCCGCTGGCGCTCGGCCATGCGTCGGCCGATGAGCAGCTCGTCGAATGGGGTGGCGGCCAGCGCTGGTGGATCGACACCGCCAACACCTCCGCCGACGTCATCCGCGATGCAGCACGCAAGGCCGGCGGCCACGCCACGCTGTTCCGCAACGGCGACCGCGCCAGCGACATCTTCACGCCAGTCGCCCCGCCGTTGATGGCCGTGCATAAACGCCTGAAGGACAGCTTCGATCCGCACGGCATCTTCAACCCGGGCCGTCTGTACGCCGGCTTCTAACGCAAGCCCATCATGCAAATCACGCTCGCGGCGTTCCTGCGCAACACCCCCGACGGCGAAGAAGCCCAAAGCATCGTGCAGAAATGCGTGCACTGCGGTTTCTGCACGGCCACCTGCCCGACCTACCAACTGCTCGGCGATGAGCTGGACGGCCCGCGCGGGCGCATCTACCTGATGAAGCAGGTGCTGGAGGGCCAGCCCGCCGGCGCCGCTACACGCCTGCACCTCGACCGCTGCCTGACCTGCCGCAACTGCGAATCGACCTGCCCGTCCGGCGTGACCTACGGGCGCCTGGTGGAGATCGGCCGCAAGATCGTCGATGACCAGCTCGACGCGAAAGGCGGGGTGGGCTCAATGCGACGCCCGTTGGGCGAGCGCGCCGTGCGCTGGGCGCTGCGCGAGGGCCTGACGCGGCCGGCGCTGTTCGGCTCCGCGCTCAAGCTCGGACAGGCGGTGCGGCCGATGTTGCCGCCAGTGCTGCGCAACAAGGTTCCGGCCCGGCAGCCGCACGCCGGCACGCGACCCGGCACCGTGCACGCTCGCAAGATGCTGCTGCTTGAAGGCTGCGTGCAACCCGCCATGTCGCCCAACATCAATGCCGCCACGGCGCGTGTCTTCGACAAGCTGGGCGTGCAGCTCATCAGCGCGGACCGCGCCGGCTGCTGCGGCGCCATCCGTTATCACATGAACGACCATGCGGGCGGCCTCGGCAACATGCGCGCCAACATCGACGCCTGGTGGCCGCATATCGAGGCCGGCGCCGAGGCCATCGTCATGACGGCCTCCGGCTGCGGTGCGATGGTCAAGGAATACGGCCACCTGCTGCGCGACGATCCGGCCTATGCAGAGCGCGCGGCGCGCGTGTCCGCCATGACGCGCGATCTGTGCGAGGTGCTGCCCGCGTTCTCGCAACAGCTTCTACAGAAGACCAAACCTGAAGCACAACGCCCGCGCGTGGCTTGGCACCCGCCCTGCACGCTGCAACACGGCCAGCAGATTCGCGGCGCAGTGGAAACGCTGCTCGCCTCGCTGGGCGTGGACGTCAAGCTCTGCGCCGACAGCCACCTGTGCTGCGGCTCGGCCGGCACCTATTCGGTGCTGCAACCGGAACTTGCCTATCGCCTGCGCGATGACAAGCTCGCCAAGCTGCAAGCCACGCAGCCTGAGCGCATCGTCTCCGCCAACATCGGCTGCCTGACGCATCTGCAGAGCGGCACGGATACGCCGGTCGAACACTGGATCGAGCTGGTCGACCGCATGCTGGCCTGAAACGAACGCAGCCGGGTTCTATACTTGGCGCTTCGTTTCGCCCGGAGGCCCCATGCTGCAAACCTTCGCGATCCTGTTGACGTTCCAGTCGGTGGGAGAGCTGTTGACGTATTCGCTGCACCTGCCGGTGCCCGGTCCGGTGATCGGCATGGTGTTGCTGGTCATCTACCTGCTGGTGGACAAGGGCCGCGTGCTCGAAGTCATGCAGGGCACCGTCCGTGAACTGCTGCGTCACCTGACCATCCTGTTCGTGCCGGCCGGCGTGGGCGTCATGACGCAACTGAACCGCATCGGGCAGGAATGGCTGCCAATCGTGGTGGCGACCGTCGTATCGACGTGGCTGTCGATTGCCGCCGGTGCGCTCGTGACGCGCGCGCTGATGCGCCGCATGGGGGACCACGGCGAAGGCCAGGAGGAGCTGGCCCCATGAACGTGATGGCTCCCAACCTGCACCAACTCTGGGTCTATCTGGCCGCCAGCCCGCTGCTCGGCCTGACCGCCACGCTCATCGCGTACCTGATCGGCGTGCGCCTTCATGAACGCAGCCGCTTTAACCCGATGGTCAACCCGCTGCTGATTGCGGTTGTCATCCTGGGCACGCTGCTGACCGTGACGGGCACGCCGTACAAGACCTACTTTGACGGCGCGCAGTTCGTGCACTTCCTGCTGGGGCCGGCGACGGTGGCGCTGGCGGTGCCGTTGTTTCAGCAGTGGGCGAAGCTGCGCCGCCACGCGGTGCCGCTGATGGCTGGGCTCCTTGCAGGGTCGGTCGTCGCGGTGGTGTCAGCCGTGGGCATCGCGTGGCTGTTGGGCGCATCGCCGGAAACGCTGCGCTCGATGGCGCCGAAATCGGTGACGATCCCGATCGCCATGGGCATCTCGGAGAAGATTGGCGGCGCGCCGACCATCACCGCGGTGCTGGTGCTCATTACCGGGATTGTCGGTGCCACCACCACGACGCGGCTGCTGAACCTGCTGCGCGTGCGCGAGTACAGCGTGCGTGGTTTTGCCACCGGCATTGCGGCGCATGGCATTGGTACGGCCCGCGCGTTTCAGGTCAATCCGGAAGCCGGCGCGTTCTCGGCGCTGGGCATGGGCCTGAACGGCGTGCTGACGGCCGTGCTGGTGCCGCTGCTGGCGGGTTGGATTCCGCACTGAATCGCTCCTCCCTCCGCCCGGTATTCACTGCCTGGGCAATCTGCAACACGCTTTGCCACCCTCCTGAACGCTCCTGACAGAACGCTGTCAGGAGCCCCCCGCCAGAATCGCTCCACCTTAACCGGCAACGGCACTCCCAACCGCCTGAGCCACCTAACGGAGCGAACATCATGGCAAGCGTCATCAACTGGTTTGAAATCCCGGCCAACGATTTCCCGCGCGCGGTGAAGTTTTACGAGAACGTCTTCGACACGCAGCTCAAGCAGGAAGACATGGGCGACATGACCATGGGCGTGTTTCCGGCGGGTGAGACGACCATCCACGGTGCGCTGGTCAAGGGGGAGGGCTTTGCGCCGTCCGACAAGGGCAGCGTGGTCTACCTGAACGCGCCCAACCTGGATGCCGTGCTCGAGCGCGTGAACGGCAGCGGCGGCCAATGCGTCTTTGGGCCGATGACACTGCCCGACCACATGGGCCGCATCGCCCACATCGTCGACACCGAAGGCAACCGCATCGGCCTGCACGAGCCGGATGCCAAGACGCAGGCGTACCTGCTGCAGCAGTAACAGCAGTAACGCTCCCCAAGGCCGGTGCGCGGGCGCCGGCCTTCACCAAGAGACAGAGAAGAACACCATGCCGAGCCAATCCCCGTATCTCATGCGTGCCGCGGATGTCACCGCGCGCACGCAGTCGTTTTCGCACCCCTGGAACAGCCTGTCGGAAATTCACGGCACCATGATGGGCCGGCTGCTCGGGCTCAAACGTACCGGCGTGAATTTCGCGCGCGTGCCGCCGGGCAAGGAGTCGTTCGTCTATCACTCGCACCAGCGCGAGGAGGAATGGATCTACATCCTTTCCGGCGAAGCGCAGGCCGAGATCGACGACAGCATCTTCACCGTGCGCGGCGGCGATTTCATGGCCTTCCCCACAGGCGTCGCGCATCACCTGCGCAACTGCGGCAAGGACGATCTCGTCTATCTGTGCGGCGGCGAACATCTCAACATCGAGATTGCCGATTTCCCGCGACTGGGCAAGCGCATGCTGCGCCGTGGGGAGCAGGTCGATATCGTCGACATCCACCCGCAGCGCGAGTTGACGCCCTTCGGCGCGTAGGGGATATGGCGCGCATTGCACCCGGGCCCAAGCCCACTACAATGCCGCGCATGACCCGCCGCGCCGACCGCCTGTTCCAGATTGCCCAGATCCTGCGAGGCCGCCGTTTGACCACGGCGGCCATGCTGGCCGACCGCCTGGGCGTGTCGGAGCGCACGGTGTATCGCGATATCCGCGATCTATCCGTCTCAGGCGTACCGATCGAAGGGGAGGCCGGTATCGGCTACCGCATGCGGGCAGGCTACGACCTTGCGCCGCTCATGTTCACCGCCGACGAAGTCGAAGCGCTCGTGGCCGGCGCACGGATGATCAAGGCGTGGAGTGGTGGCACCATGGCCGACTCGGTGGAAGCCGCACTGGAAAAGCTGATGGGCGCCCTGCCCGCCGAGCGCCGCTCCGAAGCCGAGACCACACGCATCTTCGCGCCCGGCTACGGCATGGGCAGCGAGGTCAAGCAAGTATTCGACACGTTGCATGCAGCGCTTGGCCGCCACGCTGTTGCGCGGCTTGCTTACCGCGACGCGCAGGGCCAGTTGACCGAGCGCTGCATCCAACCGCTCGGCCTGTTCTTCTGGGGACAAGTCTGGCTGGTGGCCGCCTGGTGCGAACACCGTCAGGACTACCGCACCTTCCGCCTCGACCGCTGCGTCAAGGTCGACATTCTGGAGCGCCACTTTGCCGAATCCGCCGAGCGCTCGCTGGCGGATTTCATGCGCAAGGTGCGAGGCTCGTCGGATTG
The DNA here is from genome assembly GCF_056280165.1 of Ralstonia sp. 110700041-2. Taxonomy (NCBI): domain Bacteria; kingdom Pseudomonadati; phylum Pseudomonadota; class Betaproteobacteria; order Burkholderiales; family Burkholderiaceae; genus Ralstonia; species Ralstonia sp. 110700041-2. The sequence goes on along the minus strand of NZ_JBSFAI010000015.1, from coordinate 48,591 downwards.
ACGACCGCAACGTCAGGCGGGATCGGGCTCCGCCAGCAGCCGCTCAATATCGTCGGCAATCTCTTCCGGCTTGGTCATGGGCGCGTAGCGCTTGTAGACCGTGCCGTCGCGGCGCAGCAGGAACTTGGTGAAATTCCATTTGATGGCTCCGATACCGAGCACGCCGGGCTTTTCCGAGGTCAGCCACTTGTAGAGCGGATGCGCGTTGGAGCCATTCACGTCGATCTTGCCGAACATCGGAAACGAGACGCCGTAGTTCTTTTCGCAGAAGGCGCCGATCTCGTCTTCGCCGCCCGGTTCCTGCTTGCCGAACTGGTTGCACGGAAAGCCGAGCACCTCTAGCCCTTTGTCGTGCAGCCGCTTGTACACCGCCTCCAGCCCCGCGTACTGCGGCGTGAATCCGCACTTGCTCGCCGTGTTGACGATCAGCAGGACCTTGCCCTTGTACTGCGACAGCGGCACGCGCTGGCCGGTTAACGAATCGGCCTCGAATGCATAGACGTCACTCATGGCTACTCTCCGGATGGTTGCGGGAACGGAAATGCTCCGGCATCTGGCCGGAATTGTAACGGCCCGCGCGGGGCGGGCCGTTGGGAGATGCAGGTCAGTGCTTGTCGGTTTCGGAGAACCAGAATGTGCGCTTGCGTTTGCCAAGGCCTTTAGGTGTCACCTGGACGGGCGCCAGCGCGGAGCCGCCTGCGCCCGTTCCCGTCTGGTTGCCACACCCGAAGCACACCGGCACCGGCGTCGTACCGCCACTGCCGTTGTTCACCAGCACCACGCCATAGACCGACGAGGGCGGGAACCCGCCACCGTCCAGCACCACCGAGCGATTCGGGTTCTGGCCAGTGCCTGTCAGGAAGCTCACCGAATACGTGCGGGCGATGCCCAAGTTCGGGTAGCACGCGCCGGCGGACGGAACCGCCGGGGTGTTGGTCCCGAACGTGGTGTAGCCAGCCACCGTGAGGGGGGCGTTCACGACCTTCTCGCCCGGATTCGGCAGCGTGATGTAGAAGCCTGAGCCCGTCCCGCTGTACGCCGTCGAAGTCGAATCTACGAGGTTGGCTTCCGTCAATGGCACCCAACCAGCCGGCACGGGGCCAAGATTCGGGTCTTTCAACATATAGAAGCGGTTGACCACGTTGTAGGCGGTGCCCGGCGTTGTAGAAGCCGAATATAGCGGGTGCTCGCGATCGCCGGTGCCGGCAATGACGGCGTTGAAACCGGCGGTGGGCACGACATCGGGCGCATAGAAGAACTTGCGCGCGTTGTTGGTGTTGGCAGCGCCGCCGAGCGACGCGAACTGCGTCAGTGCCCAGTTGGCGGGGGCGTTGCCAGCGGAGCTTTGGAAGTCCACCCGCCAGATGTTGCCACCAACGTCGCCCACGTAGGCCATCTGGATGTAACCGCTACCTGTGCGATCGACCGTAGTGACATCCGAGGCAATCGAACGGGTCAGGCCGGTGTTCTTCACACACACGCCCGCCATGCCAGCGCAGTTCGGCAAGGCGCTCCAGACCGGCGCGCCGCTGTAGGCATCGAGCACAATGATGCCTCGACCCATGGTATCGGTGCCGGGTGCGGGGTCGCTGTCTTCGGAAGACGCATCGTAGCCGGCGCCCATGATCAGTACAGGGTTGGCGTAACCGGCCACGCGCATCAGTCTCGGCTTGGACCACGTCTGACCCAGCTCCGGAATATCGGTGTTGCTGCGCGACCAGAGATAGCGCGGGTTGGCGGGGTCGGTTACCTCCAGGGCGTAAATCAAGCTACCGCCACGCCGTGCGGTCAAGTAGATGATGGTGCGGGCGCTTCCCGAAACGCGCTGGTCTTGCATGACGGTCGTACTGCCGTCGAAAAAGTCATCACGCATCGTCGGTGTCGGCGTAATGCCGTTCGGCGTAGTGGACAGCTTCACCTGTGGCGAGTTGGCATAGAGCCGACTCAGCTTGCCAATGAACTCGGGCGGGATGAAGCCCCACAGCTCGCCGCCAGGTCGCACCCCGTTGATACCCGTCGTCTGATTGCCATTAATGGCATGGAAGACGCCATCATTGGCGCCATAGAACACCACGATGCCGGTGCTGCCTCCGTAGTTGATGACCACCGGCCGGGAATGCAGCACATCACCGTGGATGGACGGGCGGATCGTCACGGGCGAGCCCGGGCCAGTTTCGGCTTCCTGCCCCGCGACCGTCGAATTGTCCAGCGCCTGAACATCGCGGCCGCGCACCCAGTTGATGAAGTTGGTCTGCTCGCTCGACGCGATGGTGGGCGCGCCGTTCGTGCTGTTGTACGAGTTGATGGCGTTGAGCCCGCTGGTGCCGGTCAGCCATGTGTTGGCCGTGTCGAACGTTGGCATAGCCGTGCTGGTCGGGCAAGTGCCCTTGCCGTTGCAGGTAAGCAGCGTGCGGCTGCCCTGGCTGGTCAGGAATAATGCGCGCAGCATTTCACCAGCGCCGCCTTTTTCGACGATCTCACCGTCGGGTGAGTCAAAGGCCCAACCCTTGCTGGACGGGCTGTTTTGCCAGAAACCCTTGGTCGGCCAATTGCTGATGCTGCTGCCATAACCGCTTGAGCCAAAGGACAGCGGCGGGTCGGCGGTCCAGAAGCTGATGGCGCTGGGCGACATGAACCCCGTGCCCGCATTGCTCAGCGCGGCCTTGCCGACTGAATCCAGCAACTGCAGGTTACCGTTGGTGTCGAAGCCCACCTGGTACTGCTTGAGGTTGCCCATCCAGCGCGGGGCTGCCGTCGCATCGGGGCGAAACATCCCGATGTACACCTGGTTCAGGAACTGGCCTTGCGCGTTCACGGCAGCCGGCAAGCTGACCGATGCGAACACACTGTTGACCGCCTGGATTTCATTGAGGATCGACAGCAGCGCATCCTGAAGGCCCGCCACATCGCCAAGCTGAACGGTGTAGGCCTTGCCGCCACCATTGGTGGCCATGCTGTTTTCGAAGTTGACGTAGTCCTGATTCTTGCCGTCCGTCACCGTGATGGCGTAGGTGATGACGTTCTGCGGGTTGGCCGTGTTGGCCGTGCCTTGCAGGTCGCTCTGGTACATATAGCGCGACCACTCGTCACCCCAGTTCGACGCGTACTTGCTATTGATCGCGATTTGCGTCGTCTGTGCAGCCGTGGGCGTGGGCACGGCCGCTTGAAGCGCCGCCAGCATCTTCGGATCGCTCTCGGCAGGGTGGCCGCTGTTGGTCGCGTTGCCAATGTAGATGACGAAATTTCGTTGGCAAGGGTTACTGATGGGCGATGTGTACTGCGTGCCAGACAGGCCCGCCACCTTGGTGTTCTGGTAACCCGCGTAGAACGCCCAGGCTTCCTGCATGGCGCCGGCTGTCTGCACATTGTTGCCGCCGGTCAGGTCCGTAGCGAACTGGTTTTGGATGTACGACAGCAGGCTGTTGACGCCGTTGTTGTCCATCAATTGCAGCGTCTGCGCCGACCTGGGATTCGCAGAAGGGAACGTGAACAATCCGCCGGGGCTCTTGGGGTCAAACAACATCAGACCCAGATTGACGTTGCCCAGCAAAGACGGATTGCTCGCAATCGACTGTGCGGCGCCGTAGAGGGCACACTGCTCAGCGCCGGAGCTCTTTGTTGGGTTGGCCACAGTCAGCCCAGTCGCCGAGCAGGTGAACGTCGCGTTGGCGTCTGAGTTAGAGCCATCGTCAAAGATGATCACAACGTTGGGCTTGCCGGCGTTCTGCTGCAGCCCCGTGTACAGATCAATGTCTTCGGCACTGGCAAGTTGAGCGCCTGACAGCGCGAGTGCAAAAGTTGCCGTCGCGGCAAAGGCAAGTCGTTGGGCAAAGGAGCGCATATGGGTTCTTCCTGGCTTTGCGCGTGGGCTTACGGACATGCCGCGCCGGTCAGCACGCGAACCGCAACGCCCTGATGCAGCGTCGTGTTCACGGCCGTACCGTTGGCATCGTTGACGGTGGCGGCAACATCCCACTGCGTCGCACTGCAATTCGACATCCCGCCTGGCGTACCGGCGGCGGTGAGGATGCCCGTGTCCGAGTTGTTGTTTACGCCGCTGAAGCAGGACGAGTCAGCGGCAAAGTTCGGGCTCGTCGTATTTGTAGTCAGCTGCGTATTTGCAATGGGCTTGGTGGCAACACAAGCAGGCGCAGCAACCTGCGCGGTGTAGTCCGCCTTGCCATCGCCGTTGACGTCCACCGGCACGTTGGTGGCGACCGGGTTGGAGGTGAAATCCGCGCTGATGACCTGCTCAATGCCCTGCTGCGCCGCGCTGCGGGCCTCCAGACCATATTGCTGGTTGGCGGCGATCTTGGTGTTGATCACGCCCGAGTTCATCATCATCACGACAATGCCCATGAAAATCGCCAGGAAGATCAGCGTGACAACGAGGGTCACGCCCGACTGACGTGCCGATTGGCGAACCGATAAGCGCCGCATGGCTACTCCCGTGGGCCGGCCACATTGGCGACGCGCGCGAGTTGCGCGTAGACGTGCCGTTTGTAGCCATCTTTGAAAGGTGGGGTGAGCGTACCGCGGCCCAGATCGTAGGACCGCGTATCCGTCCAGCCCGGTGACACGCCCAGCGTGCGCGCAAGCACGTTGATGCGCACGGCCGTCACGTTGCTCCAGTTGGTCGCGGCAGACGCGAGCCAGTTGTAGCCCCCCACGTTGTTGCATGCAGTGCTGTTGTCGATGCCGGGATTGGCAACGTAACAATCGGGCGAACCGTTGCCGTCCATATCCACGCCATAGGCGAAATGCACGTCGTCGATGCCCTGGGCGACCGAGTTTGGGGGCTGCATTGCGCCGCTGGAAAACTCAACCATCTTGAGCGTGGGAATGCTGTCGCCGCCCGTGCCACAGCGGTCGCACGTGGCCAGGTAGAACGCACGCACACTGACCTGGCGAAGGTCTGCGGGCTTGCTGCAGGTCTTTTCCTTGAGCGTGAAGTCCGTTGCGGTGGCGCTGAATACAAAAGGCGCCGTGTCGGTGCCGCAGAACGAATCCTGCAGATAAGCCTGCCCTGCCGCTACGGCGCTCGCAGAAGTAATGGTGCTCGACACGCGACGCACCACCAGGATTTCCGAGTTGGGCGACAGGTTGGGCAAGCATGGCGCCGCATTCGCACCGGGCACGTAACCGTAGATGGCCACGGGCACCGTTGCCGGGCTATTGCTGAAGCCGAGCGCATTGATGGCAGCGGCGCAGACATCGGGCGTGGCAACGGCGGAGGTTCCCAGCAGATTCAGATCACCGAGGAAGCCGCCGAGCCCAACTTCCTGGCTGATGATGTCGAGCGCATAGCGCCCATTCTCGATCTGCGTGGCGCTGTTGCCCAGCTGCACGCGCGATTGCGAGGTCGAGGCATACAAGCTCGCCAGCGCGGTCAGCAGCAGCAGCCCCAGCGTCATGCCGACCATCAATTCGATCAGCGACATCCCGCGCTGCAGACGCCGCAGCGTGCGATTGCCCATCATGACAGCACCCCCATGCGCACCTGCACGCTGATGGCGCGGCGGTAGCCATCGCTACCGAAATTGCCGCTGCCGCATGGCAGTGACGGCACCACGGTCTTGACCAGGCCTTGCCACGCGACCGTCACGCGATAGACCTGGTTGACGGTGTCGATGGCTTCGATGCAGCCGCGCGCGCCAATCATGGCGCCCAGGGCAACGGTGCCGCTTGCAGCGGTCTCGGTATTGCCCAGCAGCGCATTGTTCCAAGCTGTGAGATCGGATGTGACAGTGGCTTGCTGTGCGGCCGAGCCCGTCGTGCAGCTGGGCGCCGAGATGCCACCCGTGCCGGCAGTGGTCATCGCGCCGGCCACAGCGTAGCAGGCGGCCACCTGGCGGTTGGCATTGAGCCGCGCCGCCATGTCCTGCAGCAGCGTCAGGGCCTGCACGCGCTGGTAGGACTCCATCTCGGACTGGTTCGAGCGGACCATCATTCCGGCCGCGCCCAACAGCGCCACCAGCAGGATCACCACCGAAATCAGGATCTCGATCAGGGTCGTGCCGCGCTGCCCGCGCTTGCCCAACCGGCGATGTGACAACCGTGCAATGGCGCTCATGAGCACGTCCCCGAAACCACGGCGATGCGGCCGCTGCCGCCCACTTGCACGCAGCTAGGCGAGACCGATTGCGACGAACTCGTCGGCGTAACCTGGAACGTGACACCGCCTGCAGTGGGGCGACCATCGTTGCCGAACGACAGCGTGTTGCCGTTGCTCGCCGCAATGGTGACGCCGCTGTACGGCCCGAACGTGCGGATCACCGTGGCGGACGGGCCTACCTTCAGTGTCCAGCCGCTCGCCCAAGTGCTCGTGGTCGAAACGGTGGCGATGGCGTTCTGCTTGACCGCTTCCGCACGCGCCAACGACACGGCGGACGACAGGTCGAACGATGCATTGCGTGTTGCCTGGGTCGCGATCATGCCGGAGAACGACGGCACCGCAATCGTCACGAGGATGGCGAGCACAGCCAGCGTGACCATCAGCTCGGTGAGCGTGAAACCTTGAGTGGGCTTGCGCAGAGTAGTCATGGCTCGCCTCACTTCCAGCAGTTGGAGGCGCCTGTGGACGCCACCTTGGCACCGGTGTTGGTCAGCGTGAGTGTGCCGCAGGCGGCGTCGTTCGCCTGTTGCGAGCCCTGCGGAGTCGCCGCCAGTTGGTAAGACGGCGGCACGCTGCTGGCGCTCAGCGTGAAGGTGTAGTTGGGTGAAACGTTCGCCGGGACGTTGCTGGCGTATTGCAGCGTTGTCAGGTCAGGCGCATAGGCGCGATTGTCGAGCAGGAAGCGCTCCTGCGCGGCCGCCACTTCCTGCATGAAGGATTCCGCCGCTGCCCGATTGGAGCGGACGATGTACTGGACGTAGCTGGGATACGCAATGATCGCCAGGATGCCGACAATGGCCACTGTGATCATGAGCTCAATCAGCGTAAAGCCCCGCGCCGCCCGCGCGCGCTGACACCTCGGCTTGCTTGCCACGTTTTCACCCACCCGGATTTGCTGTTGCTTTTATCGTTTTGATGCGCGCCCGCCGATGACCTGGCAAGCCCACCCACCGCTTATACGGCAATTCTCAGCAAATATTAAGAAAAGTTAATGACGACGGGTGGGTACAGGGCGAAGCGCAAACGTTGCGCGCCGCAAATTACCTCAAATGGTGTAGCGCCTGGACCACATCAGACGACATTCAAATGCTCGGTGCCGGCCGACAGGTCCGTCTGCCCGCCCCGCTTGCTGTGCAGTTTGATCTGCAGCCGCAGATCGTTGAGAGAGTCGGCATTACGCAGCGCGTCTTCGTACGTGATCTTGTTTTCTTCGTACAAATCGAACAGCGCCTGGTCGAACGAGATCATCCCTTGCTCGCGGGATTTCTTCATGACCTCCTTCAGCTCGTGCACCTCGCCCTTGAAGATGAGGTCTTGCACCAGCGGGGTCGCCAGCATGATCTCGACGGCCGGTACGCGCCCCTTCTTGCCCTGACGCGGCAGCAGGCGTTGCGCAATCATCGCGCGCAGGTTCAGCGACAGGTCGATCAGCAGCTGCTGACGCTTCTCTTCCGGGAAGAAGTTGATGATCCGGTCGATCGCCTGGTTCGAGCTGTTGGCGTGCAGCGTGGCAAGGCACAAGTGGCCGGTTTCCGCGTACTGGATGGCGTATTCCATCGTGTCGCGATCCCGGATTTCGCCGATCAGGATCACGTCCGGCGCCTGCCGCAGCGTGTTCTTCAGCGCCACGTGCCACGACTCGGTATCCACACCCACCTCGCGCTGCGTCACCACGCAGTTCTGGTGCGCGTGCACGTATTCCACCGGATCTTCAATGGTGATGATGTGGCCGTACGAATTCGCATTGCGATAGCCCACCATCGCCGCCAGCGAGGTCGACTTACCCGAGCCCGTGGCGCCCACGACGATCACGAGGCCGCGCTTGCTCATCACGATCTCATTGAGGATCGGCGGCAGGTCCAACTCGCCCAGCGTCGGGATCTTCGTGTTGATGGTCCGCAGCACCATGCCGGCGCGACCTTGCTGCATGAACGCCGACACGCGGAATCGCCCGGCGCCCGGCGCCGTGATGGCGAAGTTGCATTCCGAGCTGTCTTCGTACTCGCGCAGCTGCTTCTCGTTCATGATCGCCTTGACCAGACCGACGGCCTGCTGGGCATTCAGCGGCTGCTGCGAGATCGGCGTGACCTTGCCGTCCACCTTGATCGCGGGCGGAAATTCTGCCGTGATGAACAAGTCCGAGCCACGGCTGTTCACCATCAACTGCAAGAGTTCGTGGATGTATTTGGTGGCGGCTTCGCGGTCCAGCATGGCGTGCCCCTCCTGGAAAGAATTGGAAAGCGCGCTGACGTGTCAGTCAGCGCATCCGTTCGCGCATCAGCTCACGAACGCGTCTGGGTTCTTGGCAATGGCGCGCGCGTCTGCGTAGTTGATCGCCGAGCGCTTGATCAGCTCCGACAGGCACTGGTCGAGCGTCTGCATGCCCATGCCGCTGCTGGTCTGCATCATCGAGTACATCTGCGAGATCTTGTTCTCGCGGATCAAGTGACGAATGGCCGGCGTGGCAATCATGATTTCGTGCGCCGCGATCCGGCCCGAACCATCGCGCGTCTTGAGCAGCGTCTGCGAGATCACCGCCTCCAGCGATTCGGAAAGCATGGTCCGGACCATCTCTTTTTCGTCCGACGGAAACACGTCGACGACCCGGTCGATGGTCTTGGCTGCCGAGCTGGTGTGCAGCGTGCCGAACACCAAGTGGCCGGTTTCTGCGGCGGTAAGCGCGAGGCGAATGGTTTCAAGGTCACGCAATTCGCCGACCAGCACCACATCCGGGTCTTCACGCAGCGCCGACTTCAGCGCGTTGGCGAACGAATGGGTATGGGGCCCGAGTTCACGCTGGTTGATCAGGCTCTTCTTCGATTCGTGCACGAATTCGATCGGGTCCTCCACCGTGAGGATGTGGCCCATGTCGTTTTCGTTGCGGTGGTTGACCATCGCGGCAAGCGTCGTCGACTTGCCCGAGCCGGTCGGGCCCGTGACGAGCACCAGACCGCGCGGCTTCATCGCCAGATCGGCAAACACGGCCGGCGCTTTCAGGTCGTCCAGCGAGAGCACCTTCGACGGAATCGTCCGGAACACGGCCGAAGCGCCGCGATTCTGGTTGAACGCATTGACCCGGAAACGCGAGAGCCCCGGGATCTCAAACGAGAAGTCGACTTCCAGGTTTTCTTCGTAGACCTTGCGCTGCCCGTCGCTCATGATGTCGTACACCATGGAGTGCACATCTTGGTGCGTGAGCGGGGGCACGTTGATCCGGCGCATGTCGCCGTGGATCCGGATCATCGGCGGCAGTCCGGCCGACAGGTGCAAGTCCGACGCCTTGTTCTTGGCGGAAAACGCCAGAAGCTGCGCGATGTCCATCTTATAATGACCCCCGACTTTTTTATGTCGCCCGGGCGTCGCAATGGCGCCTCCAGACGCGCTCCGAGCCGTTCATTCGACGTGCCGGAACCTTGTTTATTTGTAACAAACGTCGCCGGATTATGTCTGTAATCGCCGCCAACTTGCAAGCCGTGCGTCAACGGATCACAACGGCCTGCACACTGGCTTCGCGCGATGCTGCAGGTGTCACATTGTTGGCTGTATCCAAGACGTTCGACGCCGATGCCGTACGTGCCGCACATGCCGCCGGGCAACGCCTCTTTGGCGAAAACTATGTGCAGGAAGGCATCGCCAAGATCGACGCGCTGGCCGACCTGCGCACGGGCGCCGACCCGATCCGCTGGCACTTCATCGGCCCCCTGCAGAGCAACAAGACACGCGCCGTGGCCGAGCAGTTCGACTGGGTGCACAGCATCGACCGCCTCAAGATCGCCGAGCGCCTGTCGGCCCAGCGCCCCAACACGTTACCGCCGCTGCAGGTCTGTCTTGAGATCAACATCAGCCGCCAGGCCAGCAAGCATGGCCTGCTGCCCGATTTCGATGAAGTGCTTGCCGTGGCACGAGCCGTTTCGGCGCTGCCACGTCTGCAATTGCGCGGCCTGATGGCCGTGCCCGAGCCGAGCGATGACCCCGCCGCGCAGCGCAAGCCCTTTGCTGATCTGCGAGCCCTGGCGGATCGGCTGCGCGAGACCGGCATCCCGCTCGATACGCTGTCGATGGGCATGTCCGCCGACCTGGAAGATGCGATTGCCGAAGGCGCCACGATTGTGCGCGTCGGCAGCGCCATCTTCGGCGCGCGGCATTATGCAAACGCCTGAATTCCTGTCTTTTTTTCACACCACCACACTCATGCTCGACACTCTGAAACTCGGCTTCATCGGCGGCGGTAACATGGCGGCGGCCCTCATCGGCGGCCTGATCGCCAAAGGCGCACACAGCGCCAACATCGTGGTGGTGGACCCGACCGAACCGGCCCGCAGCCGCGCCGAACACACCTGGGCCGCTCGCACCGCTGCCGCCCCCGGCGCAGAACTGGCCGACCGCGACGTGATCGTCCTGGCAGTCAAACCGCAGCAGATGCGCGAGGTCTGTGCGCAACTCGCGCCGCATCTGGGCGACAGCCTGGTGCTGTCGGTGGCGGCGGGCATCCGCATCCAGGATCTGTCGCGCTGGCTGAATGGCCATGCACGTGTGGTGCGGGCAATGCCGAATACGCCGGCGCTCTCGGGGCTGGGTATGACCGGCTTGGCCGCCAACGCTGGCTTGTCCGACGCCGACCGCGCAACCGCCAGCGCCATCGCCAATGCCGTGGGCAAGAGCGTTTGGGTGCCAGCCGAAGCGCAGATTGATGCGGTGACTGCCATCTCGGGCAGCGGCCCCGCATACGTGTTCTATTTCATCGAGGCCATGCAGCAGGCGGCGCAGGAGCTTGGGCTGTCGGCTGAGGATGGGCGCACGTTGGCGGTGGAGACGTTTATTGGCGCGGCCACGCTGGCAGGCCAATCGTCCGAGCCGGTGGAGGTGCTGCGCGAGCGTGTGACGTCCAAGGGCGGGACGACGTATGCGGCGCTCACTTCAATGGAAGGCGCCGATATCAAGGCAGCCTTTGTGCGGGCCATGCATGCTGCGGCGGCTCGCGGCAAGGAGATGGGGGAGGAGTTTGGGCGGGATTGAGGGTACTGGTCCATCCCCGGTATCGTCCCCGGCAGGGGATGAAATCGGGGACGCACCACCAACACCTAGCGCAGCAAATACGCCCCCGCCACCCCGGCAAACAAACAGGCCCCCAGCCAATTGTTATGCCGGAAAACAAAAAAGCACTTCATCCGATCACGCGTCTGTAGCATCGGGAAATACCAAAGCGACAACGCCACGGCAGCGGCAAACCCAATCCAGTACGCCACGCTGAGTGCCATCACATGGCCAGCCCAGGCCATGATCCCGAAGAACCCCGCGTAGCACAGCATGATCGCCGCCACGTCAAAACGTCCAAAAGTAATGGCTGAGGTTTTGATGCCGATGAGCAAATCGTCATCGCGGTCGACCATCGCGTACGCCGTGTCGTAGGCGACGGCCCAGAAGACATTGCCGGCAAGCATCAGCCACGCCAGCACCGGCACCTGATCCTGCACCGCCGCGTACGCCATCGGAATCCCAAACCCGAACGCAATGCCGAGGTACGCCTGCGGAATCGCGAAGAACCGCTTGAAGAACGGATACGTGCCGGCAATCACGATGGCGGCCACCGACATCCACTTTGTCAGCGCATTGAGTGGCAGGATCAACGTGAAGGCGATGAGCGAGAGCACCGCGGCTACCGCCAGCGCCTCCCAGGGGGCAATCAGGCCCGCGGTGATCGGCCGCTCCTTGGTGCGCTTGACGTGCTTGTCAAAGTCACGATCCGCCCAGTCGTTGACCGCGCAACCGGCCGAGCGCATCAGGAACGTGCCGACCGTGAAGATCACCACCAGCGACACCGGCGGATGGCCATCGGCGGCCATCCATAGCGCCCACAGCGTCGGCCACAGCAGCAGCAGCGTGCCGATCGGTTTGTCCATGCGCATCAGGCGCGCATAGAGCATGAGGCGGCTGGGTTGGGCAGCGGACGATTGCATGGAAATCACCAAAGAAAAATGGCGCCTGCACGAGGCAAGGCGCCATTTTAGTCCCGCCGAAAGCAGCTTAGGCGGCGGCCAGATCGAACCGGTCGAGATTCATCACCTTGACCCACGCGGCCACGAACTCGCTGATGAACCGCTCCTTACCGTCGGCGCTGCCGAACACCTCGGCCAGCGCACGCAGGATCGAGTTCGAACCGAACACCAGATCGACGCGCGTGCCGGTCCACTTGCGCTCGCCCGTCTTGCGGTCATAGCCCTCGTAGATGTCGCCGGCAGGCTTCCATTCGGTGTTCATGTCGAGCAGGTTGACGAAGAAGTCGTTCGTCAGCGCGCCGGGCGTGCTGGTAAAGACGCCATGCTGGCTGCCATCCGCGTTGATGTTGATGGCGCGCAGGCCACCGATCAGCACGGTCAACTCCGGTGCCGTCAGCGTCAGGAGTTGAGCCCTGTCGAGCAGCAGCACTTCGCCCGGCACCGCAAACTGCGTCTTCTGGTAATTGCGGAAACCGTCGGCCACGGGTTCGAGCACCGAGAAGGACGTGGCATCGGTCTGCTCGGCCGTCGCATCGACGCGGCCCGGCGTGAACGGCACGGTGATCGTCGTGCCGGCGGCCTTGGCGGCCAGCTCGATACCAACGCTGCCTGCCAGCACGATCACATCCGCCAGCGAAGCCTTGCCGGAGGCGCGTTGAATTTCCTCCAGCCTGGCCAGCGTGCCGGCCACCGGCTGGTTGACCGCCCAATCTTTCTGCGGCGCCAGCCGAATGCGCGCGCCGTTGGCGCCGCCACGCTTGTCCGACCCGCGGAAGGTCGAGGCAGACGCCCACGCCACGGCAACCAGTTCGGATGCCGACAGGCCAGAAGCGGCAATCTTTGCTTTGAGATCGGCGATATCGGCCTCGGTCGGCTTGTGCGTCGCCGTCGGCAGCGGGTCTTGCCAGATCAGGTCTTCACGCGGCACTTCGGGGCCGAGGTAACGCGACTTCGGGCCGAGGTCACGGTGCGTGAGCTTGAACCAAGCGCGGGCAAAGGCTTCAGCAAACGCCTGCGGGTTGTCCAGGAAGCGGCGCGAGATCTTTTCGTATGCCGGATCAAAACGCAGCGACAAGTCGGTCGTCAGCATCGTCGGGCGGCGCTTGGGCGAATCGGGCGTCGGGCCCGGAATGATCGCCTCGGCGTCTTTGGCCACCCATTGCAGTGCGCCGGCGGGGCTCTTTTCCTGCACCCATTCGTACTTGAACAGGTTCTCGAAGAAGAAGTTGCTCCATTGCGCGGGCGTTTGCGTCCAGGTGACTTCGAGCCCGCTGGTGATCGCATCCGCGCCCTTGCCGGTGCCAAAGGTGCTGGCCCAGCCCAGGCCTTGGGCTTCCAGCGGCGCGGCCTCGACATCGGCGCCAACGTGACTTGCTGGCCCCGCGCCGTGGGTCTTGCCGAAGGTGTGACCGCCGGCGATCAGCGCAACGGTTTCTTCGTCGTCCATCGCCATGCGGGCGAAGGTCTCGCGGATGTCCTTGGCGGCCGCGAGCGGATCACCATGGGCGTGCTCCGGGCCTTCCGGGTTCACGTAGATCAAGCCCATCTGCACGGCGGCGAGCGGGTTCGCGAGGTTGCGCTCGCCCGAATAGCGCGTGGCTTCCAACCACTTGGTCTCGTTGCCCCAATACACATCGTTGTCCGGTTCCCACGTGTCTTCACGGCCGGCGGCAAAGCCGAACGTGCGGAAGCCCATGGTTTCAAGCGCAACGTTGCCGGTCAGGATCAGCAGGTCGGCCCACGAGATGGCCTGGCCGTACTTCTGCTTGATCGGCCACAGCAGCCGGCGCGACTTGTCGATGTTGACGTTGTCGGGCCAGGAGTTGAGGGGTGCAAAACGTTGCTGGCCGCGCCCTGCGCCGCCACGGCCATCGCCCGTGCGGTACGTGCCGGCGGCATGCCAGGCCATGCGGATGAACTGCGGGCCATAGTGGCCAAAGTCTGCCGGCCACCAGTCTTGCGAATCGGTCATCAGGCGGCGCAGATCGGCCTTGAGCGCGTCGTAGTCGATCGCATTGAACGACTTGCGGTAGTTGAAGTTCGACCCGAGCGGATCAGACTTCTCGGAATGCTGGTTCAGCAGATCGACGCGCAGCTGATTGGGCCACCAGTCCTTGTTGGCCGTACCGCCACCGAAGGCGTGGGAAGCAGCGGGAGCATGGCCGGAAAACGGGCATTTGGCTTCAGTCGTCATGATTCTCTCGGTTAGGTCATGGGGGGTGATGCCGCCCCAACCGCAACGCAACGGGCTCGCGGGAGGGGCGCAATTCGCTGCTGCCGAAACGCCTGTCGCAAACGTGGCGAACGGCCTTCAGGCCAGCCTTAAGCCAGAAGCGAGCGCAGCATCCACGCGGTCTTTTCGTGAATGTCCATGCGTTGCGTCAGCAGATCGGCGGTCGGTTCGTCGGCGGCCTTGTCGACGTCGGGGAACAGGCTGCGCGCGGTACGCGTCACGGCTTCGTGGCCCGCCACCAGCTCGCGCACCATGTCCATCGCCTCGGGAATGCCCTTCGATTCCGGAATCGACGACAGCTTGGCGAACTCCGAATACGAGCCCGGCGCGGGATAACCCAGCGCGCGGATGCGCTCGGCCACCGGGTCGACGGCATTCCACAGTTCGTTGTACTGCGTCTCGAACATCAGGTGCAGCGTGTTGAACATCGGGCCGGTGACGTTCCAGTGGAAGTAATGCGTCTTCAGGTAGAGCGAGTAGGTATCGGCCAGCAGGCGCGACAGGCCGTCGGCGATCTTCTTGCGATCCTTGTCAGCAATGCCGATGTTGATCTGGGCTGCGGCAGTCGCGCCGCTGTTCTTCTTTGCCATCTGGATTCCCCTATGAAGTGGTGTGCAAAAACGCGATGCCGTCCGCTGGATTCAGCGTCGGGCCGCGCGTGCTTCCAGCCTTCTTTCGGTTGCCCCTCGCGCAGCAAGTTCCAATCGTCGCATCGTCCTGTGACGAAACGCAAAGCGGATGGCAACCGAGCATCAGGCCGGTCATCAGACCATGAGCTGCACCATACCGTGCAGGAACACGATCATAGCGCCGGCAGCCACGATGGTTAGACCGACCTGCTTGCGCACCCACTTGCGTTGCAGGCGGGCGGATTCTGCGGCGCGCGTGCCGTGGCCGCCGGCCGCACTGCCCGGCATGCCCGACAGCGTCAGCACCTCGACCTGCGAGGCGCGCACTGTGCCCGCAAACCCCTGCCATTCCGAAACAAACATCCGCACCATTGCCATGCCTTTTCTCCTCGCGACCCTGCGCGTTCCTGGCGCCTACACCAAACGCGCAGGCAACTTCATGCATCCGTCAGGTCAGTGCGATTCACCATAGCTAGCGAGCCATGCCAGCACGGTCGTAACGGTGTTCGAGGCAAGCGGCAGGGACATGTCGGGCTCCACGGTGATTTAGGGAATGAGCGATGCGCTCAACATGGAAGACAGTCTATTCAAATACTATCGAAACGTATATTTGATTGTTTTTATCTATCAATTAGGCGTGCGCTATAGCCGTCATGAGGTGACGTTGTCCGCGTAGCGAAGATAATTAGAAAATAGCGAAGTAGATTAGAAAATATCGAAGTTTGGATTGGGTGCTACCCAGCGAGAAGCCGCACTACAGAGCCATTCCCCTCACTTTTTCGGCTCTACGAAATGATGCGCCGCACCATTTGATGCGCAGCGCATCCGCCCATCACGTCGTCCGCCCACAACGTTCGCGGCTGCGAACCAAGTCCAGTACTTCGCCGGATAGCCTCAGCCTACCTGGTGTTGTATGGTTCAAGAACGTAGTTACACGAGCCGCATCACACCTTTCATACCTCCATGGCTGCCAAAGACACCTGCCGTCACCAATCGACCCCAGCGGTCGATGTCGGCAGCCGCGCGTTCGCTCCGTCAGAGCGAACTCACTCGCGAATAGCTGACTGACCTCGGGCTTCTTCGGCTCCCGGCGTTGCCGGGTTCGATGGCTGCGGCTGCAAGCCATTGATTCGCGTATGGAGAATCATCATGTCTGCTCCCCGGCACCCTTCGGAGCACCCACCTGGATTTGTTCCTTTAGGGGATCTGTCCGAGCAGCGTAGTGCGGCGGCATGGCATCTGCTCATCCCCTCGAACACGCACACCGTCCTTGAGGCTGCCCGACAAGCCAAACTGGACCTTGCGGTGATAAAAGAAGATGAGCATGAATCCTCATCTGCTGGACCGGCTGTGGCGACGCCGGCAGAAGTGGTTCCCGCTCCTCGCCGTGCTCGGCCCCGGCATATTCAGGTTTTTGGGCCTGAAGCGCTGGCGCTCGCCAACGAGCACATGCAAGGTGCAGACCGCAGCCAGCGGCGGTGCGCCGAGACATTGTTGGAGCGAGCCGGGAGCAATGAGGGCTACCGCGCACTACCTCGTGTTCGATCTGCCCTGAAGAAGCTCGAAACGGCGCGGAGCGTGTTCGGCAACCTGAGTGAGCCGATTGAGAAGCTCAGGATTGATCTCACGTTGAACAGTGCGATGCGGACAAAGGATTTCCGGATTCGGCCGATCCTGCTGACAGGACCACCAGGCATTGGAAAAACGCACTTTGCGCTGAAGTTGGCAGAGCTTCTGAATGTGCCAATGCGGAAGTGGTCCGCTGGAAGTGCCCAGGCAAGCTTCCAACTGACGGGCGGCGATAGCGCCTGGCACAGCGCTCGACCTGGGATGGTTATTGAGATGCTCGCCTGTGGCAGCTCGGCGACGCCTGTGCTCATCTTGGACGAAGTGGACAAGATTGGTAGCGATGTCCGCTACCCGGTAACTCCTGTACTGCTGGATCTACTTGAGTCCGAGACAGCAAGCACATTCCAAGACATGTTCTTGCATATGGCGTTTGACGCCAGTCGGATCATCTACGTCCTGACGGCCAATGATCTCAACGCTGTGCCTTCCCCGCTATTGAGCCGCGTAGAGGTGTTTGACATCCCGGCACCTGAGCCCGAGCAGCGGTTGCTGCTTGTTTTGGCGGAGGTGCAGCGGCTACAGCGTGCCACCGGCAAGCGCATTGAGTTGGACGCCAGCGCGGCAGAAGCCTTGGCAGGACGGAGCGACCTCGATCTGCGCGCAACACATCGTTTGGTACAGGATGCGTTTGCGACTGCGATGACATCAGGAAAGCACGTCGCCTTGCCAAAGATGCCGCGGCGCGCAGGGCGGCAGGCGATCGGCTTCGTGGCAGACCGACAATCTGGTGAGCGGGCGTAGGGGGCAATGAATCACCATGCCCGCGACCTGCGCTATTGCAGTGCGGCCCGAGCAAGATCGCCCCGTGGAGAGACACGCTGCCGCGAAGGCGTGGACGGAGTAATCTGGGGGTAGGACAAATGGAGCAAGCCATGCCGGCAGACAAATTCGGCCGATTCATGACCAGCAATACACTTTTGACGCGCGCGAACGCGGCAGTTGCCGCGGCAGTACGCCGCCTCGAAAAGCAAGGCATCGCACCGGCTTACATCCGACGCCAATCGGAGCAGCAGTCAAAATCTGAGGCGGTCCCAGGCATCATCCCTCCTGATGTGAGTCCGGACGTCACAAGTCAGCATGAATCTCCTGGTTCTAAGTGACCTGCACCTCGAATTCACTACCCTCGACATCGACACGACGGGCGCTGATGTCATCGTACTTGCTGGTGACATTCATATAGGCAAGCGGGGAATGCCTTGGATTGAAGCCCAGAGTCGTGGCCTGCCGGTCATCTATGTGCCTGGCAACCACGAGTTCTACAAAGGCGAGCACAGTCGAGTGCTGCGAGATCTGCGGGCGGCGTGCGCGGCAACGTCGAACATTCATCTCCTCGACATGGATAGATTCGTGATCGGGGACGTAGAGTTCCTAGGTGCCACACTCTGGACAGACTTCGCTTTGTACGGGGGTACAGAAGAAAACGTGCACACCGCCGAGGGCTACGCTGGTCGAGGCATGTCCGACTTCACCGGGGCCATTCGTTTTGAATCGCACGGGGTGTTCAGAAAGTTGCAACCGCGGGATACGACACGGATGCACCACGTCGCGCGCGACTGGCTCCGCACGGAACTAATGTCCCCTTCACAGCACAGGCGGGTGGTCGTTACCCATCACGCCCCTTCGGCCAAGAGTGTCTCGTCGCGCTATCAAGATGATCCGCTGACGTCTGCATATGCCAGCCGCATGGATGATTTGGTCCAACTGGCCGATCTATGGATTCATGGCCATATGCACGACAGCTTCGACTACAGCGTCGGCGCATGTCGCGTTATATGCAATCCACGGGGATATGCACCGAAAGGACACCCAGCGGAAAATCAGGCCTTCAGTACTGGATTAGTGCTTGAGATATAGCCCCGTAACCCATCGTTGGGGAATCACACCGATTGGTAGGCACTCTTGCGGCGCCGCACATTACCTCGGGCGATGAGGCTACACGCGTGAAAGTCGCATGCTGAGACACGGCACTAGCGTTGCTTTTCCCATGCTTGACTTCCGCGCGCACCTCTGGCCAAATAGCGCCCCATGACCAGTAACGTGCGCCGAACTCCGTCCAATCTCATTGAAGGGGCATTCCATGCCCCTTCAGGCGCAGTCATATGGCTTGAATCTAGGAAACAACAGCTTGCCGCAGATATTGTTTCAGCCCACGCCGCCTGCACCAACGCTCTGACGTTCGGCAACAAGGACTTTGTCCGAGGATTGCACGTTGCTGCCCGCGGGCTTGGGGAGCGAATTGGATACAGTGGCAAGCTTGCGGCATTGTTCGAGCGCCACCGTCACTGGTTCAAAAACGGCCAGAACATCGATGTTCATGCAATAAAGCCCGCGCTCCGACTGGTGCAAACGACAGAGGAAGAGCAGCTGTGGACGTTGGCTCGTGCGTGCTGGTCCATGCCGTACTCGAAAGGATACGGCCGCAGGTTACGCTTCCTTGTAGTGGACGAAACCCATGGCGGCCTGATTGGTATCCTGGGACTGCAATCCCCTCCGGCAGACCTTGCCTGCCGAGACACACTATTCGAGTTTCCCGCTGGTCGGAAACTCGAGCTGGTCAACCAAACGATGGACGCCTACACCATCGGCGCGATCCCGCCCTATAGCTTCCTGCTAGGAGGCAAGCTTTGCGCGGGACTACTCGCAGCCGACGCAATCCGGGAGGCGTACTGGCTAAGATACGCGGCGAAGCGCACGACAATGCAACGCCAACAAATCCAGCAGCCGCTCGTAGCGATTACAACGACCAGCGCGTTTGGCAAGAGCGCGCAGTACAACCGCCTGCGATACGATAGCCGTCTGCTGGCGGAGCCGATTGGTTACACGAAGGGATTCGGGATGCTCCATTTGGAGCATCTCTACGATCGCATGTGCGATTTGCTGGTAGCCCATGGACAGCTGACACCCAACGGATATGGAAACGGCCCCAAGGTTCGCTGGCAAAACGTTACCAAAGCGCTGATGTTGCTTGGGTTACCGCTGGACCTACTTGCACATGGCGTGCAACGTGAAGTCTATCTATTCAACCTAGTCAGCGACCTCCACTCTGGCATGGCAGGCGGTTCTTTCGGAGCCCCCCAAAGACTATCTGTGGATGAGTACTCGGATTACTGGAAGCAACGATGGGCAGTACCTCGATCCCACCGCTACCCAGATTGGCGCGAAGTCGATGCACAAAATCTAGTGCGCGAGAAGGTCCAAGAATGGGACCTTCTCACAGCGCAAAAAAAACAGCGCTAACAACTTGGACGTCTTTCACGTGACGTCTCAATTTTCGTTTCCAATTCCAGCTCGCCGATCTGTTGAAGTCGGCCAAGAACCCCTGCCAAGTCTTCGAAGTGCAATCGCCACAGCGTCCCAACGCCACTGGAGTACTTGCCAGCGTTGAACTGCTTTGGGCGCGCCCGCAGAACTGTGACCTCGTTACGCACCTGCAGCGCAAGTGCGACGCCAACCGCCTGCAGTTTCGATCCCATGTGAATGAGCCAGACGTTCGATCCCGCGCTTTGATCAATCTGGCTGACCAGAGTGCCCAATGTCTGGCGATAGTCTCGCGTACTGCAAGTATGGTGGTTGCGCTCACATAGTGACGGAGCGGTCGTATCAGAAGGCTCCTTACCTACCATTACTGCCAGCTGACGATTTACGATTCGACGCTGCAGATCCAATCGCCACCTCATGGAAGACGCGGGTGGCTCACCAAGGATCCAGAAGATGGATGACACTGGCGACACAAGTGGCTGATCGCTTATGTGAGCAAGGCAGCGCACCAACCGAGATGTGCGTAACGAGGGCAGCGCGATAACTCGATCAGGGCGATTCTCTGCGTTCAAACCAGGATACAGCTCGTTGACGTCCACATCGGAGACACCTTGCTCGGCAAACGAGCTGTCGTCACCATCCGACAAGGCTTCTTGGACCAACTCCTCGAGCCTCGATTCATATTCGAAGCGCGGAGGAGCATATTCCTCTGGCTCTGCGTAGACGATGTCGAGTACGAGTCGCGGTGCCTGTGGAATGAGCGTTGCAAGAACGGACAGGATCAACGTACTTGATGCGCCGCTAATATCGAAAGCGACGCGAACTTTCTGTCGGCTTTGCCGAAGCTCCTGCAGCGCAGCTTGCACGGCGCATTGCACCTCATGCGGACTTTCGGCGCTGAAGGTGCGAATTTCGGAACAAAAACGCGACAGAGCCCCGCGGATGGCATCCCCATTACCCTCGTTGTCCTGAGTATTGATGTCGTAGCAACCTAGCAAGGCAATAGCCGCCCCACCCTGAGGTAAGCGCTCAGCGAACAATTGGGGGATAGCGGAAGCTCGATCCTCAAAACCAAGGGCACTAATTAGCAGATCGGGAGAAACCTCATCTCCATCCCACGGTTCAACTTCGGGAAGAGACACCTGTACATCGTCAAAGCAAATTCGTTTGACGAAAGCCTGCTTGTCAGTCATCTGTATCCTCGAACAATTCCCCACTGAACCGATCCGCGCCGCTCTTGGTGGCATACGACATCCTTGCTCGATCCGCAAAACGCTCCGGAGCCGTCAGGAATGTTTGCAGCTCCTCAATGTCGCGCACCCCTAGATAACTATCACGCTTGAGCGAAAGTCCGAATGCTGGATTGAATATTCGCCGCAACTCCCAACGCATAGTTTGCTTTGAAAGCCCCTCCTTGGCGCGACTGTCTTGTAGCTCAATAAAGATCGCTCGCCGGAGAAGCTCGCGCGCGAGAGATCCTAGCTCTGGGTCAAGATCACGTAACAAGGCAATCGTCGATCTCGGTTCATCCTTGGTCATCTCCAGACGGTAAAGTCGATACGGCTCCTTCGCAGAGTTCAGTCGCCCCTTAACCATCACGTCACGGACGGCCGCTCCGTACTGTCCAAGAATCTTGGCCATTAGCGCTCCGAATGGATGCAAACCATCCACGCGCTCCTTGAACGCCTTTGAGATAGAAACGATCGCCTCGTGTTGAGCAGCCTTGGTAATGGGTGCCGTGGTATCGCGCTGCACGCTTCCCTTGACGAACATCTCACGAACGATCTGTAAAACCGTGGCGGTATCGCCACTCCATAGCCGCCCAAGAGCGTGCAACCCATGATAGTAGTAGCGACGCCCCTGAGTACTGCCATGCTCGCGAATATAGCTGGCAAGCTGAACATCATCAGCATATGGTTCCGAAGATCCAATAAGCTTCTCTGCCCGCCCCGCCCAACCAGCTCTGCTCAGCCGTCGATCAATCAGGTTCGTCACAAACCGTTTCGCAGCATGATCATCGACGTCCGCCAAAGCTCGGCTACCTGCGTCGATAGTGGTGAACTCGCGCGTCTCCTCTAGTGTGACCCCATCGATATCGCCCGGATCAAAACCGAACTTCTCGCAGGAAATCTTGAAGTAGTGAGTTGGAACGCGCTCAAAAATTATCTTATTAAGTATTCGTTGAATTTCTTCCTGCACTCGGTTTGACGAGTAGTCATCCAACAGGAATACCACTTGATGCCTCTTGAAGTAAGGGAAGACAGATCCCAACTTTCCAGTTAGATCAGCAAGGAACGTATCCGGAAGATGATCGTTCCATTCGCCATCTCGAAGCAAAGTTCCATGGAGCTGAACCCGTAAGGCATCAAGGTCATCTGCGAAATGAAGGATGCGACTGCGATTGGTCAGTCTTGCCGATTCAACGGGACGACTGAAGTACGACGAGATAAGTGCAACGATATTATCGAAACCAGCTTCATCTAGTCGAAAAGCGCGGTTCGCCACTGAATCGGCATAGGCCATACCAAGAGATTTTAGAAGCTCACGAGCAACTATCAATTGGAAGTAAGTTGCAATCTCATGCGCCCTCTGCTCAGCGCGCCCCTCCTTGCGAGCCAACCAGCTAAGGTTGTTTTGAAGATGTGCAGCGCAACTGATATATACCCCAAAAGAGTCAAAAGGGCTTGCACGTCCGCGTTCCGCATTCTGAGCACGTAAGCCCAAATGTGTTCTTACTGCAAGATAGCGGAATATCATTGACTTACCGCACCCGCGTGGACCAGTGAGCACGATAGGTTTACGCTCCTGGATGTCCTGCATCCACGGCAATGTTTCAACGAAAAGCTCCAGCAGCGTCGCGTCGTCGGCTAAATGCTCGGCCGAAATGGCCTCAAACGGCTGGAACTTTGACTCATCAATCTCCACCTCTTCGAGTTCACGCTGAAGAACTTGCAACTCCTGGGCAATTTGGTTCTCAATCGGAAAATGCCTCGCCTGGTCCTCATCCACCAACTTTTCGATGAACTGCAGGAACCGGCGCATGAAGTGAGGGTGACTGGAGGCGACACGACGGTTCCGATGTAGACCGTTGTAAAGCTCCACCAATATCTGAACAAAACAGATTTTGTCGTCTCGGCTCTTGCTTGTAGTCTGATTGGATGGTTTTAGACTACCCAAATCGATAATTGATACTTCCAATCGATGCTCGTCATCAGCGAGCAGAGCCAATTCCGCTGGCACCTGAGAAATCATGACGTTGCCCACGTGCAGATCGTCATGTTTCAACTCAACCCGCTTGAGGTAGGTGATAGCTCGAAGCACCTGCATTGCTACACTGCAGACAAAATCGATCTCGAGCGAGTCCTCTTGGAGATACTGCTCCAAGGTCCTCCCCGTAACCCAGGGGGCTATAAAGCAAACAAAGTCTTCTTCGGCATCCGGCATACCCGGCGGCGGCGCAGAAAGGCCGACTGACATCGGGCAAACAAAGAGCGATTTAGCTGGACGAAGTTTGGATGTATACAGCAGCTCTTGCTCGAGCCGTGGCTGCTTGTAGTCGCCGGGGACTGCAAGCTTGGCAGCAAACTCCTCATGGGTCGCCGGGTCGCGAACCCTCAAGACGAACCCCTTCCACCCGCGGCGTTTGTGCAAACCGTGCACACGCCCCTCCGCATCTCGATCCAGAACTTCATAGGTATGCGTTGACTGGCCATCGAGTGCTCGTACCGTCAACGTGGCAGGAATAATGGGAGCGCCATCTATCCAGTTGCGCTGTACCTCACTAAGTGCGTCCATTGTTTTGTTGCCTATGATCTGCGCTACGTCGACCATCGCCGAAGTTGCAATCGCCATCCCCACTACCGTACGGCCGGCACACGTAGGCCTGACCTGCACGATATCCCCTCGACCATTTCTCAGAACCCTAAGATTCTTGGCTGAGGAGTGTACCCTCAGACGGTTAGATAGCTCAGTGATCTAGCCCCCCCCAATTAGAGGGATATTTAATCTCATACATCACTGGATTGGCGCAGATACCTCCCATACTGGGCTCCAAGAAAATTTGGCAACCACAATTAAAATACTCTTACACCTGATATAGATATCTCGGAATTCGCCTCCCTTCGGGCGAGGGGTGCGGCAAGCGAATTCGCCGCCGTTAAATGTACGTTGGGCATCGCGGCAACCCACGAACGGCCCGCGTGCATTTTCGATTCGTACCCGCAAATCAGATTGACTTATGAATACGTTGTTCGCAAAAACCTTTGGTGGCCTCTCTCGTGCTTACTACTTCCGCCATTTCCTGTTTGGCGTGATTTTTCCCGCGTTCATATTCCTCTTCGCGAGCAACGCCGGAAAACCGCTCCCCTACCAGATGGTTCTGTTCGCCCTCATCAGCACCGTGCTCTATCCATATGCCCGGTTCGTGTACGAAGGCGTGATGAACTTCATTCTCGGCAACAACGTCTTCTTCGTGAACGCAATCGTGATGCTGTTCGCCAAGTTCAGCACGATGCTGATCTGTTGGGCTTTCGCGATCTTCATTGCGCCGATCGGACTGGTGTATCTGTACCTCCGTCATAGCCGGGCGTAAGCAACAGCCAGAAATTCGTCATCGGCGCTCGGCCGCGGCCAGGTAGATCCCCGTGCCGGGCGACGCTTTGACGATCAGATCAGGATCACATGTTCCGCATAAACGCGTTTCCAAAAAGGGAAGGCCGTTGGCGCGTGGATTGGTTCGGCCCCATCGCCTTCCCCGATCGCATGGTGCGACGGCGCCATCCGTCCGTTCTGGTCTCCTTGTCCAAGGACAAGTGCCCTGAAGGCAGCAGTCGCTTATCGCTTCTCTCGCTCCGCGAAACCGTAAGGCAGCAGACCCGATGCTGGGTTTCAGTCGGAACCACAATGCTCCTGCGTATCGGCGACGTGTGGCGCGAACAGAGCTTGGAATCCCGTGCCGCTGACGAAGAACTGCATTGCGAGAACCTGGAAATCAGCCAGGACACCTGCGAGCTAGTAAAAGCTGGATCGAGCTTCGAAGACGGCAGTTTCATGCTGCCGCTCCATGAGCATGCTGGACATCGCGAGAACACGCACTCCTATTGCGTTCGAGTCACCTTGCCAGACGGGAAGCTCCTTGTTGTGCCCTGCATGGAGTTGATCCGTTTCTACTTCGGCTCGTCCAGTGAGCTCCTCAACAGGCTGTTCCACCCCCAACTCGATAGAGGGCATCT
The DNA here is from genome assembly GCF_056280165.1 of Ralstonia sp. 110700041-2. Classification (NCBI taxonomy): domain Bacteria; kingdom Pseudomonadati; phylum Pseudomonadota; class Betaproteobacteria; order Burkholderiales; family Burkholderiaceae; genus Ralstonia; species Ralstonia sp. 110700041-2. Next base: position 23,500 of record NZ_JBSFAI010000015.1, on the reverse strand, counting down.
TTACACGGGGACGCCGGCAATAGATCGGCACAACCGGATGACGCTTCAACTTGCCGACCGTATTCCGCGCGCAAGCGCCGAGGACGTCGCAAGAATCGCCGGTAGTCGGCTGGCATGGCGCGCGGCCAAAATGATTGGAGCCTCCTGCGTACGCGCCGCTCAGGCTCGCCAAGAGGTTTACCCGCAGACCCTATTTCCGTTCGAAGGAACGACAACACTGCGAGCCGCTGGGAAGTGGCTGTCGCGAGGCAATGATCCCAAAGGAACGTTCCTCGTCTATCAACTCCTGAGCTGCTCGCACCCGTTCCCCTTCAAGTCACTGCGGTTTCACGTGACGGGTGGCAAAAAAGCTCGCACTACCAGCATGGCGCCCGATACCCTGCCACAGGAAGCGCCGCCTACAGCCCGGAAACCCAAGGAACCCACCCAGATCAACCTGGAGGAGCATGACCCTTCGTCGCAGCTTGCTCCGGCTAGGATGCCCGTGCGCGGCAATCGGCGATTCACCGACCTCGAAAACAAATACGTCTTCGCCGACCGAACAATAGCCGGACAAAAGCCTCGCGCTAGTGCCTCGTCCGGTGAACCGATCAACGAGCACGCGATCGGCGAACCGGGCTCCACAAAGCGCATCCGCGAAACACAGATCGTCGACGATGACAGCGAGATTCCGGACCCGCCGGCATTCCTCGAACACGCTGTCAAAGCGCTATCCACGCTGAATGATGCTTCCGTGCGAGTCCTGACGGCGAGCCGCGACGATGGCTGGACCGTCCCGATGCCACTGATCTCCGACGAAGACGGTGTGCTGAACGAGCACCTCTTGATGCCTGAAGACAGCCACCGGCTCAAGCGTGTAGCTGCCTTTGCTGTTTCCTCAAAGGAAGCATCCACGTTGCTCATGGTTCACGAAGCCAACCCGCCTATATCGTTTGCGGTTCCCTTGAAAAACCAGAGCGATGAAGCGATACAACGTGCAGTCCAGGCCGCGACGGGAGCATTCATCTCAGTACAGGACGGTGGCGACCATCGTGTGATGGCGTTGGAACACACGCAGGCCAGTACTCCCGACGAACTGCGCTCCTGGATCTCAATGCAGCTATACCACGCAGCCATCGCGTATCTGCGGTGAGCTGCTCATCGCAATTGGAAGCTCAGCGGGCAAGTCTCGACGCGCGTGAAGAGACGCCTCGCGCCGATACCCAGCCAAGATATCCTTAACAAAATGGTGGTGCAACGGAGCAGTGGGCTTGACAGGCTGCGCGTGCGCCTCGGGATCGTGCTGAAGCAGCCAAAGGGACCACAGCAATACTGCATGCCGAGCCAGTACAGATTGCAGTTCCAGCGCCGGCTTTCTGGTGCGCACAATCTCCAAGTCGGAGTAACCGAAGCGACAGGCTAGACAGTCACAGAGACGCGGCTTGACCTTGCACGACAACATCGTCACGGCCATAGCGTGCAAACGATCCAACAGGTCTCGCGGGCCCGCGGCGCCCAACGAGGAGAGATCGCGCGTCAGTTGCTGCAGCTCGGAAAGGAGACCACTGCCTCGATCATCTACGTTGGGCGCCTCCGCCATCCGAAGATCGAAGTCGCAGTTGTGGCAATGGCAAATGCCATCGATCTCCGCGTGACACAAGTTTGTATCGACGCGCTGAACAAACAAGCTCGCGCCACAACGGGGGCACCTATCGAGCAACAAACGCTGGTGCCGCTCACAGAATGTTTGCAGTGCGACTCGCCAGCAGCGGCGGAAGTACGGTCTTGGATCAGTCCTTAGACAGTACGGGCAAAACTGAAGACCTGGGCCAAGCCGGGCGCTTCGCGGCAGCTTGATCGAGATCACCCACGGAAGAATTCCACCAACGTGGAACTCTGGATACAGCGTCCCTTCATAGAACCGCAGCGTCGTCTGACGAACTGCCTCCAACGGAGTCCCCGTGTGCAGTGCCAGCGACTCCAGAAGCCATTGTGGGCTGCGCCGGTCGATGTCCACTGTCAACACGCGTGCGTCAGCTCCGAGTGCCAGATTGCAGAATGACGTCAAACTCATTCCGTGGCCATGCGCCAATCGAACAACCCAGCTCGACAGCAACTCGCCCGGTATCGGTTTATACCGAATCGGCCAGAGCAGCACGTTGGCGCATGACCAGGTTTTCACAGCCTTCGCCTGTAGGTCTTGCGCTTGGAGGGCGGCACCCAGTCCAATGCTTCGAGCTGCTTTTCGGTAATCGCTTCCTCGCCGGAACGGATAGCGTCAACCGCCGCCGTTTTCACGAGATCGAAGATGTCACCGAGAGTGGACTCGCTCTTCATATAGATCGCCTGCATCATCTCGGGGTAGTGCAGCCCTGATGGCTTGCGCAGCGGCGTCCGGCGCTCCAGCGTCTTCAGCAACGTCCCTAGCTGCCGGCCGGGCGTCCAACTGGGCATCTCGATCGGAACGAATCGACTCGACATCTGCGGATCGGCATTGAACGCGTTGTATGCCTCTTCGATCCCTGAGGCGACGATACTGACCTTCGCCTCATTGCTCAGGCTCTTGAGTGCGTTGCGAAACTCGCGTTGCTTGGTCAGGCCACCGGCAATTAGATGGTGGATCTCGTCGATGATGAGGATGCGCACATCCATCTCGCCAAAGAGGCGTTTGACCTGCGAGTACTTTTCATAGACTGGGGCCGTCGGCTTATATGGCGTCATCAGACTATCCATGATTCGACTGTAGAAGTCGGATAGGTCGGGCTTGGGTGGTGCGTCGACCATCACCACCGGACACCGTGTTACCTCGTGCTCGGGATCCACGTCGGGAAGATGTTGATCGCGGAATCGCTCAAGAATGGATGTCTTGCCGCTATATGACGGACCAACAATCAGGTAACTCGGCATCCGCGTTACCTTTGGATAGTCGAGCAGATCCTCCAGCTTCTGGAGCGTGGTCGTCGCATGGTCGAGCTGTAGCCACGTGCCCTCCTGAATCTTCCGAATCCGATCCTTGGTTGTCAGGTCCAGGTACTCCTGTGCCTTTGGACTGAGGTGGCCATACTCAACCGTCGTGCTATTCATCGTCGCTCAGTGCCTGAATATCGTCTGGGTCGTACCCACGGACTGCCGGCGCAAGCCTGGACGGCTCGATCTTCGAGGCCCGTGGCAGGTCTTTAGATTTTTGCGCGCGAGCTTTGTCCTGCTGTTTGCGCTGCTGCTCAGCACGACGTGCCGCCTTGCTTTTTTCAGCGGCAGCTTCTTCGAGTTCGCGCTGCCGCGCGATCAGCGCAAACAAGTCCCGTTCGCTGTATTCCTTCATGCCCGCAGCCTTCGCTGCATTGTTGGCTGCACGTATCTCCCAGATGCTTGCCGGCGGCAAGCTCGAATCTCGATAGGGAATCGCCTGATACCGTTTGAGATCGGTATCGAAGAAGTACAACACGCTCATGTCGCGTGGGTCATAGCGGAACCGGAACTTCTTACCTCGCTTCGGATTGTCAGGATCGCGTTCCCCAATCCACGGTCTCAAGACATCGTGGAAGTAGTGGATGTTGTCGTTGACAACTCCATCTCCTCGGATCGCTCGCTCCTCGAATGGCATGAAGTCGATGCGGACCTTCTCGGGATCGGCGACTATCGGTGGGATTCCACGGCCCATCTTTCCCCGTGTGCCGAGAATGCCTTCGGTCCATTTGGTCAGCGGCGTCGTGCCAATGCCCGCGTGAACGTCTCGATGATATCGAGCGAACATCAGGACAAGCCATTTCTCCAGCTCATCGATAGTCATGCAGGCATTGCCCTCGGCGTCGTACTCTCCTTTCTGCTGGGGATTCGCGAACGTTGCCCCTTTGAGCTCTTTCAACTCCTCCGATACGGTGCCCATGAGCCGCTCGATATGCGCACCGTAGCGAGGCTGCTTTACCGGCCGGAGGTGAATATCGATGTGGTACTCCCTCGCAGCGACGGCCAGCATCTTGCCTCTGAATTCCTTGGCGTTGTCCATATGGAGTACGTCTATGGGGCCGCGGAAGGGCCACTCAATATCTCCGCACCCCAGCCGCGCCATCCATTCCCCCTTATCCAACATGGCGTGCGAGATGCACATGCCCGCGGACATCGCTGAAGGTGGATCCAGAGACAAGTACATGCCCAAACATGCGCGGCTGAAAACATCGATTGCCAAAGTGATCCAGGCACGTCCGATCGACTTGCGGTGCTTGTCGTCCACGATGATGACGGGCAACAGAGTGTGATCGACCTGCACCATGGCAAGAGGCCACTCAGCATCCGGAATGGATCCCTTATTCACGCTAAATCGTTGCTCAGCGGCGCGGCGCCCCTCACGACGCTTGAGCGCTTCTTGTTCATCCAACCAACTTAGATGCCGGTGTATCGTCGACTCGGCCGGAAGAGGCTCAAGCTCCGCGACATAGCACAGGCGGCGAATTTCCCTGGCCGCCTTCGCTACGGACGGCTTTTGCATGGTCAGATAGTGCTCTTGAACGTAGTTGTCCAAGATCAGCTTCACTTCTGGCGCGAGGCGACTGCGCCCGCGGCCACCGCTCTTGCGCGTCGGTATTAGCGAAGACAGCTGTTCAGACGCAAGGTAGGTCCGCAGCCAGTTGTAGAGCGTCGCGATACTCACGTCTGCGTCGGCTGCCACAGCGACGTAGTCTGCTTTCTTTCGATTCCGCCGAAGAGCGAGCAGAGGACTAATGATGTCTAGGCGGCTTTGCGCCTCTTCCCAGTCGTCATCCGATACGTCTTCGAGGTCGATCTGGCCTTGGGGCTCGGGCGAGCCATCACTGCCTCTGAACGGAGGCTTGAGCGACCCTATGTTCAAAATGACAATCGCTCCCGACGCGTCCTCGCGTGCGAGAACCTGGTCCAAGGCGGCGTAGCGGAGAATTGTGTATGCGCGCCCATCGTGACTGTAGCTGCTGCCCTTCTTAATCGGCAGAAGAGTCGGCGTCTTTCCTAACGACTTGCTTGCCATGGCTAGCTCGGTAGAAATAGCTGCGTGCTATCCGTCAACGGAATCTGCAAGTCCGCTTGGATTTCGCCGTGAGCAACAAGATGCCAAAGCACGGGAATCAGGCCTGCGCGCATCTCTAAGGTGTCCGCCAAACTACCAAGTAGTGTCTCGGGGGTCGTTGGACTGTCCAGCCGGCGCATCGCAGCAAGCAAGCGCTCCACTGCGACCGGGTCCGCGGGCGTATGGCGATACCGATGCAGAAACTTCAGGTTTTGAACGTGCTGCGTCCGGATGTCGATCTCTGTTCGGGTAACGAAGACCCAGCCTCTCTCTTCGGCGACGACAGTTGCCGCTGCAAACTTCTCGCGATACGTCTCGGCGTGTCGATCAAGGTATTCCCGCTTCTTGATTTCCACCAATTCTGGAGACCGCTGATTGCCCGACGGAGAACAGCGGTAGGTCACCAGCAGATCTGGAACATAAACTCGGCCGCGAGACAGTGGAATTTTGACCGGCTGACATTCGTACGATTCCACTTGGGGATCCGAGTCCAGCAGGAGCATGTACTCCTTCTCCAGAATCGACTCGAATTCAATGACCTCATCCGCCAGCGGGGAGGGATGACGTCCAGTGACAAAGAGGTAGTTCTTAGGGATCCGGCGCACCGGCATAAAGCGCTCCACAAAGCACACATCCGTGGATTCTTGCTTTCCCCACCCTGACTTGTCGACCCTCCATCGCGAGGGGGCTCAATGCACTGAGCGCGTTTCAGTCTAGGTCGCTGAGAGCAACTTATGTAGTGCACACACGGGGCCCTCCTGACTATCGATCGGGGGTGTAACGCACCGCGTTACCGATGGCGTTGCGGGCCGGCGGCAAGAAATCCCGCTCGCGTCACGCAGTCGGACATTTTCGCCGTCATATATGCAGAGGGCTACGTCCTTTGGTTCGGTGCAAATGTTGCTCCCTTGGCAGCCGAACTCAATGTAGTATACCCCCCTATAGTATATTTAATGAGGTGATCGATGAGCCACACCATCCGTGAGAAGCAGAAGCTACTCAACCGCGTTCGCCGGATTCGGGGCCAGCTGGATGCCATTGAGCGCGCACTGGAGGAGGAGCAAGGGTGCGCCCCCGTGCTCCAGCAGATCACGAGTTGCCGCGGCGCCATGAATGGCCTGCTGGCCGTCGTGCTGGAAGATCACATACGCACCCACCTGACCGAGGTGGATGACGAACATGAACACGCCGAAGGCAGCGCCAAGGAGCAGCTGATCGAGGTCGTGCACAGCTATTTCAAATGAGCCAGCCATGAGCAATTTCTACGACACGCCGTTCGGTATCGGTCATGACCACGTGTTCCTGGGCGCAGGGCACGAGAAAAACGAGCGCAAGACATGGGCCGTGATCGTGCTGTGCACGCTGATGATGGCCGCTGAGATCATCGGCGGCAGCATGTTTGGCTCGCTGGCCCTGGTGGCCGATGGGCTGCATATGTCGACGCACGCAGGCGCCATGCTGATCGCGGCGCTGGCCTACACATATGCGCGGCGCCACGCGAACGACTCACGCTTCGTGTTCGGTACAGGCAAGCTCGGCGACCTGGCCGGCTTCACCAGCGCCATCATCCTGGCGATGATCGCGCTGCTGATCGGCTACGAGGCTGTGGTGCGATTCCTCTCGCCGGTGCCGATCCACTTTAGTGAGGCGATCCCGATTGCGGTGGTCGGCCTGCTGGTGAACATCGCCAGTGCCTGGCTGCTGAGCGGTGGCGACCACGATGGCCACAGCCATGGCCACAGTCATCACCATGGTCATGCCCACGGACACGATCACGGCCCAGCCGGACTTGGCGACAAACATGCACACGGCAAGGAAGTGCAGCACATCAACGCGCCAGCAGGGGTGTTCGCGCTGTCGATCTTTGAAGACGACGTACCGCCAGTTTTCCGCCTAGCTGGAGAAACCACCCCGCTGCCCAGCGACGTGGCGACGGTGACCACCATCCGGCCGGACGGCAGCCGCCAGGAATTCCTGATGGTCCGCAAGGCGAACTACCTGGAATCCACCACAGAGATTCCGGAGCCGCATGCCTTTACTGCCGTGCTCGGCATCGGCGGCCAGGAATACAGCGTGGCCTTCGAAGAGCATGAGCACGATCACGCCGATGGACACGGGGCGCACCATCGCGACCACAACATGCGCGCGGCCTATGTGCACGTCTTGGCCGACGCCGCCATCTCTGTCCTGGCCATCATCGGGCTGTTGCTGGCCAAAACCTTCGGCTGGCTCTGGATGGACCCGCTTGCAGGTGTCGTCGGTGCGCTGGTCATCGCCAACTGGGCGTACGGACTGATGCGCGACACGGGTGGCATCCTGGTCGACATGACACCGGACAAGCACATCGGCGGCCGCATCAAGACTGCACTGGAAACCGATGGCGACGCACTGCTCGATCTGCACGTCTGGCGCATCGGCCCTGGGCACCTGGGCGTGGTGGTCTCTGTGGGCACACGCCAGGCGCATCGCGGGCCGCAGTTTTATCACGAACGGCTGCGGCGATTCCAAGCGCTGTCACACGTTACGGTCGAGGTTCATTCGTTACCGACCAAATAACCTGACGTCCGACCTGGACATATCCTCCGGACGATTAGAACGGGGGCGGTACCCCGCCATGTGGGTGCCGCATTCGCCCAACCAAAACAAGAAAACATTGTCGCGGCCTGACCGCGGACGCTCTCCCGGCCATGTACCACCCATCTCGATTTGCCCGCATTTGCGCGGCAGCGTTCGCTCTTGCTGCGCTCGTTTCCAGCCCATCGCATGCGCATGGCATTGCCGGCAACCGCTTCTTTCCGGGAACGCTGAATTTCGACGACCCCGCTGTTGCTGACGAATTTTCCATCACCGCCGGCGCTGTGCAGCACCCTGACAACAGCGGCAACGTCACGGATCGCGGCGCGACAGTCTCATTCGCGCGGTTGCTGACACCTGAGGTCTCGATCGGCTTTGATAGCGGCTTCATCCGGCGCGACTGGGACAGTGCACGCCAGCCAGGCGCAACCGGTTCCGACCTGATTCTCAAATCCCGGCTCTACGAAGACGATCTGAACGAGACGCTTGTTGCCGCCTCGCTGATCTATGGGCTGCCCCAGACCGGCGCCAAACGACTCGGCGCCAGCACGTCAGCGACCATTGCCCCCAGCCTGTATGTAGGTCAGGGGTTGGGTGCCTTGCCTGAGGCGTGGTCTTGGCTGCGGCCGTTGGGCATCACCGCTGGCGTCAGCGTGGCCGTGCCGACCAGCAAAACATCGGACAACTTGAGCTACGACCCGATGACGCGACAGTTCAACCCTGTGAGGACAGCCAACGTCACCACGGTGCATTGGGGGTTCGCATTGGAGTACAGCACGCTCTATTTGACGGATCGGTTTGTACCAGGCGTGCTCCCCAAAGAGGAGCCGCTCTATCAATGGGTCCCGTTGGTCGAATTCGCATTCGACTCACCACGGGGCCAGCGCACGCGCGGCACCGTCAACCCGGGCGTCGCTTATGTCAAGGATACGTGGCAGGTGGCAGCGGAACTGGTCCTCCCCTCGACCCACGGATCGACGCGCGGTGTCGGCGCGAACGTTCAGGTGTTGTTCTTTCTGGACGATTTCCTGCCGGCGCTGTTCGGAAAGCCGATGCTGGCTCAATAACGAATTGTCTTAGCGTGCATGTTCAAAATGGTCAATGGGGGCTTAGATTCGCCCCTTGCCAATTGCATCTGGCATGAGGCACTCGGTTCGATGCAAATGGCTATCTGACCCCGAGGCAATCTGATGCGGCTTGAGGCTGAAAGCGCCGCTTTCCTGGATCAGGGATCCCGGTACTGCACGTGTGCCCACCAGTGCTACAGCGAATGCGAACGCCTCTCATGCGGATTCTTTTCTGCGGCTACCGGTTATTCCCCAAACGGTCAATTCTCAACCTATGATCGCGGCCAAATTCAGGTGCTCGCCCTCAAGGTGATCGGTCCTCGACCATCAGACAAACAAGACCATGCAACAGTCAACAGAGATCGATCTCGACAGCGAGACGCCGGCCATGAAGCGCGCTGCGAAACGCAGCACGCTAGTAAGCGTAGGCGTCAATTTGGCCCTAACAGCCGCGCAGCTGGTTGCTGGCGTTCTTGCCCATTCACAAGCGCTGATAGCCGACGCGATTCACTCGCTTTCCGACCTGGTTTCGGATTTCGTCGTTCTCTTTGCCGGACACCATAGCCAGAAGGAACCGGACGCAGAACATCACTATGGTCACCTTCGGTTCGAGACAGCGGCATCCCTGGTATTGGGCTTGCTGCTGCTCGCCGTAGGCATCGGAATGCTTTGGAGTGCAGTGACAAAGCTGGAGCATCCGGAATCAATTTCACATGTGAAGTTGATTGGCTTGTGGGTCGCACTTGGCGCACTGGTGAGTAAAGAGCTGTTGTTCCGGTACATGCTGGCCGTCGCCGAACGCGTACGCTCCAGCATGCTGATAGCGAACGCCTGGCATGCTCGCTCCGACGCAGCCTCCTCGTTGGTGGTCGCACTCGGCATCATCGGCAATTTGCTTGGATTTCACCTGCTCGACCCGGTAGCCGCACTCATTGTGGGGTTGATGGTATCCAGAATGGGGTGGCAGTTTGGCTCGAATGCTCTGCACGATCTCATGGACAGAGCCGTCGATGAAGAGACAGCGACCGAAATTCGGCAAGTAATGCTCGGCACGCCAGGCGTGCTTGGCGTTCATGACGTTCGGACACGCAAGATGGGCGACATGATCCTGGTGGACGCGCACTTGGAGATCGAAAGCACCGCAACCGTGAAGGTCGGTCACGACATCGCGCTGGAAGCAAGGCGACGCGTCATGGAAAGGCATGACGTTCTCAATGTCATGACCCACGTCGATCCCGTAGACAGGCTCCCAGCCGGCACAAGCTAGCCGTTCAGTCGCGGTAAGAACACGTTGAATCTTGAGCCTTTGCCTTCTTCGCTGGTCACAGTGATCGTCCCTCGGTGCAGTTCCACGACCAGCTTCACCAAGTAAAGCCCGACACCTGCTCCAACCGTCCCTGCAACGTTGCCGCCGCGCACGTAGCGCTCGAACAAGCGCTCGATATCGCGCTCTGGTATGCCCAGGCCCCGGTCTTCCACAGTTACCGACACACCGTCGGCATCGCTGCGCATACGCACACTGACCGGTGCGCCTGGCGGCGAATACTTAACGGCGTTGCCGACAAGATTGCTGAAGGCCTGGAATAAGAGCCGGGCATCGCCGAAGAATGTGTTCGGCTCATCCGTCTCTATGCACACCTCGATCCGAGCGCTCGGCGTGCCTTCCAAGTGCATTTCGCAAACCTCGTGCAGAAGCGCTGCAAGCGGGAAATCGGTGCGCCGCATCGCTGCTGGCGTCGTGGAATCCAGCCACTGCGAAGAGTCGAGCAAGTGATCCATCAGGTGCGTCATGCGCTGCACGGCCGCCCGGATTTTCCCGCAGCGTTCTTCTAGCGCCTCGGGCTGCAACGCATCACGCGTGCGTATCAACCGCTGGGCCTGGCCGTCAATCACGCCCAGTGGCGTACGGAATTCATGCGACGCCATTGAGATGAAATTGCGTTGGAGTTCGGCCATGCGGCGCTCTTTGTCAAGCGTCTCCTGCAATACGGCCGCCTGGGCGGTCAGTACATCTTTGCTGCGCCCCAGTTCGATTGTGTTTTCTCGAAAACGCGCCACGGCTTGCGCGATGTCGCCAATCTCGTCGTGGCGGTCCAAGCCTGGGATGTCGATCTGGGTATCGTTGTTGGCAACGCGGTGCATGCGATCCACTAGCACGGCAATCGGGCGCGACACGGCATAGACAAGGTAGATCACGGCCAGCACGACCAGACATGCCGCCACAACGATCGCCCCAACGATGAGTTGCCGCGCATCGTGGTAGGCCTGCGCCTCTCGCTCGGTTTCTGCCGTGGCGCCAGCGACACTGCGTTCGGTCATCACGCCCAAGGTGTCGTTGGCCAAGTCGAATGCGTGTTTGGAATCCGCGTGATAGAGCCGCGCAGCACCCGCTACGTCGCCTGCCTTGGCAGAAATCATCAGCCGTCGCGCAAGCTCGCGATACGTGTTCCATTGGGTGACAAACTGGCTGTAAAGCTCGTGCTCGGCGCTGTCGTGTTCGATCTTGTCGTAGCGGGCCTGGGACGTGGCAATCGCTTTGTCGAGCATGGCGACCTGTTCGTCGGCGGCTCGCAGGTCAGCGCGTGATGAGGCGATCAGAAAATCGCCTTCGGCCGCGCGATAATCCGAGATGTAATTGTTGAGGTCGCCCAGAATCCGGCTGTTCTGCAGCCAGCGCCCGCTGATCTGCGCAGATACGCTGTGGAAGCTCGCCAGTTGGTCGATACTGAAAGCGCCGACGCCGACCACTAGCAGTAAAAAGATCACGAACACCAGCGTCAGCCGGACACGGATGGGACGCAAGATCAACGGCGATGCGATTCCAAAGCGCCGCCCGTCTGGCGCGGCTGTGACCGTTTTTGGCGATTGCATAGGTAATGTCCTGCGCAGTTTTCCTTGACGACGTCGTGAGCGGAGCATCAGTCACCATACCACCAGTTGAAATCCCCATGAAGCCAGCCAACCCCAAGATCCTCTGCATTGAAGACGACGTTGAAACCGCCGAGTTGATCACCGAAGAACTGGCCGAACACGGCTACACCGTGATCACGGCGAACGATGGTGAGTCCGGGCTGGCGATGCTCCTGCGCGAAGCCCCCGATCTGGTGCTGTGCGACGTAGGCATGCCGGGCATGACCGGGTTCGAGTTGCTGGAGCAATTGCGCACGCTCGCGCCACGTTATGCTGAAATTCCGTTCGTCTTTTTGACGGCGATGGCGCAACGCGACTCTGAACTGCGTGGGCGTCGCCTGGGTGCTGATGACTATGTGACCAAACCGGTCGACTTCGAAATCCTGATGAGCATTGTGCAGACCCGGCTCGCCAGACGGCCGCGCACGCATACCGCACATCCGCCCGTACAACTGAGCGAGCGTGAGGTCGAGGTGCTAGCATGGTCTGCGCGCGGCAAGACATCGGGTGAGATCGCCACGATTCTTGGGCTCTCCAAGCGCACGGTCGATTTCCATATGGACAATGCGCGCGAAAAGCTGGGCGTCGCCACGCGCATCGAAGCCGTGGTCAGGGCTTCCAGCTCGGGCATTATCAAACCATAGGGGCCGCCGCACGAAGCGGCGGCCATCGCTCAGACCGGCGCTTCCTCAAGGGGCGAGTCTTCAGGCGGCTCCTTGCCGAGGAATACCATCCGCAACGCAGGCACGATCACCAGCAGCATCAACGGGCCCACCAACATGCCGCCCACAACCACGGTGGCTAGGGGCCGCTGCACCTGGCTGCCGATGCCCGTGGAAATCGCCGCCGGGAACAGGCCGATACACGCCGACAGGGCCGTCATCAGCATTGGCCGCATGCGCTGTTGCGCCGCATGGAACATCGCTTCAGTTGGCTGGAGGCCGCGCTCCCGGCGCAAGTCGTTGTAGTAGGTGATCATCAGGATGCCGTCCATGACCGATACACCAAACAACGAGACGAACCCAATGGCCGCCGAGACGCTGAAGTCCAGCCCCGTCAGGAACAGTGCCGCTACCCCACCGGTGATCGCAAACGGAATACCGGCCAGCGCCATCAGGCTATCGCGCAGCGAATTGAACAGTCCATAGAGCAGGACCAGAATCAACAGAATGCTGATCGGCACCATGACCGCGAGCCGCTGCTTGGCCTGTTCGAGTTCTTCAAACTCACCTGCCCACTCGATGCGGTAGCCTTGCGGCAACTTGACGTGCTGGGCGATGCGCTGCTGCGCTTCTTCCACCGTGCCGCCCAGGTCGCGCCCGCGTACACTGAACTTGACCGGAATATAGCGGGCGTTCTTCTCGTGATAGATGTACGACGCCCCCGTATCCAGCGTGATGTCAGCCAGCGCCGAGAGCGGAATGTAGGCGTTGCCGCCATTCGCGTTCGAGTAGGCGACGCGGATGTTGCGCACCGCATCGATTGTGGCACGGTACTCCGGGGCCAGCCGCACCGTCAGTGCAAACTGCCGATCGCCTTCCAGGATGGTGGTCGCCTGAGAGCCCGACAGGGCCGCTTGCACCACGGTGTTCACATCCCCAGTGTTGAGCCCATAGCGCGCGGCCGCCTCACGGTTGATGCGCACGTTCAGGTTCGGTTGACCGAGCACGCGGAAGATGCCCAGGTCTGTGATGCCTTTGACCTCGCTCATCTCGCCCTGTACCTGATCGGCAAGCCGCTCCAGCACCTGCAGGTCCGGGCCGATGATCTTGACCGAGTTGGCCCCCTTCACGCCCGACAACCCTTCTTCCACGTTGTCCTGGATGTACTGCGAGAAGTTCAGGCCGACCCCGGTGAACTCACTGGTGAATTCTTTCTGGATCTGCGCGATCAGCTTCTCCTTGGTCATCCCCGCCGACCATTGGTCGAACGGCTTGAGGGGCACGAAGAATTCAGCGTTGTAGAAGCCCGCGGCATCACTGCCGTCGTCGGGGCGACCGTGGGCCGACACCACCGTGCGCACCTCGGGGTGCTTGAGCAAAATCTGGCGCATGCGCGCGACCGGTACCACGCCCGATTCCAGCGACGCCGTTTGCGGCATCGTCAGCCGAATCCACAGGTTGCCTTCTTCAAGCGCCGGCAGGAACTCCGTACCCAGCAGCGGCATGAGCGCCGCCGTTACCGCCAGCACGACCGCGCCGATCGTCACGGCAATGCGCCGGTTGGACAAGGACCACGTCAGCGCAGGCTGGTAGACCTTGTGCAACGCGCGAACGAGCCAGGTTTCCTTCTCTTCGATCTTCTTGGGCAGCAGGTACGAGCACAGCGCCGGCGTGACCGTGAAGGTGGCGATAAGCGCGCCCGCCAACGCGTAGCCATAGGTACGCGCCATCGGGCCGAAGATCTGGCCTTCCACCCCCTGCATGGTGAACAGTGGAACAAATGCGGCCACAGTGATCAGTGCGGAGAAGAACACCGCGCGATCGACCTGCAGCGCACTGACGAAAATCATGCGCAAGCGCTCCGGCACGCGGAAGCCCAGCATCTTCGCGTCACGGCTCATCAGCAGGCGCGTCTGCTCCGCCGCCGGCATCTGGAAGTTGCGGAAGATGTTTTCGACCAGGATGACCGACGAATCCACGATGATCCCGAAGTCCACCGCGCCCACCGATAGCAGGTTGGCGGATTCGCCGGTCAGCAAGAGGATCAGGATGCTGAAGAACAGCGCAAACGGAATGTTGGCGCTAACGATGATGGCGCTGCGCAAATCGCCCAGGAAGATCCATTGGATGAAGAACACCAGCAGGCAGCCAAACAGCAGCGCATGCATGACCGTGTGCGTGGTGACCGAGACGAGCTCCGAGCGGTCGTAGTAACGCTCGACCTTCACGCCTGCCGGCAGCGTGCCATCGGTGTTGATCTTGTCCAGCTCGGCCTTGACGCGCGCCACCACGTCGTTGGTCTGCATGGTGCGGTTCATCACCACGATGGCGGTGACGACGTCGCTTTCGTTGTCACGGCCGGCAATGCCCAGACGGGGCGCGAAACCAATCTTCGTCTTCGCGACATCCTTGACCTGCACGGGCACGCCATTGGTCTGCGTAAGGACGATCTTGTCGATGTCCTTCACGTCTTGGATCAGACCCACGCCGCGGATGTTGACTGACTGCTGGCCAAAGTTGATCGTGCGCCCGCCGACGTTGATATTGGCGTTACCGAGCGCCGTCATCATCTGCGGCAGGGTGACGCCATAGGCTTCCAGCTTCTTCGGGTCGACCTCGACGTCGTACTCCTTGGTCGTGCCTCCCCAACTGACGACCTGCGCCACGCCCGGTACGGTCTTCAGGCGGCGCTGCAACACCCAATCCTGCAAGGTGCGCAGGTTGGTCAGGCCAAAGTGGGGCGGGCCCTTCAACTGATAGCGCACCACTTCCCCGACCAGGCTGGACGCCTGAATTTGCGGCTGCACATTGTTGGGCAGGCTGACGTTCTGCTGGAGGGCAAGTGCCGCCTGCGTGTAAGCAAAGTAGTAGTCGATCCCGTACTTAAAGGTCACGCGCACGAACGACAACCCATAGAACGACGTGGAGCGGATGTTCTCCACACCGGGCGTCGCCGCGAGGCCGATCTCCATCGGCACGGTGTAGTACCGCTCCATTTCTTCGGCCGACAGACCGGGCGTTTGCGCCGTGATTTCGAGAATGACGGGAGCGGGGTTGGGGTACGCCTCGATGTTGAGCTTGGAATACGCGAACAGCCCTGCCGTCACGAACGCCAGCAGGAACAACAGGATCAGCGGCCGTCGCAGCAGCGACAGCTTCAGAATCGCTTTGAGCACGGTGAACTCCCCTCAATCAGCGCTATTGACGCTGCCGGAGGCAGCCGTGCTCAGATACAGTGCCCCTTCGTTGGCGGCCAGCTCGCCTGCGTTCAGGCCTTCGAGCACCTGCACAAAGCCATCCTGCTCCAGGCCAAGCTTGATCACGCGCCGCGCAAAGCGCTTGCGGTCGGTCGTAACCCACGCGGTCATGGTGCCGTCGCCTTCGCGGACCACGCCGTCCATCGCCAACGCTGGGGATTGGATGGGCGCGCCGGTGGTGATGTCGAATGAAGTGAACATGCCGGGGCGCAGTTCGTGCTTCGGGTCGTCGATTTCCGAACGCACCAGGATGCGGTGCGTGTTGGCGTCGACCGATGCACCCACGGTGGTGATCTTGCCGTTGAAGACCCGGCTTGGGAACGCCATGACGTGAATCTTGACCGGCTGGCCGACGTGCAGCAGCGGTGCATCGGCTTCCGGCACGAACGCCTGCATCCACATGGTGGACACATCAGCCACCGTGAATGGCGCCGTACCGTTGCCGGGCTGCAAGAGCAAGCCTGGCTGCGCGCTGCGCGCGGTCACCTGGCCCGAGATCGGGCTCACCACCGTCAGCAGCGAATCAGTCTTGCGCGTCTGCACGATCTGGTCCATCTGTGCGGGCGTCTTGCCGAACACAGCCAGGGCTTCACGCACGGCCTTGTAGGCCGCCTCGGCGGCTTGCTGGTCGGAGATAGCCTGGTCCAGATCCTTCTGTGCCAGGCCCTGGATCTCATACAACTGGCGCGCACGAGCGAGCGCATCAGTCGTCAACTTGCGCGTACCAGCAGTGGAAATCAGCGTGGATTCCGCTTGCACCAGATCAGGGCTGTCGATATCGAACAGCGGCTTGCCCTTGGCAACGATGTCGCCCACCTTGGCGTAGGTGTTGCGGATCTTGCCTTGGTACGACGTGAAGACCTGCACAGCGCGGTCCTCGTTGAAGTCGATATTGCCCACCGCCTCGCGCCGGTTGGCGAATTCGCGCAACTCTACGGGCGCAACCTTGATGTACTGCAATTGGCCCTGGCTCAAGGTCACGGCCTGCCCATCGCGTGAGGGTGGCGCTGGCACGGTGACCGGCGCGGCTGCATACGATGGTGCGGGCGCAGCTTCCGAGCGCTTTTGCCCCCAGATTCCCCACATCAGGCCGCCAACGACCAACCCGGCGACAACGCCCCCAATGGCTGCGGACTTGTAATCAACCTGCACAGCAGTACCCCAGTTGATAGAAATTTTGCCCGCATGATGCTGCCCGCACGTGGAGCGGTCTACTGTGATGAATCACAGTTCGCAACGATTCGACGCCCCCATAGAATCGGCGCCATTCGACCAAACTGGGTGCTTCCATGCCCGCCAACACTGCCCACGGCATGCCATCGTCCGCCACTGTTCTTCTGCGCCTGACCATCGTGGCGGCGGCATGCCTGTTGACCGCCGCCTGCGCGGTCGGACCGGATTTCAAGACTCCGGATGCTCCGAAAGTGACTGGCTATACGCCCAAGCCGCTGCCGCAGCAGACATCGGCTGCAGCCACGCAGGGCGGCGAAGCACAGCGCTTTGTCTCGGGGATGCCAGTTTCCGATCAATGGTGGAAGGCGTTCCAGTCAGAAAAGCTGAACAAGACGATTGCCGATGCGATTTCCGCCAGCCCCACGCTGGCCGCCGCCCAGGCTGCACTGCGCGTGGCGCAGCAGCAAACGCGCGCGCAACAAGGAGCGTTCTTCCCAATGCTGCAGGGCTCGTATCAACCGAGCCGACAGCAAAACGCCGTCGGCACGATTTCGCCCACGCTCACCTCTGGCGCACCGATCTACACCCTGCACACCGCGCAGCTCACGGTGAGCTATGCCCCAGACGTCTTCGGCCTGAACCGCCGGCAGGTGGAATCACTGAAGGCCACCGAAGAGGCACAGTACTTCCAGATGGAGGCGGCTCACCTCACCCTTGCGTCCAACATCGTGGTGGCGGCAGTGCAGGAAGCCTCGCTGCGCGCGCAGATTGAAGCGCAACAACGCATTGTCGGCATCAATACGCAGTTGCTCGACAACCTGCACAAGCAGTTCGCGCTGGGCGCGGTAACGGGGCTGGATATTGCAGCTGCCGAAACGGCGCTTGCGCAGGCCGAGCAGGCGCTACCCAACCTGCAAAAGCAACTGGCGGTTCAGCGCGATCTGTTGGCTGCACTGGCCGGCAAGCTGCCTAGCGAAGGCATCGCCGAGACGTTCACCTTTGCAGACTTCACGCTGCCGCAGGACTTGCCCGTGTCGCTGCCATCGGATCTCGTCCGGCAGCGCCCTGACGTGCGCGCAGCCGAAGAACAGCTGCACGCCGCAACAGCGCAGGTGGGCGTGGCGATCGCCAATATGCTGCCCCAACTGACGATCACCGGCACCAAGGGCGGCACCGCAGAAATCTTCAGCCAGATGTTCCGGGACGGCAACGTCTTCTGGAGCCTGGTCGGCAATGTGGCGCAGACCTTCTTCGATGGTGGTGCGATGCTGGCGAAAAAACGGGCAGCCGATGCGGGGGTCGATCAAGCGGAGGCACAGTACCGTGGCACCGTCATCACTGCATTCCAGAACGTCGCCGATACCCTGCACGCGCTAGATGCCGATGCCGACGTGCTGAAAGCCGCGCTCAGATCCGAACAGGCAGCACACCGAACTCTAAACATCACGGATAGGCAGCGCGCGATCGGCCAGGTCAACATCCTCGCGGTGCTGAATGCAGAACAGGCCTACCAGACTGCTGTGCAAGCCACGATTGGGGCGCGTGCAAACCGATTCGCCGATACGGCAGCGCTGTTTCAAGCCCTAGGTGGCGGGTGGTGGAACCGGCCCAACGCTGACGTCGCACGGCGCTAAAACCGATGAGGCGCCAGCCTTCTCGCTGAGGGCTGACGGTTAACTCAATGGGACTTCAAAGATCCATTTGAACGTCCACCGGTCGGTGGCGCGCGTTAAGCCTCTGCCCACGCCAAAGTTGAAAACGAACGGCTTGCGATCCACGTCAAACGCGAGAAAGGCCGTGTGCTGTTGTTCGTATAATGGCAAGACATGGTCGACGCGACCCAGACCGGCGTAGTACTCCAATCCGGCACGAATGCCTGTGGACACCGTACGGGCGATCTTGAGGGCCGGGGCGAATTCAGGCACGCCACTGCGATCCTGGCCGGAGAGATTCCAGTCGAGCACCGGGTTGAGCGCCCATAGCCATTGCTCATTCTGATAGCCATAAATCGGCCGGAGCTCTACCGCTTGTTGTGATTGCTCAAAGCGACTTGCAACATGAGCAAGCTCGACGTTGAGACCAGCGAAGTAACCGACACCGTCTTCGGGTCGGACGGGCATCCATTTGACGCGCACCTTTGGCCCGGTGACGTAGTAGGTATTTTCGCGCGTGAGCGCGGTTGGGACGTACACACCGAGTTCCACCGAAGGCGTCAAGCCGTAAGAGAATTCAGCAGTGCCCCGCCAGCCATGCGGTGTCGTGACCTCGCGCGGATAAGACGGTCCTCCAATGCCGCTTGGCGTCGTGTTCAGATGCAACTCCAGTCCAAACTCGCCGGGCGCGTTGATGTCACCGGTGTAGACCTGAATCTCATCAGGAAGGACGGCATACGCCGGAAGCGCAGTTAGACCCAGTACCGTTGCGATGACTCCAACAAGGCTGGATAAGCGAGTGTGTTGCATGGGGGGCTCCAATTTCTGGCAGCCGAAGCATAGACGTCGTGCATGCGTTTTTCCGAATAACCCGGTGACGCAAACGAAAACCTGCATGAGATGCGTTTTCGTTTTCACTCTGTCGGTCTTCCTCTTTTACCGCGTTCGACAAATAGCGCACTGTGATTTGTACGGTATCACTGTGTGGGAGACGTGACCTACATTGAATGGAGGGCAGGACTTTTCAAGTATGCGCTATGCCTATCGAACAGGTTCGTGGCCATAGGTCCAAATGGAGTATCAAGAGGCAGATGATGGTAGGAGTTCTCAGAATGCGCTCTCTTCCTTCCGCACTGCAGATGCGCACCATGAGCACAATGCTGGTCATGTCCCTCGCCGGTTGCTCGACTATCTATGAAGGCAAATATGCCTACGACGAGGGATGGAGACTCGGAGAAATCGAAAAGATTGGTGCACCAGCGGATCTGGGGCGGTTCGGAGCGCTGTGCCGCCAAAGGCGAGACCTGTCTGCAGCGTATCCTCCGGTTGCTGTCGTAAGGTTCGACTTCGGAACCACGGCCGGCAGATATATGCATAGCAGCCATAAACTGCAACACGTGGTGGTGCAACTGCCTCTCGACAGCCCGTTGAAAAAGGACGCGCACGTATACGTGAACATCCGGGATTGCGAGCAACCCCTTGTCCCCGTTGGCAAACTGGACTCAAAACCGCTTCAGCTACCCGGCGCGTGAGGCAAGATGTATGTAGGCTGTTGGCCTAGCCTCATCCCGTCACCAGCCCAGCGATCCGCACCAGCACCAGTCCAGCGGCCACCACGAGATAAGCCCGCAGCACAAACATCCACGTGCGCTTGAGCGGTGTCCAACGTGCTGGCGTGAGCTGCTCCAGCGGCGGCATGGTCCAGTGGTCGCGATCGAGCACGCTCACGCGCAGTGGATGCTGGGATCGATGACTGCGCCGCTCGATGTGCCACAACACCAGCGACATGACAATGGCGATGAGCGAACCGCCGATCAGGATCGCGCCGATCTCGAATTCGCCGATGCCGGGAAACAGCACCGCCGCCGTCAGGATGACGGAGAGCATCACCAGCACCGCCACCACACCGCCGGTGAAGATGTTCATCGCGCGGCCGTTCGTCCAGGGGCCCAGCACAGCCTTGTCATTGCACAACAGCAGCAGGAACACCGTCGCGCTCGGCAGCAGCACGCCGGCCAGTGATTGCACCGCGTTGGTCAACAGCCCGAGCGGCACACCCGGCGTCAGCACCAACCCTGCGGCCAGCAGCGTCAGCCCGAAGTAAATCGCATAGAAACCCTTGGCCTCCGTCGGCTTGCGATGCAGCGAATGCCGTACAGCGAACACATCGCCGATAGCATAGGCCGTGGACAGCGACACCGCGCATGCGCCGATGATGCTGGCGTCCAACAGCGCGATCGCAAACAGCACACCGGCCCAGCGGCCCGAGTGCGCTTCCAACCCTTTCGCCGTGCCCAGTGCATCGGTGTAGTTGCCAAACTCTGGCGTACCGTGGAAGGCCTGCGCGCTGAAGGCGATCATCGCCACGGCACCGGCAATCACGAGCACGATGCCCAGCCACAGGTCCGCTCGCTCATAGCGGATGAAGCGCGCGGTGATCCGCTTGTCGATCACGTAGCTCTGCTGGAAGAACAACTGCCACGGCGCCACCGTCGTCCCCACGATGGCGATGATCAGCAGCATTACCTCCGCCAGCGGTGCACCGGCCGGTAGAGCAGGCACGAAGAAGTCGCGCGCCACCTGCCCCATCGGCGGGTGCACCATCACAAAGATGGGAATAAGCGTGAGGCTGCCCGCCACCAGCAGCAGCGCAAAGCGCTCGAAGCGGCGGAAGTCGCCCGTGGAGGCGGCCAGCATCACCAGCGCGGCCGCTGCACACACGCCCCAATGACGCGGGATGCCGAGATACTCCAGCGCCAGGCTGATGCCGATGAATTCCGTCACCAAGGTCAGCGCGTTCACCAGAAACAGGTCGATGACGGAGAAGCTGCCCCAGAACTTGCCGAAGCGCGCAAAGATCAGCCGCGCATGGCCGACGCGCGTGACGGCGCCCAGGCGCAGCACCATCTCCTGGTTCACGTACAGCACAGGGATCAGCAGCAGCAACGTCCAGAGCAGCGTGGTGCCGTAGTTCTGCCCGGCCTGCGTGTAGGTGCCGAAGGCGCCGGCATCGTTGTCGCCGACCATCACGATCAGGCCGGGCCCGAGGATGGCGAGCAATGTACGCAAGCGCGCACGCCAGCTATCACGCGCGCCGGTGTCATGGTGGGCGATGGTGCCGAGCGCCCCACGGATGTCGCCCACATGGGCGTCGTCGAGAGCGGCATGACGTGGTGGTGTGTCGATGCCCGAAGTCAGTTGGGTCATAGCGACCTCCGATTTGTTATTGGGTGATTGGATGACCCACCGGTTACCAATAGGTGCGCGACAGCCGGACGGCAGCGGCAGCGTAGCCGTGGTTGGAGAGCGGCTGCCCACCGTCGTCAGCACGCCGGTTGGAGGTGGCGGGCACGGCGTTGGCACGCTCGGGCGCACCGGCCCGGGCCTGCACGAACGGCGAGCTGAACGGCAGCGCGATTGCCGAGAAACGACGGGCGGGGATGTTGAATTTGCGCATAGGTACTCCTCGCCACATGCGCACGACGGGTGCATGGCATGCGGCAATCGCCGCACAGGGGTCGTCTTACCCTGGCGGCAGATTCAAACAATCAAGGAGCGATGCAGACACCGCTGCCTTGCCTGGGCGGCAAGTCAGCAGCAGGGAAAACCGTGCGGCGGACTGGCCTAGTGGGAAACTGATGTGGTTGTCGGATAAGGTCGACTCGGACTGTCCATATGGGTCCTCCGTAGGCGTTAGAACTCCGCGTGGGCACGAATGCCAAAGAACTTGGCAGGCCCGCGGTCCCGGTTGTAACCGGGGTTCTGGATCAACTGAAAATCGGGGCTGAGCGTGATGCCCTTGACCGGTTGAAAGCTGTAGAACACTTCGAGTATGCGCTCGTGGCCATAGTTCAGTGCGCCGTCACCCAGGAAGGCGCCGCTGCCGCCCGCCGCCAGATAGGCACGATGATCCGGGCCCAGCATGTTGAGCGAAAAGGCCGCCCCCAACACATCATTCGGCCGCCCCCAGGACGTGCCCTTGAGCAGACCGCCGAACGACACGTTGCGGCCCGCCTCGGTAAAAGCATAGGTCTCGGTCTTGTCATCCGACCAGTTCAGGCGGGTGAACAGGCCCAGGTTTTCGCCCACTTTCTGCTCGAACGACAGGCCGACGCCCACCTTGGCGTGCTCGCGCCGCACCTGGCTCAGGTCTGGCGCGGCACCGGTGGCCTGCCCGAGCGCAATCGCATCATCAAAGCGGCCCATGCGCGCGAAGTTGCGCCAGCCCAGCAAGCGCACCTTGCCCTCCTGGCCGAACAGCGTGTAGCGCTTTTCAAGCTCCACCATGTCGCCGTAGTGCTTCAGGAAACGCGTGTCGAGCGGCAAACCATTGGACTCGACCGGCTGGAGGAAACGGCCCGCGCGCACCGCCCAGCCAAGCTCGCTATCGATGTACTCGAGCGCAAGCCCCCAGCTGTAGCCGCGAGCATCCGCTGCATAGTCGAACGACGGATGCGTCATGAACGACCAGTTCAGGAACTGCGTGCGCGGATCGTGCGCGTACTCCACTGCATCAAACACGTCGAGCACCGGCAGGTTGCCCACGGTCAGCACCACGCGGCGCTTGTCGACCACATCAGCGAACTGGTTGAAATCGGCATCGACCTTTTCCGTATCACCGCCCAGGCCCCAGGTCTGACGCAGGAACACGCGGGCGCGGTACAGCGTCGGGTCGGTGCCTGTGACCTTGGCCAACTCCCCGTTGGTCGGGCCGCCCAGACCATGCAGATCCGAGAACGCCTTGCCCATCACGACTTCCGGGTTGAAGTGAAACTCGCCACCCTTCCACAGCCGCATGCCCAGGTCGAGCGTGGTGCTGAAGGAATAGCTGGTGGCGCGATCCGCTGTCAGGCTGTTGTCACCGCTGTACGGCGACTTGAAAGCGGGCTTGGCTTGCCAGACCCAGGTGGATTGGCCATGAAAGCCAAAGCGGTCGCCCAGCTCGCCACCGGCGATGGGCAGCGCATCGGCAGCCGGTGAAGAAACGGGCGCATCTTCCGCGCGGGCAGCCTGGATGGAGACCGGCAGCAAAGCCATCACGGACAGCAACGCCGGACGACGCAGTGCAGCGGCGCGCACCAGAACCAGCGGACGGGTAATACCCCCTGAAATCCACCGCTGGGAGAAGTAGAATTTTCTCGTTAAGAGGGAGTTCTGCAGATGAAGAAGTCGAGATTCACAGATAGCC